>JAOPYO010000054.1 GCA_025964575.1 Actinomycetes bacterium
ACCAACCTCGAAACGAGCCGCTGACAGACGATCTAGCCACGGGACACCCGCCCACCAACAGCAGGAGCACTCACGAACACCGTCATACCAGCACCCTGACCAGCCCGTTCAGGATGGCGCAAGCTCATATTGGGGCGGGCGAGGTCGACCACTGCCAGGCCTGGGCGCGGAAGACGCTGACAGCTTGGCGTGTGTCCAGCGTCCCGTAGGGCGTTTGATCGCCCGGGGCGGCGCGGGTCGTAGATCGCCACGCGGTACTTCCGCGACGGGATCGGGACCACGCCGGCGCAACCCGTGACGTCGCCGGATGCGTATCAGCGGTTTGTCAGCGGTCTCTTCAGGGGGCATCAGCGGGCTCGGTCATGGTTACGGCACAGGAAAGAACGACCATGAAACGAGGGAACATGACCCCCCAGTCGAACCAGCCGGCGATCGCGGCCACCGGGCTGCGTAAGGCGTACGGAGACAAGACCGTCCTGGACGGTATCGATCTCCACGTCCCAGCGGGAACGATCTTCGCGCTGCTGGGCCCCAATGGCGCCGGGAAGACCACGGCGGTGCAGATTCTGTCCACGTTGATCAGGGCCGACGCCGGTCAGGTGCGGGTTGCCGGGCATGACCTGGTCACCGAGCCCGATGCGGTGCGGGCCGCGATCGGTGTCACCGGGCAGTTCTCAGCGGTGGACAAGCTGCTGACCGCCGAGGAGAACCTGCACCTGATGGCGGATCTGCGTCATCTGAGCAAGGCCGACGGCCGGCGGCGGGCCGCGGAGCTGCTGGAGGGGTTCGATCTGGTCGACGTGGCCAAGAAGACGGCCGGTACCTTCTCCGGCGGGATGCTGCGCCGGCTGGATCTGGCGATGACCTTGGTCGGTGACCCGCGGATCATCTTCCTGGACGAGCCGACCACCGGTCTGGACCCGCGTAGCCGCCGTGGCATGTGGCAGATCATCCGCGAGCTCGTCGCCGGCGGCGTCACGATCTTCCTGACCACGCAGTACCTGGAGGAGGCCGACCAACTCGCCGACCGCATCGCCGTGCTGGACAACGGAAAGCTGGTCGCCGAGGGCACCGCACAAGAGCTCAAGCGGCTGGTGCCAGGTGGGCACATCAGCCTGCAGTTCACCGACCCGAGCGGGCTGGAGCGGGCCGCCCGCACGCTCGGCGAGGTCTCCCGCGACGACGACGCGCTCACCCTGCAGGTCCCCAGCGATGGCGGCGTCCAGTCCTTGCGGTCCCTGCTCGACCTGCTCGACGCCAAGGCGATCGAGGTCGACGGGCTGACCGTGCACACCCCCGATCTCGACGACGTATTCCTCGCCCTCACCGGCCAGCCCACCAAGTAGAGGAGACCTTCGATGAGCACCACGTCCTATGCCCTGCGCGATTCCGCGACCATGCTGCGCCGCAACCTCAAGCACGCCCTGCGCTACCCCGGGCTCACCCTAGGGACCATCGCAGTCCCGATCATCTTCCTGCTGCTGTTCGTCTACGTCCTCGGTGGCGCCCTGGGCGCCGGTATCGGCACCGGCACCGACTACATCAACTACCTCGCCCCCGGCATCATTCTGATGACCGTGGCCGCGGCCTCCATGACCACGGCGGTGTCCGTCTGCACCGACCTGACCGAAGGCATCATCGCCCGGTTCCGCACCATGGCCATCTCCCGAGCCTCGGTACTGGTCGGGCACGTCCTCGGCAGCGTGATCCAGACCATGGTCAGCATCGTGTTCGTCATCGGTATCGCCGTGTTGGTCGGATTCCGGCCCACCGCCGACCTCGTGCACTGGATCGCCGCACTGGGGCTCATCGCACTGCTCGCCCTCGCGGTGACCTGGCTGGCCGTCGCACTCGGCACCCTGAGCAAGAGCCCCGAAGGGGCGAGCAACCTGGTACTGCCCCTCGCGCTGCTGCCGTTCATAGGCAGCACGTTCGTCCCCACCGACTCCATGTCGGCCGGGGTCCGGGTCTTCGCCGAATACCAGCCCTTCACCCCGATCATCGAGACGATCCGGGGGCTGCTGATGGGCACCCCGATTGGCCACAACGGGATCGTCGCCGTCGCCTGGTGCCTCGCCATCACCGTGCTCGCATACCTCTGGGCCACGAAGCTGTTCAACCGCCAAGCGTGACCGCGGCGAGCTCCCGTACGGATTCGATGCGCACGCCGGTACCACCGCGCGCCGCCTGGCGAACTCCTCGCCGAGCGCGGCGCGCGTCGCCGTCTCCACCCGTACCGCGTCGGGCCGCGACAGGTCCGGCCCGCCCCGTACCGCGTCGCTCGCCGACAGCAGCCGGGCCGCCTCATACGGCTGGTCCTGGCGCAACGCCTGGTCCGCGATGCCGACCAGGACCTGACCGACCGTGGGATAGTGCATGGCTTCCAGTGCCAGGCCGAGTGCCTCGGCACGGTGCGCGCGGGCCGAGGCCAGGTCACCCTCAAGCGCGTCCAGATACCCCAGCGAGTCGAAGATCATCGCACGGAACACCGGGTGGACGGTGAGGTGCCGCAACCCCGCCTCGGCTCGAGCCAGCTCCGTGCGCGCCGTACTCAGATCGCCGGTCCAGAGAGCGAGTTCGGCCTTGGCGTGGCCCATCATGGCGAGGGCGTCCGGCCAGCCGACCTGCTCGGCGTCCCGCTCCGCCTCGGCCATGGACACGGCGCTCCCCGCCGGGTCGCCGAGCAGCCAGCGCAGCTGACCCACCTTGACCCGCATGTACAGCACGTCCTCGAAGATCCCCAGCTCCGTGGCGAGGGCGATGGCCTGCTCGTAGTGGCCGAGCGCCGCGGCCAGATCGCCGCGCTGGGCGACCAGATCGGCCAGCACGGTGAGGGCGAACGACATACCCCACCGCTCACCGATCGTACGGAGTTCCGTCAGGGCCGACTCGGCCTCGGCTTCGGCCTCGGCGTGCCGGCCACCGAAGTTGAGCAACGCGCGGGCGCGGTGCAGCCGAATCTGCGTCCGCACCCACGGATCCTCGTCGGAGAGTGCTGTGTCGATCGCGTCCAGCGGCACCACCGACGACTCGTGGGCGCTCCGCATCAGCCGGTCCAGTGGCTCGAGCAACCGGATCAACGGGTTGCGGGACCGTGTCCCCTGAGCGAGCTCTTGGGCCTTGCGCAGCAACCCTTCGGCCTCGCGCTCATCGCCCAGCCCGGACGTGGTGAACAGTACGGAGACCGCGCAGGCCACTGCCAGCACCTCGGTGTCGACCTCGCCGGGCAGCGCCAGGGCCTCCGTCGCGAGCTCGGCGCCCTCCGCCTTGTGGCCGCTGAGCCACCAGTACCAGCCGGCCGCCGCCACCAGCCGCAGGGCGGTCCGCGCGTCCCCCGCCGCGATGGCACCGCGCAGCGCGGCGTTGAGGTTGTCGTGGTCGGCGGTGAGCCGGTCGAGCCAGACCAGCTGCTCGGCCCCGCGCAGGTGCGGATCGGCGGCCTCGGCGAGTTCGGCGAAGTAGGCGGCGTGCGCCTGGCGGATCCGCTCCCGCTCGCCGGCCTCCGCCAGCCGTTCGAGGCCGTACGCCTTGATCGTCTCCAGCATCCGGTAGCGCCCCTCACCGGTGGCGACCAGCAGTGACTTGTCGGAGAGCGCGTCCAGCAGTGCCAGCACCTCCGCGCCGTCGGCGCACACCCGCTCGGCCGCTTCCACCGTCGCGCCGCCGCTGAACACCGCGAGCCGCCGCAGTACCGCCCGCTCCGCGCCGGTCAGCAGGTCCCAGCTCCAGTCGACCACGGCCCGCAACGTCTGGTGCCGGGGCAGTGCCATCCGCGAACCGCCGGTGAGCAGCCGGAACCGGTCGTCGAGCCGCCCGGCCAGCTGTTCGGCGCTGAGGCTGCGAAGCCGCGCCGCGGCCAGCTCGATGGCCAGCGGCAGACCGTCCAACGCCCGGCAGATCCGCATCACGGCCGGTACCGTCCGCTCGGTCACCTCGAAGCCCGGCCGCGCCGCGACCGCCCGGTCGGCGAGCAGCCGGACCGCTGGGTACGACATCGCCTCGGCCACGCCGGCGCCCTCCGGCGGCAGAGCCAGCCGCTCCACCGGCCACAGCGCCTCACCGGTAATGCCGAGCGGCTCCCGGCTCGTCGCGAGGATCCGTAGTCGCGGGCACTCGCCCAGCAGCCGGTCGGCGAGTCCGGCGACCGCCCCGATCAGGTGCTCACAGTTGTCCAGCACCAGCAACGTGCTCCGGGTGCGCAGCGCCGCCACCAGCCGGTCGAGTGGTTCCCCCACCGGCCCCATGCTCATCGACCCCTGCTCCCGCAGCCCCATCGCGGCCAGCACCGCCTGGGGCACATCGGCTCCGTCGATGAGCGGTGCGAACTCCACCAGCCAGACACCGTCCGGCAGCCGGCCGAGCAGCGGGCGGGCCGCCTCGACGGACAACCGGGTCTTCCCGGTGCCGCCCGGCCCGGTGAGCGTGGTGAGCCGGTACTCGCCGATCAACTTGCCGACCTGGGCGACGTCCTCGTCGCGGCCGACGAAGCTGGTCAGCCCAGTGCGCAGGTTCGTCTGTGGCCGGATATCCACAGTGACGGGTGGGGTCTTGGGGACGGGCGCCGGGTTGACCTCGCCCCGCAGCACCGCGGTATGCAGTGCGGACAGCTCCGCCGACGGGTCGGCGCCCAGCTCGTCGGCGAGGACTTCGCGCGCTCGCTCGTAGACCGTGAGCGCCTCGGCCGGGCGCCCGGCCGCCACCAGCGCTCGCATCAGTGCGCCGACCATCCGCTCCCGCAGCGGATGCTCGGCCACCAGCGAAAACAGCTCGGAGGTCAGCTCGCGACCCCGACCCAGCCGAAGGTCCGCCTCGATCCGGTCCTCCAGCGCCGCCACCCGAAGCTCCGACAGCCGAGCCACCGGCGCCCGGAAGAAGTCCACGCTCGCCACGTCCAGCAACGCCGGACCACGCCACAGATCCAGCGCCTCACGCAGGATTCGAGCAGCGCGTGCGGCATCCTCGGGCAGTGCCGAGCGCCCCGCCGCGACCAGGCGCTCGAAGCGCGTCACGTCCACCGCGTCAGCCTCGATCACCAGTCGATACCCGGCCGGGTGGGACTCGACCTCCACCCCGGGCAGCACCCGGCGCAGCCGCGACACCAACGCCTGCAGCGCATTCGCCGCCCCCATCGGCGGGTCGTTGTCCCAGATCCCGTCGATCAGCAGGTCGGAGGAGACCATCCGGCCCGGCTCGAGCGCCAGCAAGATCAACAACCTGCGCAACCGGGCACCCCCCACGACGGTGGCGGCACCGTCGTCGGTCTGGGCCTCCAGTGGCCCCAACATCCCAATCCGCATGATCACGATTGTGCCCGAGTGTCAGCTATTTGGGGTAAACGCCGACTACTACAATTGGGGCGCCGGGCTCGCTCGTCGGCCGGAGCGGTTTGGCCGGTGGGGGTTTCGGTTCGAGTCCGACTGGGAGCTGGACCCCCATGACGCTGACCAGCGGATTCGGGGTAGAGCTGGATGTGGCCCATGGCTAAAATGAAAGAAGACTCCAGGTCAGAGACCTGGAGTCTTCTCCAGCGAGTTGTGTCCGAGGGGGGACTTGAACCCCCATGCCCCGTAAAGGGCACTAGCACCTCAAGCTAGCGCGTCTGCCAATTCCGCCACCCGGACTTGCTTGCGCGCTCCAGCGCGCTGCGGCGGGCCAACCATACCAAAGGTCCGGAGTCGCGGCGAAGTCGATCGCGCGGCACGATGGACCGGGTAGGACCCGAGGCGCGAAGGAGAGCATCATGGCCGACCAGCCAACCGCGGAAGACGAGGTCGTCGAGCTGTGCCGCGACCTCATCCGGATCGACTCCAGCAACCCCGGCGATCACTCCGGGCCCGGTGAACGCGGGGCTGCGGAGTACGTCGCGGAGCAGCTCGCCGAGTTCGGCCTGGAGCCGCAGCTCTTCGAGTCCCACACCAAGCGGACCAGCCTGGTCGTACGGATCGAGGGCGAGGACAGCACCAGGGACGCCCTGCTGCTACACGGCCATCTTGACGTGGTGCCGGCGCAGAAGGAGGACTGGACGGTCGACCCGTTCAGCGGCGAGATCCAGGACGGCTGCGTGTGGGGTCGGGGCGCGGTCGACATGAAGGACATGGACGCGATGATCCTCGCGGTCATCCGGCAGCGGCTGAGAGAAGGCAGGAGGCCCCCGAGGGACGTCGTGCTGGCCTTCCTGGCCGACGAGGAGGCCGGCGGCATGTGGGGCGCCCAGTGGCTGGTCGACCAGCATCCTGAGCTGTTCGAGGGCTGCACCGAGGCGGTCGGCGAGGTCGGCGGCTTCAGCCTCACCGTCCCGGGCGACAAACGGCTCTACCTGATCGAAACGGCGGAGAAGGGCCTGGCCTGGATGCGCCTCACCGCGCAGGGGCGGGCCGGGCACGGCTCGATGGTGCACCCGGAGAACGCGGTCACCGAGCTCGCGGCGGCGGTGGCACGGCTCGGCACGCACGAGTTTCCGATCCGGCTGACCAAGACCGTGCGCGCGTTCCTCGAGACGGCCTGCGATGCGTACGGGATCGAATTCGATCCGGACGACCCGGAGAAAGCGATCAAAGAACTCGGTCCACTGGCGAGAATGATCGGCGCAACCATAAGAAATACCCTTAATCCGACAATGCTGGACGCTGGGTATAAGACCAATGTAATTCCCCAGGAAGCGACCGCTCAGGTGGACGGCCGGTTCCTGCCCGGTCACGAGGACGAGTTCTTCGCGACCGTCGACCAGCTGCTCGGCCCCAAGGTGACGAGGGAGTTCGTCCACCATGACGCCGCAGTGGAGACCGACTACGAAGGTGCCCTGGTGGCGGCCATGGAGACGGCACTGAAGGCCGAGGACCCGGGGGCCTGGCCGGTGCCGTACTGCCTGTCCGGCGGCACCGACGCCAAGGCGTTCGCCCGGCTCGGCATGCGCTGCTACGGCTTCGCGCCGCTCCGGCTTCCCCCGGAATTGGACTTTTCCGGAATGTTCCATGGCATCGATGAGCGGGTTCCGGTCGACGGACTGCGCTTTGGCGTGCGGGTTCTCGACCGTTTCCTTGATCTCTCCTGAATTAGTAAAAAAACCTTCTCGGAATTACTGTGGCACACGCGAAGCGTGGTGCTACGGTAACCCTCCGTAGGGAGTTACTTGGTACTCCCTTGAGGGTGGGGACACCGCCGAGGAGGATTCGTGGCAGCTGGGCAGCCGCAGGAACGGACGGCCTCCGTCCGCCTGCGCTCCATGCTGTCCCGGCGTCATTCCTCGACGGTTCGTCGCCTGCTCGTGGTCGGGGGGATCGCGGTGGCCGGCTGGCTGCTCGGCAGTGCCGGGCAGGCTCATGCCGACACCGCAGTCCCTGAACCCGTTGCCGCCGTGCTGCCTCATACCCCGTTCAGCCCCGTTGTCGACGGCACGGGACTGGCGGGGAACGTGCTGCACGGGGCACCTGACCGGGCCCCGGTCCACGCGCAGTCCGTTCACAGCTCCACGAAGACGACCTCCAGTGCCGCCCCCTCATCACCGGCGCATTCGCGAGGTCGTACGGCGGGAGGCACCGTGAGCGGGGCACTCTCCGCAACCCGGGTGTCGGCTGCGTCCGTGCCGCACGGCGCCATCAGTGATCTCGCACACACACTGGTCGATCCGGTGCTGAACCTGTTCGGCCAGGGAGGGATACACGGCGCCGCCACCACGGTGAGCGACGCTCTGTTCGTACGTCCGCCGGCGATCTTCCAAGAACTGCCCGGCAAGATCAAGCGGGCGATGGCCGGCCTCGCGTCGGCAGGATCGGCGGCGAGTCGTACATCTCCCGGCGTCTCTTGGGCCCTATGGCACCGCGAAGGTGCGGCTGCCGGCAGTGGTGACCGGAGGACGGCGGACGCCGTCGCGGCGGGCACTGCATCGGGGGCGCCCGAGAGCACCGGGAGCGGTCGGATCGTCACTCGTGCGGCCTTCTCGCACCCGGCACCCGGGCCGGAGTTCCCCCGGCCGATGAGCCCGCAGTCCGGAGGGGTGTCGATCCTGTCCGGCACCGCCCTCACGGGTGCGGGGCTCGGTCATGCCATCAGGCCTGGGGCTCATGCCCGGCCGACGTTCGTCCTCCCGCCGGTGCTCGGCGCGGTTCCTCCCGCGGTGCACGCGGCCACGGACGAGCCTTCTCTCTCACCCGACTAGTCACACCCCACCGGTCCCCGGCTCCAGCATGACCTGGGCCGTGGCCGAGGGCGTGCCGTCCCCCCGGCGGTACGTCGGTAGTCAAACGAACACATCCAGCAACTCTCCAATCAGTCGATCTCCATGCAAGGGAGCAATCCAATGCGAACGTGGACTCAAGGAACGGCGCGTGCCGTAGTCCTCACCGCGAGCTTCGTCGCTCTCGGCGCCGGCACCGTTTTCCCGACGGGTGCATTCGCCGACACGACGAGTGGCAAGGGCAGCGTGCTCGGCGGCAACCAGATCCACGCGCCCATCTCCGCCCCGATCGACATCAGCGGCAACGCCGCCGGCGTCGCCGGGGAGTCCGCCGCCCACTCCAAGGGCGGATCCGCCGTGTACAACGGAGGTGGCCACGGTGGCGGCAAGACCAGCGGCGAGCACAGCGTCGCAGGCGGCAACCAGGTCATCGCCCCGATCAGCGCCCCCATCAACGCCTGCGGCAACGCGGTGGCCATCTTCGGCACCGCCGACGCCGGCTGCAAGGGCGGTGCCTCCACCGCTAACAGCGGTTCAGGCGGCGGAGGCAAGACCTCCGGCAAGGGGAGTGTGCTGGGCGGTAATCAGGTCATCGCGCCGATCAGCGCCCCCATCGACGCCTGCGGCAATGCCGTCGCGGTGTTCGGCTCCGCCGAGGCCGGCTGCAAAGGCGGCGCGACCGTCCTGAACAGTGGCGGTTCCCGGGGAGACAAGACCAACGGGAAGCACGGCGTCGGCAGTGGTAACCAGGTGTACGCCCCGGTCAGCGCACCGGTGAACCTCTGCGGCAACTCCGCAGCGATCTTCGGTGAAGCCGTCGCTGGCTGCAAGGGCGGCGCGAAGGTCCACAACGGTGGCGGCAGTGGCAAACTGCAGACGTCCGGTAAGGGCAGTGTGCTGGGCGGTAACCAGGTCATCGCGCCGATCAGCGCCCCCATCGACGCCTGTGGCAACGCCATCGGTAACGCCGCCGCGGGTTGTAAGGGCGGCACGATGGTGCACAACGGCGGAACCGTGCCCCACAAGACCTCAGGCAAACACGGTGTCGGCAGCGGCAACCAGGTGTACGCCCCCGTGGGCGCGCCCATCAGCGCCTGCGGCAACGCCGCCGCCGTGCTCGGCGACGCCGCCGCCATGTGCCACGGCGGCTCGTCCGTGACCACGACGCCCGGCGACCCGACCACCTCGGGCAAGAACGGTGTCCTCTCGGGCAACCAGGCGTACACCCCGGTCAACGTGCCCGTGAACGTCTGCGGCAACGCCGTCGCCGTGCTCGGCGAGGCGGCCGCGGGCTGTGTCGGTGGTACCCATGCCCACAGCTCCGGTGCCCCGAACCTGAACACGTCCGGCAAGCACGGCGTCGGTGCCGGCAACCAGATCGTCGCGCCGGTGACGGCTCCGGTCGACATCTGCGGCAACGTCATCGCGGTGATCGGCGTGGCCGACCCCGGCTGTGGTGCCGGTGGGGGCGGTGGGGGCTATGGCTCTGGTCACTCCCGCGCCGCGCAGAAGGCCGATGCCCCGGGCGCCATGGGTCTGCCTGTGCTGCCCATGCTCCCCGAGCTGACCAAGGCTCAGTCGGCCGTGCCGGCCACCGCGGTTCCGTCCATGCCGATGTTGCCGGCCCAGGCTCCTGTCGGTCTGCCGGTGTCGCAGTCCGCATCCGCGAGAGGCAACGGACCGCTGTCCTCGCTGCCGGTGCAAGCGCCTCAGCTGCCCACCAATGACCCGGCCGGACTGTCCCAGCTGTCGGTGAACCGCACCAAGGCCGCCGCTCTGGCGCCCGAGGCGCTGCTCGCCCCCGGGGCCGAGTTCGTCGGTGCACTGCCCATGGGTCGGCAGCGCCAGGCGGCCGCTCCCGCCCCGGGCGCTCCGGCTCTGCCGGACCTGCCCACGCTGCCCGTCGCCGGAGACTCGCTGCCGGTCGGCGGCCACCTCGCTGCCCCGCAGATCGGCGGGGTCACCGACAAGGCCAGCGGCCTGCAGCAGCAGGTCGGCGGAGTGCGCCTGGCGGCTGATTCCCAGCCGCGGGCTCTGGGGATGAGCGGAACTTCCCTGTACGTCCTGGTCGTCGGTTCGTTGCTGGCAGGCGTCGCCGCGGCGGGCGGCGCCGTCCGTCGCATCTGCCGGCGGTAGTCACCTGGTGATCTAGCAGCACACAAAACGCTCTGCCCGCGTCGGGTGTCGTGCGGTCGTTCGGACCGCACGGCACCTTCCGCGGCCGGAGCCTTAGACGCTTTGCCCGTTCCGGAAGCGCGGCCCGGGGCGGGCAAAGCCCTGTCTCACACGCTGTCATGTATTGTGCACAGAACGCACTAGATCGTACGGACTTGCCGAATGATCTTTCGACGGAGTTGGATGTAGCGGCTACCGTCGGGGTAGAGCCGTAGCCGATCGAGTTCCCATCTGCCGTACTCGGCATGCTCGGTCATGATCTGCCGGGCGGCCTCCCGAGTGGTGCCGCGCGGCAGTCGCAGTACGAGGTAGGTGTACTCCGCCATTGCATGCATTATGGCTGGGGTGAACGGATGGGGAAGCCCGTGGAGTACCGTCCTTCATTGTTGAGACGGTAGGGGGGTGCGACTGAGACTCCCGTTCGGAGCAAGACAGACGACAAGACAGCGAGGTTGGAGCGACCGTGCCAGCCAACAACGGCACTGCCAAGTCCGGCGGCACCCGTCTGGTGATCGTCGAGTCGCCCGCGAAGGCAAAGACCATCGCGGGTTACCTTGGCGGCAACTATGTCGTGGAGTCCAGTATTGGCCACATTCGTGACCTTCCTGGGAAGGCCTCGGAGGTCCCGGCGAAGTTCAAGGGCGAGGAGTGGGCCAAGCTCGGCGTCAACGTCGACCGCGATTTCGAGCCGCTGTACATCGTCAACACCGATAAGAAGCAGCAGGTCGCCAAGCTCAAGAAGCTGCTGGAAGACGCCGACGAACTCTTCCTCGCCACGGACGAGGACCGGGAGGGCGAGGCGATCGCCTGGCATCTGCGCGAGGTCCTCAAGCCCAAGGTGCCGGTGCACCGGATGGTCTTCAACGAGATCACCCGGGACGCGATCCGGGCCGCCGCGGAGAATCCCCGCGAGCTCAACCTGCGTCTCGTCGACGCCCAGGAGACCCGTCGCATCCTCGATCGCCTCTACGGCTACGAGGTCAGCCCGGTCCTGTGGAAGAAGATGATGATGCCGGGCCTGTCGGCCGGCCGGGTGCAGTCGGTCGCCACCCGCCTGGTCGTCGAGCGGGAGCGCGAGCGCATCGCGTTCGTCCCCTCGCATTACTGGGACATCACGGCCCTGTTCGCAGCGTCTTCGAGCAGTGGCGAGCCGGAAGAGCCCAACGATTTCAAAGCCAACCTGGTCATGGTGGACGGCAAGCGTGTCGCCCAGGGCCGGGACTTCTCCGCGCAGGGCACGCTCAAGTCAGCCGACTTGGTGCACCTGGACGAGGCCGCCGCCCGCGGCCTCGCCGAGCGGCTCGTGGGCAGGCCGTACGCGGTCAAGTCCGTTGAGCGCAAGCCGTACACCCGCAAGCCGTACGCCCCGTTCCGGACCACCACGCTGCAGCAGGAAGCCAGCCGCAAGTTGGGCTTCTCGCCGAAGTACGCGATGCAGGTCGCCCAGAAGCTGTACGAGAACGGCTTCATCACCTATATGCGTACCGACAGCATCACGCTGTCGGAGACCGCGCTCGCGGCCGCCCGAGCCCAGGCCACCACGCTGTACGGCGCGCAGTACGTCCCGGACAAGCCGCGCGTCTACGCGGGCAAGGTCAAGAACGCCCAGGAGGCGCACGAGGCGATCCGGCCCGCCGGTGACTCCTTCCGCACCCCGGGTGAGACCGGTCTGTCCGGCGATCAGTTCCGGCTGTACGAGCTGATCTGGAAGCGGACCGTCGCCTCCCAGATGAAGGACGCCATCGGTCAGTCGGTGTCCATCCGGATCGCCGGCACCTCGACCGCGGGTGAGGCCGCCGAGTTCGGTGCCACCGGTAAGACGATCACCTTCTACGGCTTTCTGAAGGCGTACGTCGAGGGTGCTGACGACCCCGAGGCCGACCGCGACGACCGTGAGCGGCGGCTGCCCAACCTCGAAGAGGACGACCCGCTGAGCGCACTCAGTGTGGAGCCCGACGGGCACAGCACCCGGCCCCCGGCCCGTTACACCGAGGCCAGCCTGATCAAGGAACTGGAAGATCGGGAGATCGGCCGTCCGTCCACGTACGCGTCGATCATCGGCACGATCCTGGACCGTGGTTACGTCTTCAAGAAGGGCACCGCGCTGGTGCCCGCGTTCCTGGCGTTCGCAGTGATCCAACTGCTCGAGAAGCACTTCGGCAATCTGGTCGACTATGACTTCACCGCACGTATGGAGGACTGCCTCGACTCGATCGCCCGTGGTGAGGCCGAGCGGGTGCCGTGGCTTCGGCACTTCTACTTCGGTGACGCCAGTCAGGGCGATGAAGGCTTGAAGGAGCTGGTCAGCGACCTCGGCGAGATCGACGCCAAGGAGATCAGCTCGTTCCCGCTCAAGGGCAGCAGCGACGTCATGATCCGGGTCGGCCGGTACGGACCGTATCTCGACCGTGACGGCGAGCGAGTCAACATCCCCGAAGACCTCGCCCCCGACGAGCTGGACGCGGTCAAGGCGGAGGAGCTGTTCGCGCAGCCGAGCGGGGACCGGGAGCTGGGCATCGACCCGGAGTCCGGCCACAAGATCGTGGCTAAGTCCGGCCGATTCGGCCCGTACGTCACCGAGATCCTGCCCGAGGAGCCGGCTTTGCAGCCGGCGTCGGCCAGCGTCGACGGGGACAAGCCTGTTCCTGAAAAGCGTGCCAGGACCAAGAAGGCCGCGGCGGTCAAGCCACGGACCGGTTCGCTGTTCAAGTCGATGTCGCTGGACACCATCACCCTGGACGACGCCCTCAAGCTGCTCTCGCTGCCGCGCACGCTCGGTGAGATCGACGGTGACCCGGTGACCGCCCAGAACGGCAGGTTCGGCCCCTACGTCAAGAAGGGCACCGACAGCCGTTCCCTGGGCGCCGAGGAGGATCTGTTCACGGTCACCCTCGAGCAGGCCAAGGAGCTGCTCGCCCAGCCCAAGCAGCGTGGGCGCGGCCGAGCGGCGGCCGCTCCGCCGCTTCGGGAACTGGGCAACGACCCTGCCAGCGGCAAGCCGGTCGTGGTCAAGGAGGGGCGCTTCGGGCCGTACGTCACCGACGGCGAGACCAACGCCAGCCTGCGTAAGGGCGACGAGGTTGAGTCGATCACGATTCAGCGGGCGGCAGAGCTGCTCGTCGAACGCCGTGAAAAGGTCGCGGCCGGCGGAGGCAAGAAGACGCCCGCAAGACGTGGAACCGCCAAGTCACGCTCCTAAAGACTTCGGTCATCCGACCCCACCTAACACCCGGAGCGCCGATACGCTGACCAACATGACCAGAACGGGCGCGGCCGAACCGCGTGGATCCGACAGCGGGGCGCGAAACCCCGGTGTGTTGTCGATTAAGCCGTTCCGGCGGCTGTGGATCGCGCTCTCGCTGTCCAGCCTGGGCGATTGGCTGAGCATTCTCGCCCTGACCGCGCTGGCCAGCGCCATCACCGGTAAAACGGGCGGTTTCCAAGCCCAGTCGTATGCGGTCGGTGGCGTGCTCATCGTGAAGATGCTGCCCGCGGTGATTCTCGGGCCGCTGGGCGGTGCGGTCGCCGACCGGTTCGACCGTCGCCTCACCATGGTGATCGCGGACATCTGCAGGTTCGGCCTGTTCCTGTCGATCCCATTGGTCGGCCGGCTGGATTGGCTGTTCATCGCCACGTTCCTGGTCGAATGCGTGACGCTGTTCTGGATCCCGGCCAAGGACGCCACGATCCCCAATCTGGTCCCCAAGGATCGGCTGGCGCAGGCCAACCAGCTCAGCCTGATGACGACGTACGGCTCCGCGCCGATCGCCGCCGGGCTCTTCTCGGTGCTGGCCCTGATCTCCGGGGCCGTCTTCAAGGCGAGCGACCAGGCCAATCTGGCCCTCTACATCAACGCCGCGACGTTCCTGGTCTCGGCCATCACGATCTTCACTCTCAAGGGCATCCCACCCCGGGACGCCGAGCGGGTCTCGGTGCCGTCGATGCTGAAGCAGATCGGCGAGGGCTGGCGGTTCGCCGGATCCACCCCGGTGATCCGCGGCCTCATCATCGGCCTGGTCGGTGCGTCCGCCGCGGGTGGCGTCGTCATCGCCATCGCGAAGGTCTATGTCCAGGCGCTGCGGGGCGGGGACGCCGCCTATGGGGCGGTGTTCGCCGCCGTCTTCGTCGGGCTGGCGTTCGGCATGTTCCTTGGGCCGCGGATGCTGCACGGCTTCAGCCGCCGACGGTTGTTCGGGCTGTCGATCATGGTCGCCGGGCTCACGCTGATCCTGATCGCGATCATCCAGAACCTGGTCGTGGTGGTCTTCCTGACCACGTTCCTGGGTGTGGGCGCCGGGGTCGCCTGGGTGATCGGCTACACCCTGGTCGGCCTGGAGTGCTCCGACGAGCTGCGCGGTCGTACCTTCGCCTTCTTGCAGTCGCTGGTACGGGTCGTACTCCTGCTTGTGCTCGCCGTCGTGCCGCTGCTCGCCGGCGTGATCGGCGCGCACAAGGTCACCTACCGAAGCGTCTCCTACCGATTCGACGGCACCAACGCGGTGCTGCTGATCGCCGCCGTGGTCGCGATCCTCGTCGGCGTGATCGCCTACCGGCAGATGGACGACCGCCGGGGCATCCCGCTCGGCCGCGATCTGTTCGGTGCGTTGCGCGGGGTGCCGTACGTCCCCACGGAACCCATCGGCCACCGGGGGGTCCTGATCGCTTTTGAGGGCGGTGAGGGTGCTGGCAAGACCACTCAGTCCCGGCTCACCGCGATCTGGCTGCGCGACCACGGCTACGAGGTCGTGACCACCCGGGAACCGGGCTCCACCAAGGTCGGCATGCGGTTGCGCGCCATCCTGCTGGACAAGGAGATGACCGGGCTGTCATCCCGGGCCGAGACCCTGCTGTACGCCGCCGACCGCGCCGACCACGTCGATGGCGTGATCCAGCCGGCCCTGCGCCGCGGCGCCGTCGTCGTCACCGATCGCTATATCGACTCGACGCTGGCCTATCAGGGCTATGGCCGTAGCCTTCCGGTGGACGAGATTTTCGAGATCAACAGCTGGGCCACCGCCGGTCTGATGCCCGACCTGACGGTTCTGCTGGACGTGCCGCCCAGCGTGGGGCTCGACCGGTTCGCCTCCCCGGCCGACCGCATCGAGTCCGAGCCCAACGATTTCCACGAGCGGGTCCGCCGCGGGTTCCGGGCGCTGGCCGACGCCGAACCACACCGTTACCTCATTGTCGATGCCTCGCGGCCGCAGAACGAGATCACCCGGGAGATCCAGGATCGGATCCGCGCGATCCTCCCCGACCCCGTCCCGCTCGGCACCGAGGACGTCACCAGCACCTTTCCCGCCATCACCGACGCCTGATTGATTGTGCTCGCTTCGCTCGCACGGCGCGGGCGGCCCTTGAGCGCGACGTCTTCCCTCACCGCACGGTCGCTGGCGCTCCGTGCGCCTCAGTCCAGACGTCGCGCGGCCGCCCGCAGTGGGCGGCTGACGTTGTTGGTTCGCCCGGGCGCCCCGCGCCCTTCGGCGTTCATGGCCTCGCTCCGCTCGGCGGCTCGGGGCGCCTTGAGGTGGTGGCGCCCCTCGCGGGCCTTAGTCTTCTTGCATGAGTGTGTGGGACGACTTGGTGGGGCAGGAGCCGGTCGTCGCGCAGTTGCGTACGGCCGTTGAGGGGTCCGTCTCAGGCCAGGGCAGCATGACGCACGCGTGGCTGTTCACCGGGCCGCCCGGTTCGGGCCGTTCCACGGCCGCGCGGGCCTTCGCCGCCGCGCTGCTCTGCCAGGACAGCCCACGAGGTTGCGGGCACTGTCCCTCCTGCCATCAGGTGCTGCAAGGCACCCATGCCGACGTGCTGGCCGTGCGGCCGTCGGGGCTGTCCTACAGCGTCAAGGAGACCCGCGCGCTGGTGCTGCGCGCCGCGTCGTCGCCCAGCGGTGGCCGCTGGCAGGTCGTGCTGTTCGAGGACGCCGACCGGGTCACCGAGCAGGCCGCCAACGCGCTGCTGAAGGCCATCGAGGAGCCGCCGCCGCGTACGGTCTGGCTGCTCTGCGCGCCGTCGCCGGACGACATGCTGGTGACCATCCGCTCCCGCTGCCGGCTGGTGACCTTGCGCACACCGCCGGCCGGGGCTGTCGCGGATGTGCTGATCCGGCGGGAGGGGATCGACCCGGAGGTCGCGGTCGGCGCGGCACGGGCCGCTCAGGGCCACATCGGCCGGGCCAAGAGGCTCGCCACCGACGAGGAGTCTCGGCAGCGGCGCCGCGACGTGCTGGGGATGCCATCTCGCCTGACCGGGGTCGGTCAGGCGGTCGGCGCGGCCGAGGTGCTCGTCAAGGCCGCCGATGCGGATGCCAAGGCCACCACCGAGGAGTTGAACGAGGCGGAGACCTCCGCGATGCGGCAGGCCCTCGGTGAGAGCGCCAAGGGACGGATGCCGCGCGGCACCGCGGGGGCGATGAAGGAACTCGAGGATCGGCAGAAGTCCCGAGCCACTCGGGTGAAGCGCGACTCGCTGGACCGGGCCCTGCTGGACCTGGCGTCCTACTACCGGGACGTGCTGACCCTGCAACTCGGCTCGGATGTCGAGCTGGTCAACGCGGATCGGGGCCCGGAGCTGCGGTCTGCGGCCGCTGCCGGGACACCTGAGGCCACGTTGCGCAGGCTTGAGGCGATCATGCAATGCCGCGAGCGGCTCGGGGCGGCCGTGAACCCGCTGCTGGCCGTCGAGGCCATGGCGCTGGCGCTCCGCACCGGCTGACGGTGTCGGTGAGGACAAGCAACCCTTGGCCATCTTCAGGTGTCTTACAGGTAAAAGCTTGTCTTTGGCCGGTGTGAATAATCCTCGGGGTGAAAATCATCGAGGCGTGAAGGGCGGGTGGCCGTGCAGGCACCGATGACGGGGTCGGAGCATCGCGGGGAGACACTTGATTCCCGGTCCGGCAGACCGCGGATGTGGGCCCGATGGCTGATCCCCTCCGGTGCCGCGGTTGCGATCGGCATCGTCGTCGCGCTCACGGCCAGCATCTCCGATGACCGGCCTGCCGGATACCGGGCCCAGGTCTCCGTGACCGCCTCCGACGACAGCCCGCGTTATCTGCTGACCACCGAGGTCCCGGAACAGGCTGGGGCCGGCCAGCAGGTGGCGATCCGGGAGGTGGCCACCGGCCGGGTCATCCAGACGACCCGTTTTCCCGCCGGGGTGACCGAGTTCACCGATCTGGCGGCCACCGGCGACGGTCACACGTTCTTCCTCACCGCAAGTGTTCACGACCGCTATTGGCAGATCTTCCGGCTGCACCTCAACGGGCCGCGTCTTGGCGGGAAGGGTCCGGCGGCCATACCGGAGGCGGTCCGCTATGGGCGAGTGAAGAACCCCGTCGGGCTGGCCGTCACCCAGGACGGCGCGAGCGTGGCCTTCGGTGTGAACCATATGGAGGTCAGCGGCAAGTACGGCGAGACGCCGGGTGAGATCGACGTCCTGAACCTGGCCACCGGCCGGCGTCAGGTCTGGAGCACGAAGGTCTGGGGACAGCTCGGAGACCTGTCGTTGTCGGACAACGGCATGCGGCTGGCCTTCAATTGGTCCTCCGGCAGCGATGGCGGGGGAGATGGCGTCCGGATCCTGGACACCACCAAGCCCGGCGAACTCCTCCAGAGTGCCCGGTTGGTCGTGCCATCGACGGGTGCTTTTTCGCAGCCGGACCACCCGATGATCAGTCCGGACGGGGCGACCCTCACCATTGTCGCGGCGCAGCGGGATCAGCAGAAGCTGTGGAGCCGGTTGATCGAGGTCGCGACGGCCACGGGCCGGCAGCTCCGGGTGCTCTACCAGGAGCCCAACCTCGGTGGATTCGGCCAGGGCGGATACCCCTTCGACGCGATCTGCCGGTCCGGCCGCTACGTATTGATCGTCGATGCCCGGCGGACCCTGCAGATCGATACCACCACCGGCCGTACCGTACGCCTGCCGTATCCCGATGCGAACCCCGACCAGGTGGCCTGCTGACGCCCGCCTGTGATCTTGCTCTAACAGTTCGAGTTCGTACCACGTAGGGTGGTCGGGAAGCCGGACGAATGGAGTGAAGATGGGCATGGTGATGGCCGTCAGCTTCACACGGTACGGCCGGCTCTACTATCTGGATCCGGGCTCGCATACGCCCAAGGTCGGTGATCGGGTGCTGGTGCCGACCGACACCGGGCCCGAGGTCGCCGAGTGTGTGTGGGCGCCGCAGTGGGTCTCGGAGGACATTGGCGGGCTGCCCGTCTGCGAGGGCGTCGCGGCCGATGAGCATCTGAGCCGGGACGAGGACAACCGGCGGCGCCGGGCCGAGGGGCGCAGCGTGGCCAAGCGCCTGATCCGCAAGCACGAGCTGCCCATGAAGGTCATCGGGGTGGACTACCTCGACGGCGAGAACATCTTCAAGGTCTACTTCTCGGCGCCGCACCGGGTGGACTTCCGGGCGTTGGTGCGGGATCTGGCCCGTGGCATGAAGGCTCGGGTCGAGCTCCGTCAGGTAGGGCCGCGCGATGAGGCCCGGCTGCAGGGCGGCATCGGTCCTTGCGGCAGGGACCTGTGCTGCGCGACCTTCCTCAAGGACTTCGAGCCGGTGTCGGTTCGGATGGCCAAGGAACAGGATCTGCCGGTCAACCCGCTGCGTATCGCCGGTGCCTGCGGTCGGCTGATGTGCTGCCTGAAATATGAGCATCCCCTCTACACCGAGGCGCACCAGCGGATGCCGCAGCTGGGTGCGCGGGTCGAGTCCCCTGAGGGGCAGGGCCAGGTGGTGGGCCGCAATGTTCCCGCCGACACCGTGACCGTCAAACTGGACGGCGGCCGCCGGTGTGCCTGCCCATCCGCCTCGGTGTGCTCGCCTCGCCAGCAGCACGAAGAGATGTATCCGGGCGACGAGGCCTGACCGGCGAGAGATCTCGCGCTCTGGACAATGGGAGCGCAGGGGAGTAGAAGGATGAGACGTTAACCGGGTCTTTGTCTCATCGCGTGACTTTCGCGGTGGAGCGGATCCCGTGATGGGGAGGTTCCATGGCGACAAGCGTGCTGGCGGAGGCACCGGAGGGCAGCGGCCTCAAGCCGATCCCGGGCGATGCGGGCCTGCCCTTCGTTGGGCAGACGCTGGCGACGCTCCGAGATCCGATCGGCATCGCGCATAAGCGGTACGAGAAGTACGGGCCGGTCTCCTGGGGCAAGATCCTCGGCCGGCGGATGGTGGCACTGCAGGGCCCGGAGGCGGCCGAGGCCGTGCTGGTCAACCGGGACAAGGCGTTCGCCAACGGGCCGGCGTGGAGTTTCTTCATTGGGCCGTTCTTCTATCGCGGCATCATGCTGCTGGACTTCGATGAGCACCTGCACCACCGCCGGATCATGCAGCAGGCCTTCACCCGCGACCGGCTGCGCGGCTATCAACAGGCCATGGGCTCTGGGATCGGGAGCGGCCTCGAGGCCTGGCAGCCAGGTCCGTTCAAGGTCTTGCCGCATATGAAGCAGCTCACCTTGGATCTGGCGACCGATGTGTTCATGGGCGTGGAATTGGACCGCAAGGAGGCCGACCGGATCAACCGGGCCTTTGTCGACGCCGTCCGCGCGGGGTTGGCGATCGTCCGCTATCCGGTGCCGGGGCTGCGCTGGTCCAATGGGCTGAAGGCCCGCAAGGTGCTGGAAGAGTTCTTCTACCGGCATCTGCCCGCCAAGCGCGCCAACGGCGGCGAGGACCTGTTCTCCGCCTTGTGCGAGGCCGAGACCGACGACGGCCACCGGTTCAGTGACGAGGACGTCGTCAACCACATGATCTTCGTACTGATGGCTGCGCACGACACCTCCACCATCACGATGACGACGATGCTCTATTACCTGGCGAAGAACCCCGAGTGGCAGGAGAAGGTGCGCGGGGAGTCTCTCGCCCTCGGCAAGCCGGTCCTGGAGTTCGAAGACCTCGACACGCTGATCTCGCTGGACCTGGTGATGAAGGAGTCATTGCGGCTGGTCGCCCCGGTGCCAGGCCTGCCACGGCACACGGTCAAGGACACCTCGATCCTCGGCTACCACGTCCCGGCGGGCACGACGGTGACCGTCTCTCCCAACGTCAACCACCACCTCGCCGAGTACTGGCCCGACCCGGACCGGTTCGACCCGGACCGGTTCGCCAAGCATCGCCGTGAGGACAAGGTCCATCAGTACGCCTGGGAACCGTTCGGCGGCGGCGTGCACAAATGCATCGGCCTGCACTTCGCTGGAATGCAGATCAAGTCCGTCATGCACCAGCTGCTGCTGCGCTACCGCTGGAGCGTCCCTGCGGACTACGAGTGGCCGCTCGACATGAGCACTCTCCCCGTTCCCAAGGACGGGCTCCCTGTCACCCTGGAGAGGATCTGATGGCTCGATCCCCGATCTTCCTCGACGTCGAGCACGATGCCCGCATACGCCCCTAGTCCAGGGCCTCTTCCAGGGGTCACCGAACTTCCACTGGTCACCGAGCGGATTCTGGACGCGGCGCTGGCCGAGTTCAGCGCATTCGGGCTGCGCCGGACCAGCATGGAGGAGGTCGCCCGCAGGGCCGGGGTGGCCCGCGGGACCGTCTATCGCAAGTTCGCCGCCAAGGACGCCCTGATCCAGGCCGTCATCCTGCGTGAGGGCCGCCGGTTCATGGCCGAGTTCGCGGCCGTGGTCGAGCCGTACCCCGCGATAGCGGACAAGATGGTCGAGGGCTGGGTCTTCTCACTGGCCCACATGCGGGGACATGCCCTGTTCTGCGGTCTGTTGTTCTCCGATCCGGAGGCGATGTTGCCGTACCTCACCGTCAACAACGGCACCCTGCTGGCGGTCTGCCGGGCCTTCGTCGCCCAGTTCATCCGGGATGCCCAGCATCGGGGAGAGCTGGAGTCCTTCGACCCCGATCCGCCCGCGGAGCTGATGGCCCGCATCGTCACGTCGTACATTGTCAGTCCGGACGGTTGCCTGGATCTCGCCGACGAGCAGCAGATCCGGGCCTTCGCCCGGCGTCACCTGGTCCCCATCATCACCGGAACCACTTAAGGGGCTGCTGGTAAGGGGCCGCATCATCTCAGTGGAAACACTGGTCTCCGACCGGGGGTGGGGAGGGCATGGACCGTAGGGCCCTGGTCCGATTGATGGCGGCGCTCGTGATCATCGCGCCGCTGCTGGCGGCGTGTGCGGCGACGAGTGGCTCCACCGCACGTCCGAGCCCCAGCACATGGAGCCGGGAGCGGTTCCAGCGGCTCATGAACCGGCTCGCGACGCTGAACCCGTCGCCGACCGCCCGCCCGGCCATTCTGGCGATCCGGGTCGGAGCGCTGTTCTACGACAACACAGAGGGCGACCACTACTGCACCGCCGGCGTGCTGGACAGTCCGCACAACAACCTGCTGGTGACGGCCGCGCACTGCATCTACAGCCAGAGCGGCGGCTACAGCAAGAACATCGTGTTCGTGCCCGGCTACCAGAACGGTGAGATGCCGTACGGGGTGTGGGCGACCAAGTCGATGCTCGTCGACGATCGGTGGATCAAGTCCTCCGATCCGGATCTGGACGTCGGTTTCGTGTCGCTGGAGTCCAATGGCGGGAAGAACATCGAGCAGGTGCTCGGCGCCAACAAACTGGGCATCAACAAGGGCTTCGACAACGTCGTCCGGGTCACCGGATATCCCACCGATACCGACGAGCCGATCACCTGTATGGCCAAGACCGTCAGGCAGAGCGCCTTCCAGATGAAATTCTCCTGCGGTGGCTACCCCAGCGGGACCAGCGGAAGCCCCTGGGTGATGCACGTCAACCCACGCAAACGTACGGGTGAGATCGTCGGTGTGATCGGCGGCTACGAGCTGGGTGGCGACACCGACGCGGTCTCTTACAGCTGCTATTTCGACGACGATGTCAAACGCCTCTACGACAAGGCCGTCAGCCAGAGCTGACCAACCGCAGGGCCAGCTTGGGGCAGAGGGTGGCGGCCTCCCGGGCGTGGCCGGCCAGAGCCGGGGTCACCAACGACCCCTCGACGATCGGGTAACCCCATTCGTCGAGGGAGATGAGTTCGGGTACCAGCTCGGCGCAGAGACCGGCGCCATCACACGCGATGCGATCGATCTTCAATTCCATGGATTCACCCCTTGGCCGCGTGCTGCGGGGTCTCGCAGCAGGTTCCGACGAGATGCCGCTCCACCTCGTCGGCGAAGACGTGGAGGGCGCTGGCGATCAGGCGGGCGGTGCCGTCGGGGTGGGCGCAGCCGCCGCGTCCCGGCAGCAGGCCGAGCCGCCGCCACAGTTGATCCAGGGCCGCCCGCGTCCCCGTCCCCCTGACCAGAAGATCGAGGTCCGCGGCGACCGCAGGCAGGCCGAAATGGCACGGGCCGCACTGGCCGGCCCCCTGATCGGCCATCCAGCGGGTGATGTCAGCGGTGTGCGCCAGTCCGCACGCCCCATGGGGAAGGACCGAGAGGATGCCTGGGCCGAGGGTCGTGCCCGCCTTCCGCAACGAGTCCGGCGCGAGCGGCACCGACCAGGCGTCGGCTCCGGCCAGCCAGGCGCCGCCGTACCCGCCGACAAGCACCGCGGCGGGTGCGGGGCCGGGCACCGCTTCCGGATCGCCCGTGGCACGGACCACGTCACCGACCGGGATGCCGACCGGCACCTCATAGACGCCCGGCAGGTCCACCGCGCCGCTCACCGTGACCAAGGTCGTTCCCGGAGCGTCCGGCGTGCCGGCCGCACGGAACCACCCGGCGCCATGGCGGGCGATGAGCGCCAGCTGGGCATAGGTCTCGGTATTGCTCACCAGCGTCGCCCGCCTGTCCACTCCCCGGTGGAAAGGCCGCGAGGCCGTGGGCAGCGCGGAACCGCCATTGATCCAATTGATCAGCGCGGTCTCCTGGCCGGACAGATAGCGCTCCGGCCCTTCCGCCACGGTGATCTCCACAGGATCCACGCCACGCGCCGCGCGCTCCGCGGCGAGCCGGCTCAGCAGCGGGCCGAGCCTCCCCGTGGCGACGGCGACGATGACCCGCTCGGCTCCGAGGGTCTCGGCGGCCAGTGCCGCACCGTCGAGGACCAGATGGGGCGCGTGGGTGAGCAGGTGCTCGTCCTTGCCGGAGAGCGGTTCGCCCTCCATCCCGTTGACCACGACGACCGGTGCGTGGCGCCCGGCCGAGGAGGCGACGGCCTCGAGTTTGCGGGCGGTCGGAAACCAGCCGCCTCCCCGGCCGCGCAGCCCCGCGGCGGCGATCTCCGCTGCCAGCGGACCGAGCCGGCCGGGCCGGGCGGCTCCGCGCAGCGGCAACGGACCATTGCGGCCCAGGTGTGCGTCCAGGTCGGCGCCGACCGCTGCGACGCGCAGACGTGTCGAGGTCATCTCATGCTCCCTTCGAGGTGCCTGCGGGGGCGGGGAAGTGCCGATGGGGTGGCTCGCGGTCCCGCGCCGATCCGGAACACTCCGGCGACCCCGACCGCGAGGATGCCCGTCCCGGCGGGGATCAACAGCAGCAGCGAGGTGTTGTCGGTGCCCTGACCGAGACCGTGCGCCAGCGCGACAGGCCAGCAGGCGTACGCCAGCCAGTGCACCGTCCGCCAGGCGCGGAGCCCCAGCCGGGCCCGGAGCAGACTGGTCACGATCAGGGCGATCATCAGGTCCAGGGCCACCGTGCCCAGGCCGGTCCAGAACGGCTGGTAGGAAGAGCCGAACGGGACCACCGTGTCCAGCCAGGTCAACGGCGCATAGCCGTCTACCACACCGGTGATCACGTGCAGCGCGATGAACATGACCGACAGCATCGACAGTGAGCGGTGCAGTCCGGTGACGACGAACGCCGGCCCCCGGATCGGCGCCTGTCTACCGGCGGTGAGCAGCCCGAGCACCATGACGGTGCTCAGCAGCACCAGGGAGATGACCCCGAACGCGCGGGTGGCATACCACAGTGACATCAGCCGGCCACTTTCACGCCGGGCCAGTCGGTGTCGGCGGGCCAGCCCGCGACCGTGGTCATCCATCCGTCGGCGTGCACCAGCCGGGCGGGCAGGGCGCGGGAGGCCAGCCAGTCGGTGGCGTCGTGTCCGCGGACGATGGCCGCGGTGCTCGCCGTGTTGGCGTCCACGCAGCTTCCGGCCGCTACCGAGACCGTGCGCCACGGCCCGCGCACAGGCAGGCCCGACCGCGGGTCGACGATGTGCGTGATGACCTTTCCGCCGGGCAGCGTACGGGTCCGTACGGCCAGACTGGAGGTGGCCAGCCCGCCCGGCACCCGCAGCACGATGTCCTGGCCGGGTGGCAGCTCACCGTGCCGTCCGGTCCGGTGATCGTCGGCCACCCGAACCGGCCAGCCCGCGTCGGGCACCGGCCCGGCCACCGCGATGTCCCCGGCGAGCGCGACCAGCACCCCGCATTCGGCTTCGCCGGCGGCGAGTTCCGCGGCCCGGTCGGCGGCGAACGCCTTACCTACCGCACCGAAGTCCAACCTCATCCCAGCCGGCAGGGTCAGGGTCTCCTCGATCTGGATCGCCCGCCAGATCGGCCGACGGTCGGCCCAGACGGTTCCAGCCGAGGGGTCCACCAGGCCGCCCGTCGCCTCGGCCGCGCGCAGGGCGGCCTCCAGGACCGCCAGGAAGGTGGCGCCGACCCGCACCGGGCCGCCGTTGGCGGCGTTGACCCGGGCCAGCTCGGAATCGCCGCGGTAGGCGCTGCACGCCAGATCGACCTCGGCGATCACCTGGTCGACCATCTGCCGGGCGACTTCCAGCCGGTCCGGCTCGGCCACCAGCAGCGTGGCCGTCCCGCCCCACAGCGGAAAGCTCTCCTTGCCGTAGGTCATCACGACCCCCCAGAAGTGACGGCGCCCGAGGTGCTGGACGAGGTCGGTGCCTGCGTCGACTTCAGCGTGCTGCCGCTCGAACTCGAGGAGCCCGACGAAGACGATGAAGATGTGGAGCTGCTCGAGTCCGTGGTGGATGAGGTCGAACCGACCGTCGACACGTTCGTCTGGTCGATGCCCGCGGTGATGCCGATCGCCGCCACCACCGCCAGCCCACCCGTGGCCAGCACGGAGGTGACGCGGCGGACCAGCCGCCGTCCCCTGTCCCGGCTCCGTGCGGCTTCTTCCCTGTTCATACTGGTCAGCCCCTTCTCCAGGTCGTTGAATCCCAGGCTGCGCGGCGAACCTGAGAAGTGCCTGAATGCGGGGCTGGCGGGAGGTGAAAACCCCCACGACCGCCGCCGAGGGCGGCTCATGGAGTTCTCAGACGGCTCTCACGGCCCACCTAAAGCCGGTGTTTAGCGTGATCGTGCAAGTTCTGATCTCTGTAAAGGACGGCCATGACCTCGACACTGCCGGGCGCGCGAGCCGCCCGGTCCGAACCGCCGGAGGCCCGGTCCCTAGCGGGTCGGATGGTGCGCGGGAGGCATTCGGACCCGCCCTGGGCACGCCCCGCGGTGATCGCACTGCTGGCCGCCACCGCGGTTCTCTATCTGTACGGGCTGGGCGCGTCGGGCTGGGCCAACTCCTTCTACTCGGCCGCCGTCCAGGCGGGCACGAACAGCTGGAAGGCGTTCTTCTTCGGCTCCTCCGACGCGGCGAACGCCATCACCGTCGACAAGACCCCGGGCGCGCTGTGGCCCATGGAGCTGACCGCGCGGATCTTCGGGGTCAACACGTGGAGCATCCTGGTGCCGCAGGCACTGATGGGTGTGGGCGCCGTGGGCGTGCTCTACGCCACGGTCCGCCGTGCGGCGGCCCCCGGTGCCGCCCTGCTGGCCGGTGCGGTGCTGGCACTGACCCCGGTGGCCGCGCTGATGTTCCGCTTCAACAACCCCGACGCCCTACTGGTCCTGCTGCTGACCCTCGCGGCGTACGGGGTCGTACGCGCCCTGGAGGACGCCCGCACTTCCTGGCTGGTCTTCGCCGGGAGTTGTGTGGGCTTCGGGTTCCTGGCCAAGATGCTGCAGGCGTTCCTGGTCGTCCCGGCCTTCGGACTGGTCTACCTGGTCTGCGCGCCCACCTCCGTGCGCCGTCGCCTAGGGCAGCTGGTGCTCGCCGGGATCGCGATGGTGGTGTCCGCCGGCTGGTGGGTGGTGATCGTCGCCCTGGTGCCCGCGAGCTCCCGCCCTTACATCGGCGGTTCCCAGCACAACAGTGTGCTGGAGCTCGCCCTCGGCTACAACGGGCTCGGCCGGCTCACCGGAAACGAGACCGGTGGTCTGGGGAACCTCAACCAGGACGCCGGATGGGGCCGGCTCTTCGGCAGTGAACTGGGGGGTCAGATCTCCTGGCTGCTGCCCGCCGCGCTGATTCTGCTCATCGCGGGGCTGTGGGCGAGCAGGCGCTCGCCCCGCAGCGACCAGGCCCGTGCCGCGCTGGTCCTCTGGGGCGGCTGGCTGCTGGTAACCGGGGTGGTCTTCAGCTTCATGCAGGGGATCTTCCACGCCTACTATTCGGTGGCGCTGGCCCCGGCGATCGCCGGGCTGGTGGGGACCGGCGCGGCCCTGCTCTGGTCGCGACGCCATGATCTCGGCGCGCTCGGGCTCCTCGCCGGGACGGTCGCGGTGACCGCCTGGTGGGCATACGTGCTGCTGGGCCGGACCCCGGACTGGCAGCCGTGGCTGCGGCCGACCGTGCTGATCGTCGGTCTGGCCGCCGCGGTCCTGCTGATCGCGAGCCGATGGGCGCGCAGGACGCTCGCCGTCGCCGGAGTCCTCGCGGTGGCGGTTTCGGTCGCGGGACCGGCCGCGTACGCTCTCGACACCGCGTCGTCGGCGCACACCGGAGCGATCCCCTCGGCCGGCCCCTCCAGCGGCCGCGGGCCGGGCGGCATGGGTCGTCCCGGTGGCGGTGGCCCAGGTGGTGGCTTCGGCGGGATGGGAGGCGGACAGCGCCCGGGAGCGGCATCGGGCCAGAACCAGGGCTCAGCCCAGAGGCAGGGTCCGGGCGGAATGGGGCGGGGTGGAGCCGGCGGTCCGGGCGCTCTGCTCAACGCGGTCACTCCGAGCGCCGCCCTCACCACGCTCCTGACCAACAACAGCGGGTCCTACACCTGGGTCGCGGCGGCCACCGGCTCCAACAACGCCGCCGGCTACCAGCTCGCGACGGGCAAGCCGGTGATGGCCGTCGGCGGGTTCAACGGCACCGACCCGGCACCCACGCTGGCGCAGTTCAAGGCATATGTCAGTGCAGGGAAGATCCACTACTTCATCGGTGGTGGCGCCGGCGGGGGGATGGGCGGTAGAGGCGGGCAGGCTTCCAGCGGCAGTGATGACGCCCAGCAGATCAGCTCGTGGGTTCAGCAGAACTTCACGGCCTCGACCGTGGGTGGCACCACGGTCTATGACCTGACCAAGTCGTGAACTAGAGCTGAGGGGAGCGCGGAGGGGCGGTGGTCACGGGGAAACCGCCGCCCCTCCGCAGCGGGGAGAGTGGTCAATGGTTGCCTTGGCCCGTCGATGGTTCGGAGGGCCAGGGCGGATAACTGGACGGCCAGGTCGGCATCTTGGTCGGGAAACCGGGGGGCAGGGTCGGCCAATGACCTTGCTGGCCGCCACCGCGCTGCGTGCGCAGCAGCGTCTGACAGTGCGCGATGATCTTCGGTTCGCCGCCGGCCGCCTTGACCAGAGCCGCGTAGATGGGGTCATCGGCGATGCGGTGGCCCTTCCCGTTGGCATCGTGGAACCCGGTCTTCTTCAGGCGCTCGAGGTATTTTTGGCACAGCCCGGCCATCGCCGGTGCAGCGGTGGGGGCCGAAGCGGGCTCCGGGGATCCGACCGGGTGCGGGGAGATCGACGGTGTGGGGCGGGCCGCCGGGCTGGAGAGGTGGTGGGTCGGCGACGGGTGCGCACCGCGGTGGGGCTCGGTCAGTGCGGCGGGCAGCGCTCCGCTCCCCGCGGCCAGGGCGGCACCGCCAAAGGCCGTGAGCGCGACGGCGGCGGCTGCCGCCTTCACGGTGAGGAATTTCGCCACCTTGGTTCTGAGCCCTGACTGCTCATGGCGCTGAGGGCCGACGGACCGGCTCGCCTCCCAGAAGGCGGCCATGGCGGCGGACTCGCCGGCGAGCTCGCCTGCCTGGGCGGGGGCGGCCGCCGCGGCGAGCAGGCCGGCGAGAGCATCCGGGCCGTCCTGTGGAACGCCGGACTCACCGCGTAGGAGCCGCTCGGCGGCCTCGCGGTTGATCTGCCCGGGACGGTGCTTGCTCATCTCATGTCCTACAGCGCCGAAGCCGTCGCCGGTGTCACTCTGTTTCACCGCTCTGTTCCGAGAAAGATTGATGGTGCTGACCCTGCAGACGCTGCGCGAGTCTGCGCAGGCCTCGGTAGGAGGCGGTGCGGACCGCACCCGACCGCTTACCCAACACCTCGGCGGCGCTCCGGGCATCGAGGCCCACGACGACCCGCAGGAGAACGGCCTCCGCCTGATCTCGCGGCAACGTGGCGATCAGCTTGATGGCGGCGTCCGTCGATATCGCTTCCATTGCGGCCCCGGCGGTGTCCTCGGTTCCCGCCCTGTCGACCAGGTCCTCGATCGACATGGCCGGAATCGGCCGCCGGCGCTGACGCCGAAGATGGTCCATGGCCCGGTTGCGGGCGATCGTCGCCGCCCACCCACGGAATCCGGCGTCGTCACCGTGGAACGACCCGAGATCCCGTGCGATCTGCAGCCAGGCGTCGGAGGCGACGTCTTCTGCGTCCTCGCCGACCAGCGCCTGCAGATATCTCAGCAGCCGCGGTTGGACCGCGCGGTACAGCGTCCGGAAGCACTCCTCGTCGCCTTTCTGTGCCTGGCGTATTGCATGAGTGATGTCGTCCGGCCCGTCGACCGACGGGGAGTCGAGCTCGGTCAAGGTCGCCATTCGCAAGGTGAGCTGGTGATTCAGGATGCTGCCGCTGTGCATTGGGAGCCCTCAGCTGAATAAGCGCCGTATGGGCTATTTGCGTCACACCGTACAAACATGACCTGCATCACACAACAGCAGGGCGGACCCACATGAACGTGGATCCGCCCCCGTGCGGGAATCGGTCAGGTCCCGCAGCGGTAGAGCTGCTGACTGCTCGAGCTGGAATCGCTGGAGTTCGAGCCGCTGGAGCTTGAGCCGCTGGAGGCGGTTCCGCCGTACTCACTCGCCTTGACCACCGCGCAGTTCTGCTGAACCCATGAGGTGATCTCGGAGTTCCCTCCGCGCATGCCGCCACCGAGCACAAGGTAACGAAGCTTGCCATCCTTGATGTACTGCTGGAGCTTCGCCACCGTCATGGCCGGGTCGCTGCCGGTGAAGCCGCCCATGGCGATCACCGGCTTACCGGTCTGCAAGATCATCGACGAGGCGGAATGGGCGTCGCTCATCGCGACCAGCCACTGGGCGTCACCCTGGTTCTGCTCCAGATACTTGATCATCGTCGAGCTGACCTCGCCTCCGGGGCCGCCGCGCATGCCGCCACCCGGGAATCCACCCATGCGCATGCCGCTGGGGGTCTGGCCCGAACCGTTGCCGCCGGAGGGCGGCTGACCGTTGCCACCCATCCCCGGCGGAACGCCACCGGGCATTCCACTGCCTGGCATGCGGCCCATGCGACCCGGACCACCCATACCACCAGGACCACCCATACCGTCGCCAGAGGACGGCCCGGCCGCGGGGTTGGTGCCATTGAGCTGGCCGGCCGCCGCCGACGCCGCGTACGCAGCCGGTCCCCCGAGCGCCCCCATCAGGCCGACGATCACTGCCCCGGTCATGAGCCGGGTCGTCAGACGAGGTGCCCGCCGCAGCAGCCGTGTGCCCACCAGACCGACCACGGCGAGTGTGATGGTCGCTGCGACCGTCCACGCCAGCCACGGGTTCCAGCTGGAGGTACGGCGCAGCAGCGTGAACGACCAGGCCCCCGTCACGGCCAGAGCCAGCGGCAGGGCCCATGCCCAGCGCGCGGAGCGCCGGTAGGCCTGGAACATCAGCACGCCGCCCGCACCGGCCAGTGCGCCGATGGCCGGCGCCAGCGCGGTCGTGTAGTACGGGTGGAAGGTGCCCTGGGCGAAGCTGAACACCATGAAGTGCACGGCCAGCCAGCCGCCCCAGAGCAGCAGCGCCGCCCGGGCGAGATCGGTGCGGGGCCGGCGGCCACAGAGCAGCACCCCGACCACCAGGGCGATCACGGCGAAGGGGATCAGCCAGGAGATCTGACCGGCCAGGATGGCGTTGAACATTCGGCCCGCCCCGGCCGTACCGCCGAAGTTCGCGCCGAAGCCGCCGCCGCCCCGGCCAGGACCTCCCCCACTTTCGCCGAAGATCCGGCCGAGGCCGTTGTAGCCGACGACCAGGTCCCATACGGTGCCGTCGGTGCTGCCGCCGATATAGGGCTTGCTGCTCGCGGGCAGCTGGTCGACGATGACCATCCACCAGGCGCTGGAGATCACCAGGACGACCCCGGCCGCCAGCAAATGGCCGATCCGGCGCAGGAACTTCGGTGGCGCGCACATCAGATAGACCAGCGCGAAGCCGGGCATCACCACGAAGGCCTGCAGCATCTTGGTGTTGAAGGCGCATCCTATGAAGAACGCGCAGAGCAGCAGCGGCCGCAACCGTCCGGTCTGGACGGCCCGCTGGAGTGCCCAGGCGCCGAGCACCAGCAGCAGGACCAGCACGGTGTCGGGATTGTTGTCCCGGTTGATCGCGACCGTGATGGGGGTCAGCGTCAGCACCAGCGCGGCGATGAGCGCGGCCACATACGCGCCGCCGCTGCCCAGCAGGTCGCTGAACGCCCGGCGTACCGTGGCGTACACCACAGCCACCGAGGCGACCCCGGCGGCGGCCTGAGGCAGCAGCAGGCTCCACGAGGAGAACCCGAAGATCCGGGTCGACAGGCCCATTACCCACAGGGCCATCGGCGGCTTGTCGACGGTGATGTAGGACCCGGCGTCCAGGGAGCCGAAGAAGAACGCCTTCCAGCTCTTGGTCCCGGACAGCACCGCGGCGGAGTAGTACTCGTTGGCGGTCCCGTCGGCCGACAGCGACCAGGTGTAGAGCAGCGCTGCGAGGGCCAGCACGGCCCAGAGCGCGGGGCGGGCCCAGCGCGGCTCACCGGGGGCGCCGAGGAAGGTACGGCGGACCAGCCCGGTGCCGCGCGGCCGTACAGGCTCTGCCCGGGGAGGCGCGTCCGGAGGAGAGAGATGCGTGGTCACTGGCTTTGCTCCTGAGTGGTGGCGGACGCCGTGGCGTCAGGCCGGTTGAGGCGGCGCGGGTGGAAGACCCAGGCCCGCAGCAGCAGGAAACGGACAAGAGTGGCGAGACCGTTGGCGCCGACCAGCGCGGCGAGTTCGATGCCGCGCGAGGCATGCGGGTCGACGGAGTGCAGTAGGGCCAGCCCACCGGTGCTGAGGACCAGACCCAGCAGGAAGGTCAGCCCGCCTTCCAGTTGCTGCCGGAAGGCATTGGCCGAGCCTGTCACCCCGAAGGTGAACCGGCGGTTGGCGGCCGTGTTGGCGACCGTGGTGATCAGCAGCGACAGCGCGTTGGCCGCCAGCGGGGACAGCACCGTCCGCAGACCCAGGTACACCAGGAGCTGCGCGACCGTGCTGATGATGCCGATCACCACGAAGCTCGGCAGTTGCCTGGCCATCCCGCTGGGCAGTGCCACCGGCCCGGGGGTCCGGCTCCGTTCACCGACCGGCGCCCGGAATGCCCCGGTCAGCATCCGCCGGCCGACCCGGATCATGCCACGCAGATCGTCTCGGGCTGTCTTCATCACGTCGACCCGGCTGTCGGGATCGTCCACCCAGTCCACCGGGACCTCATGGATGCGCAGCCCGTTACGCTCGGCGAGCAGCAGCAACTCGGTGTCGAAGAACCACTCCTCGTCCTCGACGGTCGGCAGCAGCGCCTGCACGATCTCCGTACGGGCCGCCTTGAACCCGCACTGGGCGTCGGAGAACCGCGCCGCGAGTGCCATGCGCAGCAGCAGGTTGTAGGTCCGGGAGATGAACTCCCGCTTCGGGCCGCGGACGACCGCCGAGCCGCGGGACAGCCGGGTCCCGATCGCCAGGTCGCTGTGGCCGGAGATCAGCGGGGCGACCAGCGGCAGGAAGGCGTCCAGATCCGTAGAGAGATCGACGTCCATATAGCTGACCACGTCCGCGTCGCTGGTGCTCCACACGTGGCGCAGCGCACGGCCCCGGCCCTTGCGCTCCAGATGTACGGCCCGGACGTGGACGAACTCCTGGGCCAGCCCACGGGCCACCGTCCAGGTGCCGTCCGTGCTCGCGTTGTCGGCGATCGTGATGCGAAAGGAATAGGGGAAGTTCCTGGTGAGGTAGGTGTTCAGCCGATGAACACTGTCGGCGAGGACATGCTCCTCGTTGTAGACCGGCACCACGATCTCGACCAGGCGATTGTGCCGACCGGCGGGGGGGTCCTCCGGCGGCACGCCATCGCGCGGACCGATCACCTGCAGGCGATCGCGCCCCCCGTCGCTGGGCCTGGTCCCGTGGGTCTCCGGGAACTGGATCAGTTTGGTCATGGAGCCAGGCTCGTCAGCGGTCGTGGGAACGCTGTGATCTGAGAATGAGAGCCCAATGAGAATTACGGCCGAGAAGATTGGGTTTCATCGGATTCTCATGGGGACATCAGATTAGGCCCAGCCACCGGTAAGAGCCTCTGGCGCATGAAATCCCTTTTCCAACGCCGATCTCTCATGGTCAACGGCACGTTGGGCGTGTTGCTGGCCGGTGGGGTCGGCTTCGCCTATTTTTCGCTCACCGATCAGGGAGCCAGCGCGGGCGCGACCACCCGTACCTCTCAGGTGACCCGCGGCACGGTGCAGTCCTCGGTGTCCGCGTCCGGCTCGGTGGCCAGCGCCAAGACCCAGTCGCTGAACTTCGACACGTCCGGCACGGTGACGAAGATCTATGTGAAGGTCGGCCAGAAGGTCGGCAAGGGCAAGAAACTGGCCCAGCTCGACCAGACCACGGCGCTGGAGAATGTCAGTGCGGCGAAGGCCAGCCTGGCGGTGGCCACGGCCGGCGACACCACGACCGCACAGGGCTATTCCAGCTACGTCTCGGCGAAGAACTCCTATAACAGCGCCGAACGCTCGCTGGCCGGCACGGTGCTCTACGCGCCGTTCGCGGGCACGATCACCGCGCTCAACGGCAGCGTCGGCGGCAGCTCCAGCGGGTCCTCGAGTTCGTCCTCCGCCTCTGGGTCCTCTGGGTCCTCTGGATCATCGAGCAGCGGTTCGAGCTCCTCGTCCGGTTCGACCTCTTCGTCTTCTTCTTCGTCCAGCTCCAGTGGCTTCATCGAGTTGTCGAACACCTCCAAGCTCCAGATCACCGGCAGCTTCACCGAGGCCGACACCACCAAGCTGAAGACCGGGCAGTCGGCGACCGTCTCCTTCGACGCGCTCACCGGGGTCACGGCCACCGGCGAGGTCACCGCGATCGATGTCTCCCCGACCACCACCAACAACGTTGTGCAGTACGGCGTGACCATCACGCTGACCAACCGCCCGTCCGCGGTGCGGATCGGCCAGACCGCGACCGTCGTGGTCAGTACCGGTTCGAAGTCGAATGTCCTCTATGTGCCCGCGGCGGCGGTCAAGACCGCTGGCGGGCAGAGCACCGTGACCGTCCTGCAGAACGGCAAGCAGGTCGTCAAGACCGTGCAGATCGGGATGAAGGGCGATGTCGGGACCGAGATCAAGTCTGGACTGACCGAAGGCGAGCAGATCGTCATCATCAGCACGAGCACCGGCTCCAGCAGCACCACCACCCGGCTTGGTGGTGGCGGCGGCATTCCTGGCGGCGGCGCTCCGGGTGGCGGCGGTGGACGCGGATGAGTGCCGCACCCGCCGTCCTGGACGTACGTGCCGTCACCAAGGTGTACGGCGAGGGCGACACGACCGTGCACGCCCTGCGCGGGATCACGATCAGAGTCGATCGCGGTGACTATGTGGCGATCATGGGGGCCTCGGGGTCGGGCAAGTCGACCCTGATGAACATCCTGGGCTGCCTGGACATCCCCAGCGACGGCCGGTATCTGCTCGATGGCACCGACGTGGGATCGCTGGAGGAGCGGCAGCTGTCGATCCTGCGCAACCGCAAGATCGGGTTCATCTTCCAGTCGTTCAACCTGATCCCACGGATGACGGCGCTGGCCAACGTCGAACTGCCGCTGGCATATGGCGGGGTGAAGCCGGCTGAGCGGCGCCGGCGCGCGCTGGCCGCGCTGGCCGAGGTGGGGTTGGCCGATCGGGTCGGGCACGAACCCAACGAGCTGTCGGGCGGCCAGCAGCAGCGCGTCGCGGTCGCCAGAGCGCTGGCGACCGCCCCCGCGCTGCTGCTCGCCGACGAACCGACCGGAAACCTCGACTCCAAGTCCACTCTCGACGTGCTCGACATTCTGGACCGGCTCAGCGTCAGCGGCCGGACCATCGTGCTGATCACCCACGAGGACGAGGTCGCGCGCCATGCCAAGCGGGTGATCAGGCTGGTGGACGGCCAGGTCATCGAGGACCGGCGGCAAGCCCCCGCGGACGGCTATCCACCCAAGTTCGCGCCGCTGGCGGAGGGAGTCCGATGACACCTGCGGAGATTCTGAGGTTCGCGCTGCGCGGGCTCAGCGCCAACAAACTGCGCAGCGCACTGACCACGCTGGGAATCATGATCGGCGTCGGTGCCGTGATCATCCTGGTGGCGGTGGGCAACGGCTCTTCGGAGGCCATCAAGAAGAGCATCTCCAAGCTCGGCGCCAACTCCCTGACGATCTCCAAGTCGACCTCCGGCGGCGGCCGGAGCGGCGGCTTCGGCGGTCCGCCCGGCATGGGCGGCAACCGTTCGGGGGCGAGCAGCCAGAGCTCAGGGCCCCGGACCCAGGCGCACGACCTCACGATCGAGGATGCCAAGGCCCTCGTCTCCTCCACCGACGCGCCCTCGGTGAAGAGCTCGTCCCCCGTGGTGACCTCCTCGTCGGTGACCTCGACGTACTCGGGCACCAGCCACTCCATCAACGAGTTCGTCGGCACCTACGCGTCGTACTTCGAGGCGTCCGACAAGGTCGTCGCCGAGGGGACGGCCTTCAGCCAGGACGACGTCACCAGTGGAAGCAAGGTCATGGTGATCGGCACCACGGTCGCCACGGATCTGTTCGGCACCGTGGATCCGCTTGGCAAGCAGATCAACGTCGGCGGGGTCATGTTCACCGTGTCCGGGGTGCTCAAATCGTCGGGTTCCTCGTCCTCGAGCTTCCAGGACGCGGACGATGTGGCGATCGCGCCGCTGTCGGCGGTGCAGCAGAGCATCACCGGCTATGGCGGGCTCGACGAGATCCTGGTCTCGGCCACGAGCGCCACCACGGTGAACTCGGCGCAGAGCGAGGTCACCCAGATCCTCAACCAGCGCCATGGGATCAGCGGTTCGGCGTCGGCCGACTTCCAGATCCTCAACTCGGCCAGCCTGCAGGAGACGGTGACCAGTTCCACCAAGACCTTCACTGTGCTGCTGGGCGCGGTCGCCGCGATCAGCCTGCTGGTCGGCGGGATCGGGATCACCAACATCATGCTGGTGACCGTCACCGAGCGGACCAGGGAGATCGGCATCCGCAAGGCCATCGGCGCCCCCAAGGGCGCGATCCTCGGCCAGTTCATCGCCGAGGCCACCGTGCTCAGCCTGGTCGGCGGGATCCTCGGCGTCGCCATCGGACTGCTCGGCAGTTTCTTCAAGATCGTCGGAATCCAGCCGGTGATCGTGCCGTCGTCGGTCGCCCTCGCTCTCGGAGTGTCCGTGGCGATCGGACTGTTCTTCGGCAGCTACCCCGCCAACCGCGCCGCCAAGCTCCGCCCGATCGAAGCGCTACGGCACCAATGACCCGACAGCAAGGAGAAGCAGCGTGAACAAGAGCCGGCGGCGCAAACCGGGCCCGGGGAACCTGGCCGAGGACGAACGGGACGGCAGTGACCTGCTCTCGACGTCCCCGTTCGACGGTGACATGGAGGCCGATCTGGCGGCGAAGCCGCCCCGGATGAAGCTGCCGGGGCCGGCCCTCTATTTGGGAGCCGGGATCCTGGCAGTGGTCGGATTCGTCGGCGGGATCCAGGCCGACAAGCTCTGGGGTGGCAACTCTGGTTCTTCCGCCGGAGGCGCGGCCTCCGGAGCGGCCGGCCGGACCCAAGGCGGGGGCTTCCAGGGCCGGGGCTTGCAGAGCGGCACTGGTGGTACCGGGAGCACCGGCAACATGACCATCGGCACCGTACAGAAGGTCGTCGGGAAGACGATCTATCTGAAGACCACCGACGGAACGACCATCAAGATCACCACGGACGGATCCACCAAGGTGAAGGTAGCCAAGAGCGGCTCGGCCAAGGACCTCAAGTCCGGCGCGTCCATCGTCGTTCAAGGCTCCGCGAACAAGAACGGCACGGTCACCGCCACCACTGTCAGCGAAGGTGGCGGCTCCCAGGGCGCCGGCTCGCAGACCGGTGGATTCCCGAACGGCGGCGGCGGGGCCGGCCCGGTCGGCTGATCCCCGGCCCAGGCATCGGAAGTCATGTGAAATCGCAAGGAGAGATATCGTGATGAGTTCGACGAAAACGGTCCGACTGCTCGGCGGGGCGGCCGTCGCCGGTGTCCTGCTGCTCGCCGGCGCCTGCGGTGGCAGCAGCGGAAAGAGCGGAAGCGGTACGGGGGGTACGTCCAATGGTTCGGCCGGTTCCATGGCGGCCTTCACCAAGTGCCTGAAGGATCAGGGGGTCACCCTGCCCAACCGCGGTCTGGGTGGTGGGCGGCCCAGCGGCGCCCCCACGGGTAGGCCCTCCGGCAATCCCTCGGGGCGCCCCACCGGTAGGCCGAGCGGTGCGCCGTCAAGGTCCGCGGCTCAGCAGAAGGCCATGAAGGCCTGCGCCTCCCTCGCTCCCAATGGCGGCCTGGGCGGCCAGGGCGGCGGCCCCGGTGGTGCCGGTGGGCAGGGCGGTTGATCTGACCTCTGGTCAGTGATCTGCAGGTAGCGCCCCGGCCGGATTCGCATCCGGCCGGGGCGCATCCATTTCCGCCCGTGGGTCTAGCCCGGAGTGCCTGGCAGGCGCAGGAGGGCGATGGTGCCGCCACCGGGGGCGCGTTCGAGCCGTACCTCTCCACCGGACTCGCCGGCGACCCGGTGCACGATCGACAGGCCCAGCCCGGAGCCGGGCATGCTGCGTGCCGATGGGGAGCGCCAGAAGCGTTCGAAGACGTGCGGTAGCTCCTCTTGCGGGATGCCCGGACCGTGGTCTCGTACGGTCAGTTGGCCCTGGTGCAGGTGCACGTCCACGGTGCCGTCCGGCGGGCTGAACTTCACGGCGTTGTCGAGCAGATTCACCACCGCGCGCTCCAGCGAGCCCGGGTCTCCGTGGACGTACCAGGGTTCGACCTTGGTCTCGATGCGCAGGCTGAGGCCGCGCAGCCGGGCCCGGCCCACCGCGTTGTGGACGACCTCGTGCAGTGAGACGACCTGCTTCGGCTTCGCGGTCTCGTCCTGCCGGGCCAGTTCCAGCAGGTCGCCCACCAGGCTGGACAGTTCGAGCATCTGTGCCTTGACGCTGACCAGCAGCCTGGCCCGGGTCTCCGGAGGCAGGGCGCGGCCGGTCGCCTCGCTGCGCATCAGCAGATCGATGTTGGTGCGCATGCTGGTCAAGGGAGTACGCAGCTCATGTCCGGCGTCGGCGATGAGCCGTTGCTGGTGATCCCGGGCGCTGGCGAGCGCCCTGGTCATGGGGTTGCCCGACCGGCTGAGCCGGGCGATCTCGTCCTTGCCCTCGATGGGGATGGCCGTGTCCAGGTCTTCGGTGCGGGCGATGTGCTCGACCACATCGGTCAGCTGGTCCACCGGCTTGAGGGACGCTCGAGCGATCATCAGACCGGCCGCCGCGGAGACCAGGACGCCGAGGGCGGAGACCGAGATCAGCGTGAGCGCGAGGGTGCCGAGCGGCCCCTCGACCTGATTGAGCGGGATCGCGTAGGAGACCGCTCCACCGGTTCCGTCCCAATGCCGGGTGATGATGCGTACCGGGGTTTCGGTTCCGTCGGTGGGGCTGATGCCGACACCATCGTGGGTGGCTTCGTTCCGCGCGCCCTTGGCGACCTCGAGGTCCTGCTGGGTGACGGTCAGTGCCCCATTGTCGGGGATGGTGCAGGGCGTCCCGTCGGCCTTCAGCACCTGCATGAGGGAGGGCGGACGGAAGCCGGTGCCGCGGCTGGTGGTCGGCTTCTGCGTACAGTTGATCAGCGCCTGCTGCAGTTGGCTGGAGAACGGATCGGTGCCCAGTGGCCCGTTTCCCAGTGGCCCGTCGCCCCGTGGCCGATTGGCTCGGCCGCTCGTGGCGTGCAACCGCTGGTCCAGCTCCTTGTAGAGCTCACTTTTGACCAGGAACCAGCTGAGGGTGGCGCAGGCGGCGACCGCCACGGCCACGGCCAGCGCGATCAGCAGGGCCAGCCGGGCCCGCAGCGTCAGCCGTCGGGTCATGGGGTCGCCGCCGAGCGGAGGACATAGCCGACCCCCCGTACGGTGTGGATCAGCCGGGGCAGCCCGTTGATCTCGGTCTTACGGCGCAGGTACATCACGTACACGTCGAGCGAGTTGGAGGCCGGCTCGAAGTCGAACCCCCAGACCGTCTCCAGGATCTGCTCGCGGGTCAGCACCTGACGCGGATGGAGCATGAACATCTCGAGCAACATGTACTCGGTGCGGGTGAGCTCGAGCGGCTTGGCCCCCCGAGTCACCTCACGGGTGAGGGTGTTCATCCTGAGGTCGTCGAAGGTGAACTCGTCGGTGTCGCCCTTGGCCGACGGCGACGCCAGGGTGCTGCGCCGCAGCAGCGCCCGGATGCGGGCCAGTAGTTCGTCCAGCTCGAAGGGCTTGACCAAATAGTCGTCGGCCCCCGCGTCCAGCCCGGTGACCCTGTCGCCGACCATGTCGCGGGCGGTCAGCATCAGCACCGGCAGCGTCGAGCCCTGGGCGCGCATCCGCCGGCAGGTCGTCAACCCGTCCATGCGGGGCATCAGCACGTCCAGCACCACCAAATCGGGCTCCGAGCCCGCCACCCGCTCGAGCGCCTCGACCCCGTCTGATGCCTCGACGACCTCATAGCCCTCGAAGGCGAGGCTGCTCATCAGGGAATCCCGGACCGCGGGCTCATCGTCCACGACCAGAATGCGGGCGCGCCGATCCAGCTCCTCATGACCGTCCATGAACCCTACGCTAACCAGGTCTTGGACCATTGTGAGCCGGTGGCGGACCCGGTCAGCCTGTTCTCAGGCAACTCTCATCAATGCTTGACTCCCGTTTCATCCCTCAGCCGGGTGGCAGGCTCGGGGATGCTCACCGGCTCTGGAGCCGGGGCGGCGGACCGCTCAGGCCGGAAGGCGATCAGGAGGGCGAGCGCCCCCAGGAGTGCCGTTCCCATCGTCCACATGCAGGCGACGTGCATCGCGTGGATGAAGGCTTGGTCGGCCGCCGTGGAGAGCCCAGGCCAGTGGGTAGTGATGGCGACATGCCGAGCGACTTCCGCCGATACCCGGGCCTGCTGCCGTACGGGCTCGGGCGCACCGGTGAGGGTCCCGTCGATGCCCCGCCGGTAGACGATCGACATGATCGTGCCGAGGAAGGCGATGCCGAGCACGCTGCCGGTCTGCCGCACGGTGTTGGTGACCGCCGATCCGGCTCCGGCCCGCTCCAGCGACAGTGTTCCCAGCACAGTGGCGGTGACCGGTGCGATGACCATGCCGATCGTGAGGCCCTGGACGAACACCAGCAGTTCGTTCCAGATGATCGGAGTATGCAGCCCGAACAGCCCGAACGTGCCCATCGCCAGCCCGGCCACGGCAAGGCTGATCGAGCTGACCGACCGTACCGACCACCGTCGTACCAGCCGGGTGGCGAGCGGAGCGCCCAGCATGACGCCGAGTGCCGCCGGCGTCGCGGCCAGTCCCGCCGCCAGCGGCGAGAAGCCGCGCGCACCCTGCAGGTAGAAGGCGGCGTAGAAGCCGCTGCCGGTCATGGCGAAGAACAGCGCTGCGAGCGCGAAGTTGCCGCCGGAGAACCGGCGCTGGGCCAGCAGCCGGGGATCGAAGCTGGGCTCCGGGAATCGCAGCTCCACGAGGATGAAGGCGGCCAGCAGCACGAGTCCCGTGACGATCGGGGCCCACACGCTCGCTGGCGTCCATGAGGCGAGCTGACCCGCGCGGATGAGTCCGTACGCCAGAGAGGCCAGTCCGGTGGTCGACAGGATCAGCCCGGCCGGGTCGAGTCGGCGCCGCCGCGGACTGCGGAAGTTCGGCACGAGTGTGGCGATGCCGATCAGGCCGAGGACCACGACCGGGACGTTGACGAGGAACACCGAGCCCCACCAGAAGCTGTCGAGGAGCAGCCCTGCCAGCACCGGCCCGGCGGCCAGCCCGAGGCCGCTGGAGGCGGAGAAGAAACCGAGCGCGGTGGCCCGGGCCTGACCGGTGAAGGTCCAGGTGAGGATCGCCATCGTCGCAGGCATGATGAGCGCGCTGCCCACTCCCATCGCGGCCCGCGCGGCGATGAGCTGGCCGGCGCTGCCGGCGTAGGCCGCCCAGATCGAGGAGCCGCCGAAGACGACCATGCCGGTGGCGAGCACGGTCCGGTGCCCGAACCGGTCGCCCAGAGCGCCGGCGGTGAACATCAGGGTCGCGAAGACCAGCGTGTACGACCCGACCGCCCACTGCAGCTGGCCGGGGGTGGCACCCAGCCCCTTCGAGGGATCGGCGAGCGTCTCGAAGGCGGTGCCGAGGATGGTGTTGTCCAGCCAGACCAGTAGTTGGGAGAAGACGAGTACGGCCAGGATGAGGCGCTGCCGGGACTTCGGCAGCGTGGGGGGAGAGGTCATGGGAATACCCATCGGTTTGGTGGGAGTGCGGCCGTGCGGGCCCGGCACGACCGCGGAGTATGATTGGCAGGTTCCTGACGATTGATAGCTTGGCAAACTCGTCAAGAACCTGTCAATCTCTCGACTGTGAGAATGTGTGCCCGTGGGCAAGTTTCTGGATGAGGCCGGTTCACTGAGTTTCCTGGTCCGGCAGGCCTGGCTGAGCATGCGTTCGGCGATCGAGGCGGAGCTGAAGGCACACGGACTCTCGGTGGCGCAGTACGCGACCCTGATGATCGTTCATGAGAACTCCGGCTGCTCCAACGCCGATGTCGGGCGAGCCGTGTCGAGTTCCCGGCAGGCCGCCAACGAACTCCTTGCCGGTATGGAGCGAGACGGCCTGATCGTGCGCGGCCCCCACCCCAGCGATCGGCGCACCCAGCAGATCACGCTCACCGAGCTCGGCCGGCGCCGGCTGGAGGAGGCCCACCCTGCCGTGAGCCGTCGCGAGAACGAGCTCGAGTCCACCTTCACCGACGACCAGCGCGAGGCCGTCAGGGTCTGGCTCGCCCACATGTCCCAGGTCTGAGCTCCGCACTCCCGCCGGGCATCATCTTCAGTGGTTACATTCACTTTTCGCCGGGTGCTGGCCGTACGGCGGCAACCGTATGAATATGGGGACTCACACAGGGCATGTCTTCGAGATGCGCGACGCGCATGTGGTGATGACGAGACGGGGTCAGGTTGAGGGCATTTCATATGGTGGCCGTGATCGCTGCTGCCTCGCTGGCGGCGACCGCATGCGCCGGCATGCGGGGCACCGCCGGTTCGACTCCGTCTTCGTCGCCCGTCGACACGGTGGCTGGCCTGGAGTCGTTCTACCGGCAGCACCCGTCCTGGAGCGACTGCAAGGGCGGCTTCCAGTGCGCCGACGTTCGGGTGCCGCTCAACTACGCCAAACCGGACGGCGGTGAGCTGAAGCTGAAAGTCATCCGGCTGCCCGCCCAGAAACGCGCCGACCGGATCGGCTCGTTGGTCACCAACCCAGGCGGGCCCGGTGGTTCCGGTGTCGACTTCGTCCGGAGCGCTGCCCGGGCCTTCGGCACCGCGATCCTCGACCGCTTCGACATCGTGGGCTTCGATCCGCGCGGTGTCGGGCAGAGCGACCCCGTCCGCTGTGAGAGCCCCAAGCAACTCGACCGCTACTTCGCCACGGACACTTCGCCCGACAACCAGGCCGAGATCAACCAGATCGCCGCTGTCAGCAAGGAGTTCGCCGATGGCTGCCAGGCCATGTCCGGCCGGCTGCTGCCGTACGTCGGCACCGTCAACGCCGCACGCGACATCGATGTCCTGCGCGCCGCGCTGGGCGACCGGAAACTGACCTACTACGGGGCCTCGTACGGGACGTACCTCGGCGCCTTCTACGCCGAGCAGTTCGCCAAGAACATCCGCGCCCTGGTGCTCGACGGCGCGGTCGACCCCAAGCTGACCGCCGAGCAGGTCAACATCGAACAGGCCAAGGGCTTCGAGCGTGCGCTGCGGTCCTTCGCCGCCGACTGCGTCCAGAGGCCGAACTGCCCCCTTGGCAACGGCTCTGTCGATCAGGCGCTGGATCAGGTGTCCGCCCTGCTCGCCCGCGCGGACCGCACGCCCCTCAAGAACAGCTCCGGCGACGGTCGCACGATCAACGAGGCGATCGTGTCTCTGGGTATCGCTCAGCCGCTCTATGTGAAGCAGTTGTGGCCGTCGCTGCGGCTGTCCCTGACCCAGGCCATCAAGGACGGTGACGGCACCAGCCTGCTGGCCAGCGCCGACCAGCAGGTGGAGCGCAGGCCCGACGGCACCTACTCGAACCTGATGGAGGCGAACAACGCCGTCAACTGCATCGACAGGCCGTACGCCCACGACATCGCAGCCTTCCAGAAGCAGGCTGACGAGGCCAAGAAGGTCGCGCCGCACTTCGGGCCCTTCATCGTGTGGAGCACGCTGATCTGCGGATACTGGCCGATCAAGACCACCCAGAAACCTCGCCCACTGGCCGCCGCCGGGGCCCCTCCCATCGTCGTGGTCGGCACGACCCGCGATCCCGCCACCCCGTACGAATGGGCGAAGGGCCTGGCGTCCGAGCTCAAGTCGGGAGTGCTGCTCAGCCTGGACGGCGACGGCCACACCGCCTACCTGCAGGGAAACCCCTGCATCACCGGGGCGGTCGAGACCTATCTCGTCAGCGGCAAACCCCCTGCGGCGGGCACCCTCTGCCGATGATCGTCGACCGGGCGCGCAGAGGTGCCGTGACCCGGTAGACTTCATGCCGCCGTCCCGTACGGCTGGCCGCCTTAGCTCAGTCGGCAGAGCGATTCACTCGTAATGAATAGGTCAACGGTTCGATTCCGTTAGGCGGCTCGTAGTTTGACCAGGGCGTTCACCCTCACAGGGTGGACGCCCTGATCTTGTTCCGGACCAGTTTCCGTACCACTTTTTTAAACCGTCCCATTTCGGCCACTACCGGGGAACAACGCCTTGCCCATGCGGCGGGCGCCGTCCTGCATCAGTTCGCTCGCCACGTGGGTGTAGCCGCGGGTGACCCGGATGTCGCCGTGCCCGAGCATCTCCTGGACGACGGGCAGCGCCACTCCGGCCTCGAGCATGATGGTCGCCGCGGTGGGCCGGGCCGCGTGCACCCGCGGTGAAACGAGCGGGAAGTTCTGGGCCGTTGATCAGCACTCCAGAGGGTGACCTGGACGCCGTCGACCGGGCCCTGGGCGCGTAGCCGTACGGTCCCGCTTCGCAGCCGCTCAGCGACGACAGCCGCCAGGGCGCAACTTGCCGAGCGGCCCCGGGTGGAGGAGATCGAGCGGGCCTTCAGGGACAAGGTCGTGCGCATGTGGCGACGCATCGGGCCGACTGTGCTGCAGGTCGCCGAAGGCAGCTTCTGATCGATGCACCTGGGTGATTTTCAGGTGCGTGTCCGATATTCGAAGCGGGGGTTCCCTGCTGCTGGATCAGCTAAGGGCAATGGCCTAAAGATACGACTCTGACCTGATACGTTCCCTCGGGCCTTAGGCGCATAGTGAGCCGAAAACTGTTGTCCGCTTTTCCCCGGGAGTTTCCATGTCACGCATCCGAGTCACCCGCCGCGTCCTGATCGGCACTGCTGCGGTCGCAGTGCTCGCGGGCGGCAGTTCCGCTGTCGCCCTGGCCGCCAGCTCTCCTTCCGCCAATGTCTATAAAGGCTGCCTGAGCAGCGCGGGCGCGCTCTACAACGTGCACCTCAACCCCAGCAAGGCGCCGACATGTCGGCTCCACGACAAGCAGATCACCTGGAACCAGACCGGTCCCACCGGACCGGCAGGAGCCACCGGGACCGCCGGGGCTGCGGGTTCTCAGGGTCTCAAGGGTGACACCGGAGCGGCAGGAGCCACCGGGACCGCCGGGGCTGCGGGTCCTCAGGGTCTCAAGGGTGACACCGGAGCGGCAGGAGCCCCCGGGACCGCCGGGGCTGCGGGTCCTCAGGGTCTCAAGGGTGACACCGGAGCGGCAGGAGCCGACGGGGCTGCGGGTCCCCAGGGTCTCAAGGGTGACACCGGAGCGGCAGGACCGGCTGGGGCGCAAGGCCCCAAAGGCGACACAGGTCCGCAGGGGCCCGCGGGACCAGCCGTGCAAACAACAACAACCGTCCCATCGCGCTACACGTTTAGCACTAATGGTACGGGTCCGACTTTCCCTGCCTTCGCGTGTCCTGCTGGTTACTACGGCAGTAGCGGCGGCTACGTGCTGGATCTTGGTCAGACGGAGCAGAACGTCGAAATCATCGGCGGGTACCCCGCCGTTTACGAACCCGCGGCTCATAACTACGTTGCGGCTCACGCCGGACAGTCCGGTACCGCATGGCTGATGGGAATAAACACCAGCCCGTCCTCCACCGGCGGGATGTCGGTCTACATCACGTGCATCAAGTAGGGGGAGCCTTCCAACAAGGGCGCCGCTACGCGTCGCCGGGTCGGATCGGCCGCGCCGGGCATGCGGCCTCTCCGGGCCGGTCCCGGCGCGGCCGTCCGCCCTCCACCGCATAGGCCCAGCCATTGAAGAACCACGAGCAAGACTCAGACGGCAGATTGGGCGCCCTCCTCGGCCCCGAGTGTCCAGGCCCCGCCAGGCACGTCAAGGCCAAGCCGGGTTTGCTGCAATGCTTTGGCGTATGTCAGACAGTGATCTCGTTGAGAGACTCCGCCGACGCGCCTACGACCCGGCCATGCGGCTCGACGAGGCATACGTCCCCCGCGATTGGCTCAGGCGAAAGTACGGTGACGAGGCAGTAGGCAAGATCACCGCGTGGGCTATTCGACGTAATGGTTCAGAGGAGGCCGTCTTGGAGGCCGGAGCCCCGGAAGCGGTGGAGTTCTTCAAGGCCACCCCTCGTGAGCCTCCGTATCCACCGGTGACGGCCTCGGAACTGTTGACGGCTGAGCAGCGGATGGGTTGCCGATTGCCAGAGCTGCTCAGGCGCTTGTACACCGAGGTCGCCAACGGCGGGTTCGGACCCATGCCCGGAATCCTGGGGATCGCGCCCGCCGTCGAGGAGTACCTCAAGAGCCCGAAACTCAACGAGCCATTGGGATTCCCGCTGATCGACGCTGGGTGCACCACCTGGTGGTACGTGTCGCTGACGAAGCCAGGAAACTCTGTCTACCTGTTCGATTGGGATGTCTGGGACTACCCTGAGCGAGACTCTCCTGAGGTCGCCATCTGCCACACCGTCCCTACCCTGGCCGAATGGCTAGGACGGTGGGCGGACGAGCATGATGTTTGGCCCTAGCGGCGGCTCCCAGGTCAAAGGCCCCTTCCGATCTTCGGAAGGGGCCTTTGACGTGGTCACACCAGGCCTGGAACGCCTACGAACTCGGTCGGCAGGTTCAGGGAAGCGTGACGAATTTGCCGAGGAACTGCCGCGCCGAGGTGGTGTCCAGCCGGTAGTCGAAGTTGGTCGCCTTACAGGCATCGTCGTCTCCGCTGATGCTCGTGGCCACGAGCAGGTCCGAGGTCGGTCCTCCCATGAAGTTCGGGCCTCCTGAGTCGCCGTAGCAGGATCCACCGTCGCCCCGGGAGCGGTTCAGTGCCAGCTTGAGCCACGAGCCGGTGAGGGCGTTGAAGGAGATGGACGTCCGGTTGCGTGTGTCGGTGTAAGTGAACTTCAGCTTTTTGGTCGGCTTTTTGGTCGGGTTCAGCGAGCCAAACCCCACGGGGGTGAATGTCGCCGTCTTCAGGCTGTTGTCGGCCTTGAGGCGGTCGAGCATGCCCGCAACGGGCAGTCTGGCGGGCTTGATGTTCGGGACCGCCTTGCTGAAGACGACAACGGCCATGTCATAGAGATCGGACTTCTTGGCGTTGTATCGCGAGTCAGCCACGTAGCGACCGGTGTAGACATCGGCCCCAAGCTGGTAGTGGCTGGCGAACGAGACCTTGGCGGTCTTCTGCTTTGGATGCCCGCAGTGGGCGGCGGTGAGGAAGACGGTCGGCGAGATGAGCGTGCCGGTGCAGTACGACCACGTGCCGTCTGGGTATGGCTTGCCGGCGATCAGGGCTCCCACCTGTGGGTGATTGGTCCCGTCGGGGGAGCCGTTGGTGATGGCCCATGCGGGGGAGGCGACACCAGCGATCAGTGCGGCAAGAATCATGACAAATGGGACAAATCGCATGCAGGCACTTTAGTCGGCCTTGGGCCCCACATGAAATAAAACGGAAAAGATCTACTTTCGGGGTGATCGGGCGCTTTACCTGGCGATACGAGAATCCGTACCTCTGCGGTGGGGTGGGACGGTCACGACCGGGCTGTCCGTGAACATGACCGTATGCGCTTTGGCGGACTGCCCGGAGCCGTGTCAGTCGAGGGTCGAGCCCAGGTCCACGGTCGAGTCTGCGGCTGGCGGGTGCATCACTGGATGACTGCCCAGTGGTGTGACGGTGACGTTCATCCATGGCCACGCCGGCAGGCTCGAGATGGCGGCGTGGAGCGCGTCGGCGTCCTGGCAGGCCCAGACACCGACGTTGGCCAGCCGTCCGGGGATCCGCCAGATCGAGGTGATGACACCTGCCTCGCGCAGGGCGATTCCGCGGCTCAGTTCGCGGTCGAGCAGCGCCTGCCGGTCATCGCTGGGCATGGTGGGCGGCAGGCTGGTCTCGATGTGCACGAGGAAGTTCACGCGGGGCCCGGTCAGTCGCAGACCGTGTCCGGTGCGGTGAGCCGTGTCGGCGGCTGCACCAGTTCGTGGACGATGTCGTCCGGGCCGTGGAAGTACACAGCCGCTCCGCCGGCGTTGACGCCCGCGGTGATGGTGTTCGGTTCGGAGAAGAACCGGACGCCGAGTTTCCGGAGCCGGTTGTATTCGGCGTTGAGGTCTTCCACGGCGAACGCGAGGTGGGCGGCGCCTGGATTGCAGATGTTGATGTCTCCGCGGGCGCCGCGTGGAATCACGTACTGGACCAGTTCCAAATGGTGGCCCGAGGGCGTCGGTACGTCGCCGATCCGGATCTGGGCAACACGCAGTTGAGCGTCGGGATAGCCGACGAGGCTGCGGGTGTAGGCGTTGGCCTGTTCCTGTCGATGGACGCAGACACAACCGAGCGCGTCGGTGTAGAACTCGACGGCCTTGTCCAGGTCGGAGACTGTGAAGCTGAAGTGCCAAACGGCGCGCATGCGCGAGGCCTTTCCGCTAGTCGAATTCGAGGCCGCCACAGATGTTGATGGCCTGTCCGGTGACGTAGTTGAAGTTCTCGCCGATCAGAAGCGTGGCGATGTCGGCGATCTCTTTGGGCGTGGAGAGACGGCCTAGCGGAATCTTGGCGAGCATGGAGGCCGCGATGTCATCGGGACTTCGTGACTCGACTTCGGCCCGGCGGCGGGTATTGCGCTGGGTCATGGGAGTGTCGACCATGCCTGGACACAATGCGTTGACCCGGATCCGGTGTGGGGCGAGCGCGACGGCAGCGGATCGGACGACGCTGATGACCGCGGCTTTGCTGGCCGCATAGTCGGCCGCGTCGGCTCGCGGGCCGCGACCCGCGACGCTGGAGATGGCGACCATAGCCCCGGGCAGGCCGTCGTCGGCCATCGCCGACGCACACGCCTGCAACACCAGGAACGTGCCGGTCAGATTGACCCGCAGGGTTGTTGTCCAGCTGTCGACGGGGAGTTCGAGAAACGGGTGAACCGCCATGATCCCAGCGGCGGTCACCACAGCGGTCGGTGTTCCGAGCCGCTGCCTGGTGCGGGTGAGCGCCTCGTGTACGGAATCGTGGTCGCCGACGTCGACTCCCACTGCCAGGGCCTCGCGACCCGCGCCGGCGACCAGGTTGGCGACGGAGGATGCCGCCGCCTCATCAAGGTCCCAGAGAGCGACGGCGTGGCCGGCCTCGGCAAGCGCACGTGCGGTGGCCGCGCCGATCCCGGCGGCAGCGCCGGTGACGACCGCGACAGGGGGTCCCGAGCGGTTCGTCATGGGGTGGCCGTGGCGGCGAGCAGGTCGTTGAGCTGTGTGTGCGCGGCGGCGAGTGCGGATTGCCCGGCGGCGTCGACGACGACCGCCCGCATCATCTCGTTGAGGATGCCAGCGATCTCCGGCCATCTAGGGTCGGCGGGAACCGACCGCGCATGGAGGTGCGCTTCCTCGAGGACTTCGTAGTAGGGGGCGATGGCCTGCACGCGGGGGTCGGCCCAGGAGTCGCGGCGGGTGGCCGATCCACCGCCGAGTGCCGTTCGCACGTCCATTTCATGGCCGGCCAGGCGCCGGATGAGATCGATGGCCCGGTCGGGGTCACGGCTTCCGGCCGGGACAGTGAGGACCCAGTAGGCGTTCATGGTGACCGCTGACCCATCGGGGCCTTCGCCCCCGGGTGCTGGTGCGCACGCGATGAGATCGTGGGTAGGCGAGGCCGGGTCGGCTGAAAGGGCTGCGAATCCGCACCAGTTGACCATCATCGCCGCTTCTCCGTCGGCGAACCGGATGCCGGAGGCGACACTGTCCCACTCGGCCGCAGCGGGGTCGACGACGCGGTCGACGTGCCACAGGTCGTGAATGAACCCGATCGCCTCCTTCGCCGCAGGCTCCGACAATCCTGATCGGCCGGAGGAGTCGATCAGCTCGCCGCCGCGGCTCCACAGATGCATCAGAAAGTCGTAGACGTTGTTGTGCTCGTCGGGGAACCCGGCCAGCACCGTGCCGTACCGTCCCTCGGAGGGCCGAGTGAACCACAGTGCTTGGTCGCGGTACTGCGACCACGTGCGCGCGGGCGCAAGCGGATAGCCGAACTTCTCGGCGAACCCGGCCTGCTCGGCGGGGTCGGAGTAGAGGTCGGTGCGGTACAGCATCAGAACGGGGCCGTCGTGGTAGGCGACGCCATAGGTTCTGCCATCCGGGCCGAGCTGCAGCTCGCGCAACGACGGCACCCACGCCGCCGGCCACCCGTCAGGAGGCGCCGTCGCGAAGTGCTCGTCAAGGGGGAGGAGAGCTCCGGAGGAGATCAGTGACGGCAGCCAGTCGCTGATCAGCATCAACACGTCGTAGTCACCGGAGCCGGCTGCGTCCTCGTTGAGCACCCGTGTCTGCAGGTCACCGATTTCGACGAGCTCGAACCGCGCGTCCACGTCGGGAAGCGCCTGGAACTGGGCGGTCAGCGCCCGCTCGAAGCCATCGAACTTCCTGCCGAGGAGGACGAGAGGTTGTACCTCAGACATGGTCATATCTCTCCGTTCAAACGTTTGACCATTCTTAGCACGCGGTGGTGAGATGGGGGAAGACATCATCGAGAGTCCCGTGGAGTGTGCCCCTGTGCTGGACGTCTTCGCTTCCATAGCCGAGGCCTGCGACCTGACCGTTCCTGAGCGTCACCGCCGGGCGATCGGAGTCGTCGGCGCGGGCGCCATCGTCCAGGTCGGCCATCTGCCGGCCTACCAGCGGGCAGGTCTGCAGGTCGCGGGTATCTGCGACCTACACCCCGAGCGTGCCGAGGAGGTCCGTGACCGGTTCGGGCTGGCCCGCACCTTCACGCTGGAGGAGCTGCTCGACGACCCGGCCATCGAGGTGGTCGACATCGCGGTCGTGCCTGAGGCCCAACCAGAGATCGTGCGCCGCGCGCTGATGGCCGGTAAGCATGTTCTGGCGCAGAAGCCTCTCGCCGTCGACAGCACCATCGGCGCCGAACTGGCCGAACTCGCCCGGAAGCAGGACCGCAAGCTGGTGGTGAACCAGCAGATGCGCTACGGCGAGGGCATCGCCGCCGCCCGGGCGATCGTCGAGGCGGGCTGGCTCGGAGAACCGACCGCGTTCACGATGGAGGTGAATATCAGCACCGACTGGTCGGCCTGGGAGTGGCTGGTGGCTTCGCCGAGACTGGACCTGATGTACCACTCGATCCACTACTTCGATTCCATCCGGTCGGTCCTGGGCACACCCCAGCGTGTTTTCTGCGCAGCCGGTCGCCGGCCCGGGCAGATCGCGGCGGGTGAGACCCGGACGATGACCACGTTCCTCTACGAAGACGGCCGCCGCGGCCTCGTGCACGTCAACCATGAGAACCTCACGGGCGACTTCACGGCTCGCTTTCGCATCGATGGTTCACAGGGCAGCCTCCGGGGCACGATCGGGTTGCTGTACGACTACCCGTACGGTCGGCCGGACACTCTCGAGGTGAACGGGATGGCGCTGCCAACCGATGGATGGCTGCCCTATCCGGTGACGACCCGATGGGTCCCTGACGCGTTCGTCGGCCCGATGCGGGCGCTGCTGGCCGAGGTCGCGGACGGCACACCGGCGCCGACCAGCGGTGCGGACAATCTGGAGACGCTGCGGGTCGTGGAGGCGTGCTACGCGTCGATCAACAGCGGTGACGCCGTACAGGTGGCCCGACCGTGAGCGAGCGTAAAGGTGCACGAGCGCGGGTGACCCTCGCCGACGTCGCCAAGCTGGCTTGCGTCGACCGGTCCGTGGTCTCCCGAGTCGTCAACAACGACGATCGACTGGTGATCAAGAAAGAGACCCGCGCCCGAGTGCTCGATGCGATCAGGGAACTGCAATACCACCCGAACGCTGCCGCGCGGAGCCTGCGCACGGCGCAGTCGGGCACGTTCGGCTTGTTCATCCCGGACTTCGCCAATCCCATTTATGCCGAGATCATCAAAGGCGCTGAGCAGGCGGCCATGGAGCAGGGTTGCCTGCTGCTCACCGGCACCGCGTTCGAAGATCGCCCGGAGCGATATGTGGAGATGCTGGCTTCGGGTCGGGTGGAGGGCTTGATCCTCGCGGCCGACCGGCTGGCCCCCGCGACGATCGAAGCGATGATTGCGACCGGCCGGCCGGTTGTATCGGTCAATCAGACGATCCCTGGGGTGCGGCGCAGCATCGTCGCTGACGATGAGCGCGCGGCCGGAATCGCCGTGCGGCACCTGGTCGAACTCGGACACGAGCGGATCGGGCACATCCGCGGTCCGGCTTCCAGTGACACTGCCAAACGACGGCTCGGTGGTTACGTGCAGGCACTGCACGCGGCGGGGCTGGACTACGACCCGGACCTGGTGGTCGGCGCGGGCTACACCATCGAGACCGGTGCCGAGGCGATGCGCGAGCTGCTGGCCGCCACGGACCCACCGACCGCAGTGCTCGTCGCGAACGTCGCCTCCGCCATGGGCGCGCTGACCGCAGCCCGCGCCGGCGGGGTGCGGGTCCCGGACGACATGTCGGTCGCCGCCATCCACGACATCCCGCTGGCGGCGAATCTGTGGCCGGCATTGACGACGGTTCGGATGCCGCTGCCCGAGATGGGGCGCGCGGGAGTGCTCGCACTGATCGGGGAGGACGCCTATCTGGAGGGGAACACGGTGGTGCGAGATCCCACCCAGCTCATCGTCCGCGAGAGCACCGGCGCGCCGGCGGACCACCGCACGCGGTAGTCCGCCGACGTCTACCGCGATGACGGGTTACTCCGCGAGAGGGGTCGGGATGATCGTCTCGTGCTGTCCGGACTCAACGGCTGACGCGGTGCCCCCACCCGCCTGCGGTGCACCCTGGCGGGCGGTCGCGTGATTTCGGCGCAGGAGCCCGGCGCGGGACCCGAAGAAGTTCCTGCCGCGAGCCGTGGAGGCGGTGTAGAGCGAGGCGGCTGCGATGAGGACACCGCCTTGGACTAGATTCTGGTAGTTGGAACCGATGTTGAGGACGTTGAATCCGTTACTTAGGGTGAACAGGACGAGGGTTCCGATGACGGACTTGGCTACGTAGCCCGAGCCGCCGAACAGTGAGGTGCCGCCGAGGATCGCGGCGGCGATCACGGTCAGCTCGCCGCCGGTCAGCACGGTCGGGTCGACGGAGTTGAACTTGCCCGCGTAGAGGATTCCGACAACGCCGGCCGCCGTACCGTTAAGGACGAATGCCCCCATCTTGTAGCGGTCGACGTTGATGCCCGACAGGCGGGCGGCTTCGGCGTTGCCGCCGACGGCGTAGATGTTGCGGCCGATGACGGTGTAACGGAGTACCGCGCTGGTGAGCGCGGTGAGAACGAGCATCAACCAAACCGGCGTGGTCTCGGTGAGCAGACCCGGAAGCAAGGCGCCCACGGCCAGGAGCGCCACGCCGACGGCCAGGACCGGGGTCGCGCCGCCCAGCGCGCGCAGCCGGTCGCCGGATCGCACGGCCCGGACCGCGACGACGACGAGGATGACGGCACCGGCTCCGACCGCGACGGACTGCGGCAGTGTCCACCGGGCTGTCTCGAACGTGAGGAAGGTGGTGTTGGTGGCGGTGATGCTCTGCCCGTTGAGCATCACCTGCACGACGCCGCGGACCGCGGTGAGGGTGCCGAGGGTGACGATGAAGGCATTGACCCCGACCTTCTGCACGAGCACAGCGTTGACCAGTCCGACAGCCGCGCCGCTGAGCAGCGCTGCGGCGATGGCGATCGCGGGGCCATGGTGGTCGAGGAGCTTCAGGGCGAGGGTTCCAGCCAGGGCCGCCGTCGAGGCGACGGAAAGGTCGAAGTTTCCGCTGATCAGCACGACCGTCATGAAGATGGCGAGAATGCCGATCAGTGACGACTGGTCGAGGACGTTGGTGATGTTGATGATGCTCAGATAGTTCTGGCGGCCCTGTGCTGAGGACGCGAAGGTCAAGAAGGTGACCAGGGCGGCGAGAGCGTAGACGACCCCCGCGGATCGCGGCGACAGTGCGCGACGCCAGCCCGAGGCGCTGCTTCGTGGGCCGGCTGCGGCCGAAGACGTCATGGGTTCACTGCCTTTCACTTGGGGAGTCGTTTAGAGGCCGCTGGCGAGAGCGGTGAGTTCTCGCACGTCGGTGGCGGTGGCCGGATATTCGCCGGCGATCTGTCCCCGGCGCATGACCATGACCCGATCGCAGGCACCGAGAAGCTCTTCGAATTCGGATGCGACGATCAGTACGCCGTGGCCGCGGGCCGCGAGTTGCCGGACCAGGTGGATGATGTCGGCTTTCGCGCCGACATCGACTCCCGCGCACGGCTCGTCGAGCAGGAACACTCTGGCGGAGCCGTAGAGCCATTTGGCGAAGACGACCTTCTGCGCGTTGCCTCCGCTGAGATCGCCGACCGGGACCTCAGGTGAAGCCGCGACAATCCCCAGGTCGGTGATGGCGCGCTCGGCCAGAGCCAGTTCGGCGCGGCGGCTGGGGAACCAGCGACGCCAGGACAGCCCGCTCACATAGGGAAGCGACACATTGCGCCAGAGCTCCCAGTCGCGCAGCAGGCCCTGCCGCATACGATCTTCGGGAACGAGTGCGAGGCCGGCCCGAACACAGTGATGCGGTGACCGGCGAGGCAGGGCCCGGCCGTCGATGCGAACCATTCCGCTCGCCGCGCGATCAGCGCCGAAGATGGCTTGGAGGAGCTCGGTTCGTCCTGAGCCGAGCAGCCCCGCCAGGCCGACGACTTCACCGGCGTGCACGGTGAGGGTGACCGGCCCGAAGCGTCCCGGTGAACGCAGCTGTTCGACCTCGAGCAGCGGCTCGCCCCGAGGGCATGACGGGTCGGGGTTTCCCGCCTCGATCCTGCCGAGCCGCGCCCCGACGATCGCCTCGACAAGGTCGGACTTCTGGGTGGAGGCGGTGGCGGCGTCGGCGACGACGCGCCCGTCACGCAACACGGTGAGATGGTCGGTGAGGTCCAGAATCTCGTCGAGGAAGTGTGAGACGTAGACGAAGCTGGTGCCCTGGTCGCGTAGACGGCGAATGGAGCGGAACAGTATGTCTCTCTCGGCGGGCGAGAGGGATGCCGTCGGCTCGTCCAGCAGGATGAGTGATGGCCGTCGGGCCAGTGCCTGCAGGATCGCCACCATCTGCCGCGCACCCACCGACAGATCGTCGACGATCTGGGCGGCGTCCAGGTCGTAGCCGATCTTGTCGAGCAGGCCGGCGAGTTCCCTCCGGCGTCGGTCGGCGTCCCAACGGCGCGAGTCGCGCAGGCCGAGGAAGACGTTGTCGAGCACGGTCAGCGGACCGACCAACGGCGTGTGCTGGTGGACCGCGGCGAGCCCGGCTGCCAGGGCCTGTGCGGGGCTGGTCCAGGAGACCGGCTCGCCTTGCCAGGCGATGCTGCCCGCGGTGGCCACCTCGACCCCGGACAAGATCTTGATGAGGGTGGACTTGCCCGCGCCGTTGGCACCGATGAGGCCGTGAACCGTGCCCGGGCGCACCGTGAGGGAGACTCCGCGCAGCGCCTGAGTGCCGCTGGAGTAGGTCTTGTGCACATCCAGTGCTGCGAATACCGGTGGCGCGCCCGGGCTGTCAGTCATGAGGGCCTCGTATCTTCAGGTGATCAGGTGGACGTTCACCACTGCGGTGTGCAGCTGGACACGTTGTCCGCGGTGACGCCCGGAGTGTCATAGAAGGTCGTCTTCGGGGTGCCGGTGAGCTTGCCGGTCAGAGCGTCGTTCATCATCCGCACGGCCGTCGCGCCCTCGTCGTAGGGCTTGTAGCAGACCGTGCCGTAGAGGTCACCGGCCTTGATGGCGTCGATCCCGCCCCGGGAGCCGCCGATACCGATGATCTTCGCCTTCGAGCCGGCCGACTTCACCGCGGAGGCGCAACCGACGGCCATGTCGTCGGAGATCGCGTAGAACAGGCCGATGCCGGGGTTGGCGGCCAGAATGTTCTGGCAGGCGGCCTGGCCCTTCTCCTTCGTCCAGTCGCCGGGCTGGGACGCCACGATGCTGTACTTGCCGGATCCGGCTCCATTGAGCGCGGCTTTGAACTGGGTGACGCGGGTGGTGTTCTCCACGAAACCGGCCGCGCCGGTGATGACGGCGACCTTTCCACCGCCGGGCAGCGCTTTGAGCGCGAGCTGCCCGGCGGTGCCACCGGCACCGGACTCGTTCTCGTCGATGACGAACTTGAGCTTCGGGTACGGGTTGTCGACCGCACGGCCGGCGCCGACGTAGCCATGCACTGTGGCGATAGGTATGCCGGCGGCGCCGGCCTGGTCCGCCAGTGCCTGTGCAGGGCCGGGGGAGAGCGGCACGAGCAGGATTCCGCTGACCCGCTGCGAGATGAGGTCCTGCACCTGGCCGGCCTGTTTTGCCTGGTCACCCGCCGAGTCGAGGTCGATCACCTTGATACCCAGCTTGGTCGCCTGGTCCTTTGCGCCCTTGGAGATCGCGGCGGGGAAGGTCACCGATTCCTGCTGGTTGGCCAAGCCGATGGTGAGGCTCTTACCCGAAGCCGGGCTGGAGGCCGTGGAGGCCGAACTGCACCCGGCGGTGGCGGCGATCGCCGCGACGATCGCGACGACCGCCCGGGCACGCGTGGTGGTGTTCATCGTGTTGCTCCTCGTTGGAGTTCAGGACTGGGTGGATACGAGTCGGCGGGCGGCGGCGACAACCCCGTCCGCAGTGGGCAGGACCGTGGCCGACAGGTGCGGCGCTGCCGGCACCCGGAGGTCGGGTAGGCCCAGCCGACGTGGAGGCGTGCGCAGTGGCACACCGGACTCGACCACCCGGGCCAGCACTTCGGCGCCGAAGCCACCGGTGACATTGGCCTCGTGGACCACCAGCAGCCGCCCGGTGCGGGCAACGCTGTCGACCACGGCGCCGGTGTCGAAGGGAGCCAGCCACACCGCCTCGATCAGGTCGGCGCCGATGCCCTCGGCAGCCAGGGACTCCACGGCGGACGTCACCATCCGGGAGGGCGCACCCCAGGTCACAATGGTGAGATCCGACCCCTGGTGCCGCAGCCGACTACCGCCGATCGGCGCGATATCACCGCCGATCCGGACATCTTCGCGTTCGCCGTTGTAGAGGCCACGGGCCTCGATGACCAACGTCGGGTCGTCACAGGCCACGGCGGACAGCAGCAGGTCGTACGCATCCTGCGGCGTGGACGGCAAGCAGACCCGCAACCCGGGGATGTGGGTGAACAGGGCCTCCAGCGACTGCGAGTGTTGCGCACACGACCCGGGCGTGGACCCCTGCTGGGTGCGTATGGTCAACGGCGCTGCCAGTGCCCCCCGAGACACGTACCGCACATTGACGGCCTGGTTGATCACCTGATCGATTCCGACGAGGGTGAAGTCGATCCACATGATCTCCACGATCGGGCGGCGGCCCATCATCGCGGCTCCGACCGCCGAGCCGATGATCGCGCTTTCACTGATCGGGGTGTCGAACACCCGTTCACCGAACTCACGCCGCAGCTTTCGGGTGACACCGAAGACGCCTCCGGGCTTGGCGACGTCCTCGCCGTAGAGCAGCGACTCCGGCCACGTCTGGAGCGCCCGCCGAAGCGCGGCATTCACGGCCTGGCCGAAGTTGAGGCTGGCGGTCTCAGGCATGGCGTCAGGCATACAAGTGCTCCTCAATGTCGTCGGCTGAGGCCGGTGCGGCGGCCAGGGCTTCGTCCGCCGCGTGCGTGACCTCGTCATCGGCTGTCTGGATGGCTGCCCGCACGGCCTCTTCATTGGTGCCGAGTGAGGTGAGCTCGCGGCTCAGCCGGCCGATCGGCTCGCGTGTCCAGGCGCTGTCCACCTCGCCGGCCGGCCGGTACTGCTCGACGTCGCCGATGTAGTGCCCGACCAGCCGTTCGGTCATCGCCTCGACGAAGCTGGGGCCATGGCCGCCGCGAGCACGCTCGACGGCTTCGGCCATCGTGTCGCGGACCTCCGCGACGCTGTTGCCGTCGATGCGCATCCCGGGCATGCCATAGGCGGCAGCGCGGTGCCAGAGTTCCGGATCGCCGACCATGTCGGCGATCGGGGTGAGTTCGGAGTAGGTGTTGTTCTCGCAAACGAACACGACCGGAAGGCTCAGGGCGGCGGCGAAGTTCATCGCCTCGTGCACGGCGCCCTGGTTGGTCGCCCCATCGCCGAACGCGACGATCGCCACCCGATTCGATCCGTCGAAACGGCTGGCCAGCGCCGCCCCAACCGCAATCGGCGCGCCGCCGCCGACGATGGAGTTCTCGCCGAAGAAGCCGTAGGCCGGGGCGGTGAAGTACGCCGACCCACCGCGCCCACCGTTGAGGCCGCTGGTACGTCCGAGCAACTCGGCGAAGGTCGGGGCCATCGGCACCCCGCGGGCCAGAGCCCAGCCGTGCCCGCGATAGGTCGCGAACACCGCGTCCTGCGGCTGCAGGACAGCGCACGTACCGACCGCGATCGCTTCCTGACCGATGTACAAGTGAACCGATCCGATGATCTGCCGGCCCAAGCTGAGCTCCCGTACCCGCTCTTCGAAGCCACGGATCCGTCGCATTGCCGTCAGTTCGCCGAGCCCGGCCTGACTACTCGTGGTCATCTCAGCTCCAGCTCCTTCTCTGACGCCATCGCGTCAGGGTCGCTCGATTCGGAAGGGTCGCCGCGCCGCCATTCGGCGACCGCCGCAGCGCATACCTGCGGCACCGACCCGAGGTAGTCCTCGGCTGTCGGCATGATCGGCCCGACCTCGGCCCAGATCTCAGGTGTCACGCTGCCCTGCACGGTGGACAGCAGTGGCCTGCCCGTCGTGCGGGACTCTCGTACGGCCTGGTAAACGATCTCGTGGGCGCGATCACGTCCCACCTTGGACGCCAAAGTGATCATGTACGCCTCCGCCATGATCCGTCCGCCGTCGGCATCCAGGTTCTCCCGCATCCGGGTCGGGAACACGCGCAACCCCTTCGCCAGGCTTACGGCCGTGCGCAACGCGCCCGCCGCCGAAGTGCATGCCAGCGGCAGCGCCTGCCACTCGACCTGCCACTCGCCGGCGGCCCTCTCGTGGCCGGCCTCCATCGCGCGCAGCATCGCCGAAGCGGCGGTCGCAGCCATGACGCCGAAACCGATGGTCAGCTCGGCCGAGATCGGGTTCGCCTTCTGGGGCATCGTCGATGACGCACCTCGGTACATGCCGTCGACCTCGCCGACCTCACCGACCTCGGTACGGGATAGGTCGACCACCTCACGCGCGAGGCGGACACAGGTCGCCGACACCATCGCGGCGGTCGTCGCCAACTCGGCCACCCGGTCGCGCGCCACGTGCCAAGGCACCACCGTGACGGTGAGGCCGAGCTGACGGGCGACTTCGGCGCGAACCACGTCCGCCTTGTCACCGAGTGCGGCCGAGGTGCCGCCGGCGCCGAACAGCGAGACGACCGCGACCCGCCGGCGCGCCGTGAACAGCCGCGACCGGTGCCGGGTGAACTCGTCCAAGAACACCGCGCACTTGGCTCCGAACGTGGTCGGCACCGCTTGCTGAGCGTGCGTACGCCCGGGCATGACGGTGCCGGCATGGCGCTCGACCAGGAGACTCAGCGCATCACCCAGCGCCGCCACCAACTGCAGCAGACGATCGGCCGCATCCCGCATCTGCAGTGCCAGCGCGCAATCCATGATGTCCTGGGTCGTCGCGCCCCAGTGCACATAGCCCGCGTCGGTCTCGTCGAGTGCGGCGCAGATCATCCGCACCAGCGGGAGGATCGGGTACCCGACCAGCGCGGTCTCCGACCACAGCACGTCACGGTCGACGACCTGCGGCACGCATGCCGCCACGATGCGCTCGGCAGTGCCACCGTCGATCACAGCGGCCTCAGCGAGCCCTCGGGTCAGGGCAGCTTCGACGGACAGCCAATCCCGCACGGCCCGGTCCTCGCTGAAGATCGCCGCCATGGCCTCGTCGGCACCGATGGTGGTCATCAAATCGAAGGTCACAGATCCTCGTTCAATCGTTTGACTCAAACGTTTGACCGCACTGTAGATCGGTGTGACCAGCCAGGCAAGGGACCGAATCGTAACGTTCCGGAAACGGCGTCGTCATCAACAGCGGGAGGCCTGCTCATGAGAACGGCAAGGTCGGGGCGGCGGCCCTCGGACTCCCGTGGTTTTGTGGGCTGGTTCTGTGGGCTGGTTCTGTGGCCCGGCTCTGTCAGCGCCGAATCGCGACAGGGAGAATCGTGGACCTCAGGGGGCCGTGACCTTGCCCAGAGGGTTCAGAGGCCGAGGTCGTCGAGTTCTTTCAGGATGGCGGCGGCGTTACCCGGGGTGGCCGGTGGCCCGACCTGCCGGGACGAACCCCCTGCGGTCGTGGAAGGGGCCACCGCCGCGGCGGGGCGGCGGTCGCGGAAGATCCAGCCGCCGATGAGGCCGCCGATCAGGCCGAAGACGTGCCCCTGCCAGCTGATGCCATTGGCAGGGAGGAGTGCCGTGAACTGGTAGGCGAAGCAGAGTGCCATGACCAGCCCGATCACAATATCGATCTTGTGTCGGTCGAAGATGCCGCGCACGATGACGTACCCGAAGTAGCCGAAGACGAGGCCGCTGGCTCCGATGGTCACCGTATTGGAGGGCGAGGTGAACCATTCGCCCAGACCGCCGACGATCACGATGAGGACGGTCAGGGCGAGGAACTTCTTGACTCCCCGATAGGCCGCGAGGAAGCCGAAGATGAACAGCGGGCCCGAGTTGCCCTCGATGTGCGCCCAGCTCCCATGCAGGATCGGCGAGGTGAAGATGTCCGGGAGGCTGGACACGTCTCGGGCCCTGACACCGAAGTCCTGGCTCAGGTGATAGCCGAGGATCCAGTTCATGACCTGGACACTCCAGATGACGGCCAGGAAGGTGACCATCACCCACAACGCCTTGCGGGCCTCGGCGATCATTGCTTCCGCGCTACCGCTCGGACCGTTGCTCGCCATCGTCGCTCCTCGGCCGTCCGCCCCTATATGAGAGTACGCACGATAGCCCGAGAAGGTTTCACGACCGCGGCCCCGGAATACCCAGAGGCATTCCGGGGCCCAGGGATCAGGATCGCTTCTTCCAGAATGCCCGGGGGGCGGAAGCGGGCTCATCGATCGACCCACTCGAGGACCCGGTGGAGAACTCGGAGAGCGTACGGACCGTACGCTCCCACAGTCCGGCCAGGTCGGAGCGCCGAGCGGGGTCGTCGGCCACCGCCAGCTCCGCGTGGAGCGCGATCAGTGCTGCGAAGCCCTCTTCATCGGTTCCAGGCAGGCCGGTTCCGAGCAGCCGGAGTTCGGAGAGCAGGCCCTCCAGCCGGGTGCGGAGATCGGACAGCAGCTCCCACCGTACGGGCTCCGGCTCGCCGGCTCGGGCGGTCAGCAGCGTGACCTCCTCGGCGATCTGCCGACGGGCATCGGCCAGCTGATCGACCGGTGCGGGGGTGGGCGCGTCCGGGAAGGGCATCCGGCCGCGGACAAAGGAACGGTTGCGGCCTCTGGACAGCCCTCCGGCGGGAGCAGAGGGCATCGCGCCCTGCGGCTGGGCTGGAGATGCGGGGATTCCTGCCGCGAACTGCGGCGGGCTGATGGGTGCGGAGGCCATCATCGGCCTGACGAAGGCCGCGTTCTCGGCCACCGGAGTGGCGCCGTACGACCAGCCGCCCGGCAGTTCCACCGGCTGGGTCACCTGGTGGGGGCCGTCACCCGAGGTGACGACCCGGCTGTCCACGGCGACGAAGGCGGTGAACCGGCAGAGTACTCCGAAGCGCAGTGAGACATCGATGATGCGCTGCTCCAGGTCCTTCGAAGCAGCGATGACGTAGGAGTCCTCGAGTTCCCGCAGATGCCCGCGGGCCCACACGGACGCGGAGGCCGGGTCGTCCACGACGGTCCCGGCGGCCCGCTGCTCCCAGGCGGAGCCGTCCGCCGCGACGCCCCGTACGGCCAGGGAGCCGGAGGCGCTCTTCGTGAAGCGGCCCGCGATGACCAGCGGGACTCCCGGGAAGAGCGCGCCGAACCGCCGGGGGGAGACGGTGTCCGGCATCAGGGACAGGCCCTCGGGGTCGAGGGTCAGGCCGGTCACCAGGGGCGAGCCGATGCGGTGGTGAATGTGCTCCATCGCCTCGTCGAGCCGGTCCTCCGACTCGACGAGTTCGAAGCGTCCCTGGCCGATCATGGCGAGCCGGCCGAGGAAGCCCGCGTTGACGGCCCGGTCGATTCCGACGGTGTGCACCCGGATCCCCGCGAGCGCGGGCGCGAGCTGGGCCAGTATCTGGTCTTCGTTGCCGACCTGCCCATCGGTGATCAGCACGAGCACGCGGTCCCGTACGGCTTCTCCGGAGAGGAGTCGCGCGGCCTGCTGAAGGGGTGCGAGCATCTCGGTGCCGCCCCGGCTGTCCAGTTTGGCGAGGTGTTCGACGGCACGGAACCGGTGACGGTCGGTGGCGGAGGACAGCCCTGTGGGAAGCCCGTCCGGCTCCTCGATCCGGTCGTCGAAGCACAGCACCGCGAACCGGTCCTGGTCGGTGAGCGTGTCGACGATGCGGGCGGCCGAGCGCCGGGCCGCGACCATCTTCCAGCCCGTCATGCTGCCGGACCGGTCGATCACCAGGACGACGTCGCGCGGCCGGGGCGCCGCGGTTCCGCCGGGCAGCACGGTGAGCGTGAACGTGCCCTCCGCACCGGACGAGTCCGGCACCAGGGTCAGTGACGAGGACTCCTGCCGGGCGAATCCCAGACGCAGGATGAAGTCGCGGTCGAGGCGTTCTCCAGGCTGCAGCCGGATGGTCGTACGGTCGGCCGCGGTCTCCGTGGCGACCACATGAAGGCTGGAGCGGATCTCACTCAGCGGCAGTCCGGCCGGGTCGAGGTCGAGGGTCAGTGACAGCCGTACCGGATTCGGGAAGCCGGGAAGCAGCACCGGCGGGCTGATCCGGGAGGCGTCGGGGACCGCATCGGTGTCGGGCTCGACGCCGTCCCCGGCGGGAAGGTCACCGAGCGGGGTGCCCGGGATGTAGCGGGGGGCCACGACCAGCGGGAACCTGAAGGTGGCGGCCCCGTCCTCGTAGGGCAGCGGCTGGCTGAGCGTGAGCCGTACGGTCACCCGTTCGCCGGGCAGGATGTTGCCGACCCGCATGGTGAAGACGTCGGGCCGATCCTCCTCGGCGATCGCGGCGCGCTGCCCGGCGGCGATGGCGGCGTCGTAGTCCTGCCGAGCCTGGCCGCGTTCCTTCAGCGTGCCCTCGATCACCCGGTCGTCCGCCTCCATGCGCATCGCGGTCACGGCCGCGCGGTCGGGCAGCGGGAAGATGTACGTCGCCTCGAGCGGCACGTCGAAGGGGTTGCGGAAGCCCTGGGTCACTTCGACGCCGGCGGCCAGCCCGGTCACGGACGCGTGGACGTCCACGAAGTCCAGGGGAAGGTTGCCCCTGTCGGTGGTGAGCGTGCCCAACCCCGCATCGGGGATCGAGGGTGCTTCGTCAGGCAAGGGTGCGATGTGCACGGTCATGTTGACCTCCCGGGTGGAATGTCGTGGACGGGCCGGTCGGCGGGGATCGGCGACGCAGAGGTGAGGCCGCGTCGGTGTAGTTCGTCGAGCAACGGGCGGGCGGCAGCGGCCAGAGCGGTGAGCTCATCGGCTCCGAGCGCCTTGCCACCGTCGAGCAGCAGCGTCACCCCGGGAGCGAGCCGTACGCCGTGGACCACGGCGGGATGTGCCGCACCATCACCCTCGGCTGAGCGTGACTCCGCACGAATGGGGGCGGGGGCGGCCGGGGGCGCGACCCAGAAGCGTTCCCGGTGGGGAGCGGTGGCGGACTCGGGTTCGGGAACCACGTCAGGGAGCCGGGCGATCGCCCGCAGGGTCTCGTCGGGCGCACCGGCCAGCTCGCCCTGGATCTCGGCGATGGTCCGGCCCGCCGACTGCCGTCGCTTGACCGCGACGAGCTGGAGCAGGTGACGCCGCCCGTACAGCGCGGTCCGGCCGCGGCGGGCCAGCGGGGGATCGACCAGCCCGATGGTGGTGTACCAGCGGATCAAACGCTCGTTGGGCATGTCCCTGACCCGCCCGTTCGCCGGGCTGGCAGGCACGGACGACCCAGCCGCGAGGATCGCGGTGGCCTGCTCCGCCAGCTCGGCGATCGTCCAGGTAGGCTCCATGTTTCAATAGTGACACTGTAATGATGACAGTGTCAATATTTAGCTCTCGATGGTCCCGCCCACCGCCGCGCTGGTCACGAGCGGTGGCGTCCCCGCGCTCGCTGAACCCCCACATCCTTCGCATACCCGAATATCAAGGATGACCAAGGGTCATCATGCGGGGGAAAGTGACCACGACCTGGTCAAAGTCCTTGAAGAATCACCCTCCTGACAGCACGCTGGCCTCAGTGCCAAAGGCGGCTGGTCCCAGAGGAGGCGGGCTCGGGTGCGCGGAAAAGGTAGTGGCGCCGGGGCCTCGGCGTGGGCGCGCTACCGCATGCTGTCCGGTGAGCACCGCCATGAGCGCATCCTCGTCCGGTTCGTGCTGGCGGGTGCGGGCGGGATTCTCGTCGCCGCGTTAGGCGAGCTGTGGGCCGGACCGGCCACGGCCGTGATCCTCTTCGCCGCGCACGCGATCTATCTGCGCAGTCGGCCCGGTCCGGCCACCAGTTGGCGCCAGGGTGCACTGGCCGAACGGCGGACTGGCCGCCGTCTCGCCACTCTCGACCCGGCCGCGTTCCACGTGCTGCACGACCGGGTCCTCCCTGATGCGCCCACGGCCAACCTCGACCATCTGGTCATCGGGCTCACCGGTGTCTACACGATCGCCAGCCGGCGGTGGAACTGGGGCGTACGCCTGTGGGCTGACCATCGCCGGATCTGGGCCGGTCGCCGTTCCCTCACGGGCCTTCAGGCCACGGCGGCCCAGGCGGCGAAAACGGTCGCCGAGGTGCTCGCAGCCGAGCTGGATCAGGTCGTCGAGGTGTTCCCGCTGGTCGCCGTGCACGGAGCCCGCCTGCCACGGGGCGGCCTGGAGCGCGGCGGCGTCATCCTCCAGCCGGTCCGGCGGTTGCCACGTTTCCTCGACGGACGTCCGGTGATCTTCACCGGTGCGGAGGTCGCCGCGATCGTGGCCGCCGCGGAACGAGTTCTTCCGCCGATGTTGGGTGAGGGACCCTACCGATACAGGGCGGCTCGCCAGTAACCTCCGGGTATGACCGAAACAAGCGGTCGTATCGTTCTTCTCGGCGCCACCGGCTACACCGGGCGAATGGCCGCCAGAGCCCTCATCGAATCGGGCGCGCGCCCTGTGCTTGCGGGCCGTGACCGGATCGCGCTCTCCGGGCTGGCGGCCGAGCTCGGGCACGACGTGCCCATCGCCGTCGCCGACATCACCGACCCACGCTCCATGCGGGCGCTCGTGGAACCGGGCGATGTGCTGGTCACGACCGTCGGTCCCTTCCTTCAGAAGGGCGCACCCGCGCTGGAGGCGGCGATCGAGGCGGGTGCGATCTACCTCGACTCGGCCGGGGAAGCGCCTTTCATCCGTCAGATCTTCGAGGTGTACGGGCCGCGCGCCGAGCGGCGAGGAGCCACCCTCATCACCTCGATGGCCTACTGCTTCGTCGCCGGAACGCTTGCCGCCGCCATCGGGCTCGACGAGGTCGGGGACGCCGCCTCCCGGGTCGACATCGCCTACTTCGTCGGTGGCGGCAGCCTGTGGCCTGCGGCCAGCGCGGGCTCTCTGGAGTCGATCGCACCCATTTTCGGCGATCCCGGATTCCACTACCGCAAGGGCATCGTCCCGGAGGTGCGCCCACAGGTGCGCGACTTCACCATCGGTGACCGGATCCGCCCAGCGGCGACCATCGCCGCCGGGGAGCACTTCGCGCTGCCCCGGATGTACGGAGAGCTCCAGTCGGTCGACGTCTATGTCGGCATGCTGGGCCCGGCCACCCGGCTGATCGTGCGACTCCCCCGACCGCTGCTCATCGGGCTGGGCCGCCCCGCGTTCCGGCTCATGGCCCGCCATGCCCGACGCAGCCCCCGACGGGCGACCCTGACCGCGCGGGTCGTGGCGATCGCCTACGACGCGGTGGGCCTGCCACTGGCCGAAGTCCACCTGTCCGGCATCGACCCGTACGACTTCAGCGCGCGCGTCCTGGCGTGGGGCGCGATCCAGGCCCTCGATGGAGCGACGAACGGCTCGGGCGCGATCGGGCCGGTCGAGGCCTTCGGGCTGGGTGGTCTGCTGGCCGGCTGTGCCGAGGCCGGGATCGCCCGGGTCTCCGGCTGACCGCGTCCCAATTTCGGCCACACCAGCGCCGATCCTTTGAAACAGCAGAACGGAGAGTCGTCGATCGTTTACCTTCGGTGATATGGATGACCGTCTTCTGGTCGAGGCACTGCAATCACGAGACCCCGGCGCCCTCGGCGAGGTCTATGAGTCCTACGCCGAACAGATCTACGGCTACTGCTGGTTCCAGCTGCGCAGCCGCGACGGCGCCCAGGTGGCGCTGCGCGACACCTTCATCGTGGCCGAGGCGCATATCGACAAGCTGCACGACCCGGACCGCTTCGGCCCCTGGCTCTATGCGATCGCCCGGATCGAGTGCGGTCGCAGGCTGCCCATCCATGGCCAGAAGCCGGACATCCCGATCGCCAACCACGATCAGGTGGACGTCGACCAGCGCATCATGGCCTGGCGTGCGGTGATGGGGCTGGTACCGCTCAGCCGGGAGCTTCTGGAGCTGCGTGAGCGGCACGGGCTGGCGGGCCCCGACCTGGCCGCCGTGGTCGGCCTGTCGGCCAGGGACTTGGAGGAGGCGCTCGACCAGGCGCACGCGGAGCTTGAGACGGCCCTCACCGCCGAACTGCTGGCGCACGAGGGACCGTACGACTGCGACGGACGGGCGGCCATCCTCAGCGGCCGCAACGGTGAGCTTCCTGCCGACGTCCGCGGACAGCTGCTGCTGCACGCACGCGGCTGTGAGGTCTGCGGGGCCTATCAGGCGCGTGCGGTCTCCCCCTCCAAGGTGTACGGCATGCTGCCGACGGCCCTCCCGCCCGAGGCGCTGCGGCTCCGGGTGATGAGCTGTTTCACCGACGCCGAACTGGTCGGCTACCGGTTGTTCGTCGCGACCAGGCTCAGCGACTTCGCCCCGAACGGATTTCCGCGGCAACCGAGCGGGCTGCTGCCGGTCTGGAGGGACCCTGGCGCGGGGGCGGAGGAGGCGACACTCTCGACCAGGATGATGGTCATGGTCGTGGCACTCGTCGTCGGCGTGGTCATCATCGCCTCGGCCCTGAGCCGGCTGCTCTCCGGGCACCTCCGGGACGCCCGGACGGTCGCCTCCCAGAGCCGCCCGAGCAGCCCCACCCAGCCCCGGATCGTCACTCCGCCGCCCGTTCCGCGAAGCATCGGAAAACGTGGCGGGGACGTCGCGGGCTCGCCCGTGTCGGCGACCTTCCCGCTCGGTGTCAGGCAGTCCTCTGCTCCCGCGACCGCGTCGCCGGCGCCGCCGACCCATCTGCACGAGTCCGGTCCGGGCTCGCCGGAACAGCCCGCGCCCCACCCGGAGCCTTCCTGCTCGTCCCCCTCCACCTCTCCCACACCGCATTCCGACCCGCCCACGGAGCCGGCCCCCGACCCGACGCCCACGCCGGTTTCGCATCCCACTCCCGACCCGACCACCCCGGCCTCCTCCGGCGGATAGCACTCAAGATCACAGAGTGTTATCACTGTGGTGTCAGGGAGTCACGGGTGGGTAGTAACTCGTGAGTTTGGTGTGACGGATGTTCACTAAGCGCCTCGAGTTGATTACCCTTGGTCAGCACATGCGAACGCTGGGTTGATCGGGGAAGGGGGAGACCGTTGTGCTGCCACCGCAGAAGCGTCGCAAGATCTGCTTAGCCGTCATGTCGGCGAGCGCGGCAGTGGTCCTCGCCATTCTCGCCGGCTCCGCGGGAGCCGAGCCTGGACCCAGCGCACGTGATGTCGCCAAGAGCAGACAGGTCGTGCGGGATCGCGCCGACGCGGTGGGTCGGATCAAAGCTCGGCTCGCGCAGGCGGATGGCGAACTCGATCGGCTTGCCAACAGCGCTGAAATCGCAATGGAACGGTACAACGGCGAGCTCGTACGGTTGGACCACGCCCGCCAGACGTATCAGGCCACCCAACGGCGTCTCCTCCTGTCGGAGCAGAACTACGAGCAGATCCGCGCCGAGATGGCGGTGTTCGCCGCCGAGGCATACCGGATGAACACTGGTTTCAACGGGCTGAGCGCGGTCGTGTCCGGCGAGGGCGGCCCACAGGGCTTTCTGGACCGGGCCAGTCTGGTGGAGGTTCTCGCGGGCCGGCAGACCGAGGCGGTCCAGCGGATGCATGCCGCCAAGGTCGTCGCCGACCTCTTCCGTGGTCAGGCCCAGACCGCACTGCACGCCGAGCAGACGGCGACCCTAGCGGCGGAAGCGGCCAAGCGGGCGGCCGAGGGAGCCGTGGTACAGCAGCGTTCGGCGGTCAAGGGGATCGAGCTGGCCAAGGCAGAGCTCGTCAAACAGCTGGGGCAGGCCCAAGCCCACGCCGCTGACCTGCGCAGACGTCGCGAAGTGGCGCTCGAACAGGCGCGAGCCAGGAGTCTGCAGGCAGGCAGCCTCCCCGGCTCCAGCCGGGGGGCCATCGCGGCGCGCGCCGCACTGAGCTGGCTTGGCACACCGTACTCCTGGGGTGGTGGCACCACTTCCGGCCCCACCTACGGCGTCGACCAGGGGTCGGGGACCCGGGGCTTCGACTGCTCGGGTCTCGCGCTCTACGCCTGGAACAGGGCCGGGATCCAGCTCGACCACTGGACCGGGACCCAGTGGAACTCCGGCCCGCATATCCCGTCCAGCGCGCTGCGCCCCGGTGACTTGGTCTTCTTCGCCAGTGACACGGGGGACCCGGACACCATCCACCACGTCGGCATCTACATCGGCGGCGGGCAGATGGTCGAGGCGCCCTACACCGGCGGCCGGGTCCGCGTCTCCACCATCTGGCGCAACGGCTTCATCGGCGCAACCCGCCCGGCCGGCTGAGCGACCTGGAGCATCAGGAGGAGTTCGCCGCCCACGAGCATCGCGGGCGGCGTCAGCTCAGTGGCCGTAACCCGTCTCCTTGGCACGCTTACGTGACCGCTCGATCTCCATCTCGGCCTCCACACGGCCGACCCAGGATGCGCCTTCGACGGACTTGCCCGGCTCCAGGTCCTTGTAGACCTCGAAGAAGTGCTGGATTTCCAGCCGGTCGAATTCCGGAACATGATGGATGTCACGCAAGTGCTCGCTGCGCGGGTCGGTCGACGGGACACACAGCACCTTGTCGTCGCCACCGGCCTCATCGGTCATACGGAACATCCCGACTGCCCTGCAGCGGATCAGGCAGCCCGGAAAAGTCGGCTCCTGGAGCAGTACGAGCGCGTCCAGCGGGTCGCCGTCCTCGCCTAGAGTGCCCTCCACGAACCCGTAGTCGGCTGGGTACTGCGTCGAGGTGAACAACATGCGGTCCAGCCGGATCCGGCCGGTCTCATGATCCATCTCATATTTGTTGCGCTGGCCCTTGGGGATCTCGATGGTGACGTCGAATTCCACTATGTCCTCCGCTCCCCGCGCGGTCGATGCACGATGCACGATACTTATGTTGTCAATTGTCGGGGGTACGCGGGGGTCAAGCCCCCGCAGGGTGAGTGTTGCCGATATAAGAATGTCGCACGCAGAGGGGTGCTGGTTGGGGAGGAGGTGGTTCTGGTGCTGAGACGAGATCGCGTCGTGGCCATGGTCACACTGTTTCTCCTCCACATCTTCACGATCGGTGCCGCTGGAGCAGTGGTAAAACTCACACCGACGAGGGAGCTCGAACCCCAGCCTGCGGCGGTCGCGAGCCGTGATCTCGTCCGATCGGGCGGTTCTCCGGTGCTGCCCTCCGCCGATGCGGCGGCACGCGTGCCCAGCGCGACGGCACTCGGTTCGCGCCTCGCCGGACTGCTCCGCCCCGATATCAACGCGGTCGTGATCGATGCCGCCACCCGGCGCGTCCTGTTCGACCAGCGCGGTGGGAAAGGCGCGGTGCCCGCTTCCACGACGAAACTCGCGACCTCCACGGCAGTGCTTGCCGCGGTCGGCCCCGACTACCGGCTGACGACCAAGGTCGTACAGAGCGGAAACGGCATCGTGCTCGTCGGCGGCGGCGACCCGACGCTGGCCGGCCCGGCGGTGAGCGCGGCGCAACTCGCGGTGGCCTATCCCAGACCGGCCTCCATCGTCGATCTGGCCAAGCAGACCGCCACCGCGCTCAAGCGGGCCGGGAAGACCCGGGTGCGGTTGGACTACGACGCCTCGCTGTACCAGGGCCAGCGCACCGCTCCAGGCTGGAAGTCGAACTACCTCAAGGACGGCGAGGCCGCCCCGGTCACCGCGCTCATGGTCGATGAAGGTCGCGTCACGCCCGGCGTCGACACCGCGCCACGGGTACAGGACCCTGTCGCCACGGCGGTCGAGATCTTCGGACAGCAGTTGCACCGCTACGGCATCACCGTCAAGGCAGGGGCCCGGGTGACCGCGGCCAAGGGCGCCACCCAGCTCGCCGCCGTGCAGTCGCCGCGGGTGTCCGCCCTGGTGGAGCAGCTGCTGACCACCAGCGACAACGACCTGGCCGAGGCGATGGCCCGGCAGGTCGCGATCAAGCGCCGGCTGACCCCCGACTTCGCCGGGGTCGCGAAGGGCGTCCATGACGTGCTAGCCGGGTTGGGTGTGGCCCAGGGAGTGCAGACCTTCGACGGCAGTGGATTGTCGATCAAGAACCTCATCACCCCCGAAGCGCTGGCCCGGATCGTCTCGCTGGCCGCGTCCGGTGAGCGTCCCGAGTTGCGCGCGGTGATCACCGGCATGCCGATCGCCGGATTCTCCGGCACGCTCTCCACCCGTTACCTCGGGGCAACCACGCAGAGCGCCGCCGGACTCGTACGGGCCAAGACCGGCACGCTCTCCGACGTCACCACGCTCGCCGGGCTGGCCTATGACGCGGACGGCCGGCTGCTGGCCTTCGGGTTCATGGCCAACAAGGTGAAGGACGTCGCTGCCACCCGGATCTCGCTCGACCAGCTCGCCACCGCCATCGCCGGCTGCGGCTGTTAGGGCGTGTCCCAGGATTCGGACGGGCTCGTCCGGGGAGAAAACCTGAGCGTCCGATCGTTGGCACAGTCGAACGTCGTACGGTGGAAGCGCGGCAATGTGCATGAGCGTCGAGCGGAGTGAGTCGCAGTGAGCACCATGATCGACTGGAATACGGCCGTGCAGACCGGGACACGTCTGGTACGCCCCGGACCGCAGGTGAGCCAGGACGAGGCGCACCAGGTCGTCACCCAACTCCGCGAGCTCTCCCAGCTGGCCCAGGGGCACGTCCGGGAGTTCACCGGCATGGACGGCGCGCTCGACCCGTCGCCCGCCGTCGTCGTCGACCGGCCGGGCTGGATCCGGGCCAACGTCGACGGCTTCCGGGTGGTGCTGGAACCACTGATGGATCAACTGTCCGCCAAGCGCGGCGCCGGGCCGCTCAGCGGCGGCCCAGGCGGCATGGTCGTGCAGGCCGTTGGTTCCCGGGTCACCGGAGCCCAGGTCGGCGCGCTGCTCGCCTACATGGCCAGCCGGGTGCTCGGCCAGTACGAGCTGTTCCTCCCGCCGGATCCCGACGGCCGTGCGCCCACCGGGCGGCTCACCCTCGTCGCGCCCAACATCGTCTACGTCGAGCAGGAGCTTGGTGTCGACTCCCGGGACTTCCGGCTCTGTGTCTGCCTGCACGAGGAGACGCACCGTGCCCAGTTCGCCTCCGTGCCGTGGCTGCGCACCTACGTGCAGGAGCAGATGACGGAGTTCCTGCTGGCCTCCAACCTCGACCCGGGGGCCCTGCTGGAGCGGCTGCGTGACGTCGTCGACGCGGTGGCGGACGCCGTACGAGGTGGTGACTCCAGCCTGATCGACGCCATTCAGTCACCGGAGCAGCGCAAGATCCTTGAGCGGCTCACCGCGGTGATGACCCTGGTCGAGGGGCACGGCGACTACGTCATGGACGCGGTGGGCCCGAAGGTCGTGCCGACGGTCGCGGAGATCCGGTCCCGCTTCCAGGGCCGCCGCGACGGCAGCTCGCAGTTGGACAAGACGATCCGCCGGCTGCTCGGCATCGACCTGAAGATGAAGCAGTACGCCGAGGGGTCGCGCTTCGTCCGTGAGGTGGTCGCACAGGCCGGGATGGAAGGGTTCAACAAGGTCTGGACCTCGCCCGAGACGCTGCCGACCCATGACGAGATCAAGGACCCGCCGGCCTGGATCGCCCGAGTCGTCGACCCAGCGGTCGTGGCGGCTCCCGAGAGCGACCCGGCCGAACTCGCCGCGGGCGACCTCAGTGGCGGCGAACCGGGCACCGAAGCCGGGTGAGCAGGCGGCCGGGTGAGTAGGCGAGGGAAGGCCCCGGGTGGGGCCTGATCCGGCGGTCGCGGCCGTTCGGCTGGCGGTCCGGACGGTCCTCTCCGGACTGCCGGTGAGCGGCATGGTGCTCGTCGCGTGCAGCGGAGGTGCCGATTCACTCGCCCTCGCCGGAGCGCTGGCCTTCGAGGCGGCCCGATCAGGGCATCCGGCCGGCGGGATCACGATCGATCATGGGCTGCAGGAAGGCTCGGCTGAGCGCGCGGAACAGGTCGTACAGACCCTGCGCGGGCTGGGGCTCGACCCGGTCGGATCGGTCGCGGTGACAGTGTCCGGTCAGGGCGGGCCCGAAGCGGCGGCCCGCGCGGCGCGCTATGCGGCCCTCGACGCCACGGCGCTGCGCCTGAACGCCACCGTCCTGCTGGGGCACACCCTCAACGATCAGGCGGAGACCGTGCTGCTCGGTCTGGCCCGCGGCTCGGGAGCCCGGTCACTGGCCGGGATGCCCGCCGCATTCGAGCGGCGTCCGTCCGAGCAGGGTCCGTCCGAGCAGGGTCCGTCCGAGCGGGGTCCGTCTGAGCGGGGCGGTCAGATCCGTTATCGGCGTCCGCTGCTGGAGCTGGACCGGGCGATGACCCGCCGGGCCGCCCTCGCCATGGGCCTGAACCCCTGGGACGACCCGCACAACGAGGATCCCGCCTACACCAGGGTGCGTGTCCGGCACCTGGCCCTGCCGGCCCTGGAGGAGACCCTGGGCCCCGGGGTGGCCGAGGCCCTGGCCCGTACTGCCAGGCTGCTCCGAGACGACGCCGACGCCCTCGACGCCTGGGCGGCCACGTTTCTCGCCGATCTTGAGGTGGGTCACGTTTCAGAGGCCCCGGAGGGGTGGCTCACCTCAAGATCGGCGGAGGTGGGAGGGCTGGCGGAGCTGCCGCGGGCGGTACGGACTCGGGTGCTGCGGCGACTGGCGATTGAGGCCGGCTCTCCGCCGGGTGCGCTGGCCGCCACCCACGTGGATGAAATGGATCGGCTGGTCACGGCCTGGCACGGGCAACGGCACGTTGACCTGCCCGGGGGCGTACGTGCGTTTCGTCGGTGTGGGAGGCTGCTGTTCGGCCCGTCCGAATCCAGGTGACCGTATTCGTTCGGGCGGGAAGTGCCGTTGATCGTGGAGAGGCAGGGTGGGGTGGACGAGAAGGACCTGGGTGCCGACCTTGCGAAGGTGCTCATTCCCGAGGATCAGTTGCAGGCCAAGATCCGCGAACTGGCCGCACAGATCGATGACGACTACGCAGGCAAGGATCTGCTCATCGTGGGGGTGCTCAAGGGCGCCGTGATGGTGATGGCCGATCTGGCCCGCGCGCTGCACTCGTCGGTCGCGATGGACTGGATGGCCGTGTCGTCATACGGCTCGGGCACCAAGTCGTCGGGGGTCGTGCGAATCCTCAAGGACCTCGATGCGGACATCTCCGGTCGGCATGTGCTGATCGTGGAGGACATCGTCGACTCCGGTCTGACGCTGTCCTGGCTGGTCAGCAACTTGCAGTCACGGCATCCGGAATCACTGGAGATCTGTGCCCTGATGCGCAAGCCCGAGGCGTTCAAGACCGAGATCGACGTCAAGTACATCGGGTTCGACATCCCCAACGAGTTCGTCATCGGCTACGGCCTCGACTACTCCGAGAAGTACCGCAACCTGCCGTTCGTCGGGACGCTGGCCCCGCACGTCTACGGAGGCGACGCATAGGCGTTGTCCGGACAGTACGGTGGAACGCAGGCGGAACGCCCTGGGGAACAACGAGACTAGGCGGGACGTTGCACGTTCCGAAGTGTGAGTACGCCGGATGGATCAGTGGAGAGCGCGGGCTGCGCCCTCTCCCATGCCGGTGTACCTTCGGTATCCCGGCTGAGAAGCGGGGTAGTCACACTGAGGGAGGTCGCCTCAGCGGGCCGTCGGGCTCGATGAGGTTTCACAGACGCTGGTCAGGAGGAAGGGCCCCGGAAGGGGTTACCGGATAAATGGACGTGAAGCGCTACTTCCGCGGACCACTGCTATGGGTCCTGTTGTTCGGTCTCTTGGTGGCCCTGGTCTTCTGGGGGGTCAACCCCAGTTCGTCCGACAAGGCCGACACTTCCAAGGTCATTTCAGCCATTGAGACCGGCAAGGTTAATTCCGCCAAGATCATCGACAAGGATCAGCGGATCGAGGTCACCCTCAACAAGGAAAACGGCGGCAGGAAGATGGCCGCCTCCTGGGTCGAGGGTCAAGGGGTCGAGCTCCAGAAGCTGCTCCAGCAGCAGGCCGATGCAGGCAAGCTCCCCGGCAGCTACAACGTCGAGGTGCCCAAGCAGAGCTTCTTCCTGAACCTGCTGTTCAGCCTGCTGCCCATCGTCGTGGTCGTGTTGATCTTCTTGTTCATCATGAACCAGATGCAGGGCGGCGGCTCGCGGGTGATGAACTTCGGCAAGTCCAAGGCGAAGTTGATCACCAAGGACACCCCCAAGACCACGTTCGCTGACGTGGCCGGGGCCGACGAGGCCATCGAGGAGCTGGAGGAGATCAAGGACTTCCTCCAGAACCCGGCCAAGTTCCAGGCCATCGGCGCCAAGATCCCCAAGGGTGTGCTGCTCTATGGCCCGCCCGGCACGGGTAAGACCCTGCTCGCCCGGGCCGTCGCCGGTGAGGCCGGTGTGCCGTTCTACTCGATCTCCGGTTCGGACTTCGTCGAGATGTTCGTTGGTGTCGGTGCCTCCCGGGTCCGAGACCTGTTCGAACAGGCCAAGGCCAACGCCCCCGCCATCATCTTCATCGACGAGATCGACGCCGTCGGCCGACACCGTGGTGCAGGCCTCGGTGGTGGACACGACGAGCGTGAGCAGACTCTGAACCAGCTGCTCGTCGAGATGGACGGCTTCGATGTCAAGGGCGGCGTGATCCTGATCGCCGCCACCAACCGGCCCGACATCCTCGACCCGGCGCTGCTGCGGCCCGGCCGTTTCGACCGCCAGGTCGTCATCGACCGGCCCGACCTCGAAGGTCGCAAGGGCATCCTGCGGGTGCACGGGCGTGGCAAGCCGTTCGCGCCGGACGTCGA
>JAOPYO010000072.1 GCA_025964575.1 Actinomycetes bacterium
GGACGCCGCTCTCAAGTCCGGCGTCAGCAAGGCCCTCTACGACAAGGTCATCGATCCCGAACGCCTCACCCGGCCCGACGTGGCCACCAGCGGCGGCGTTCAGCACTGAGGCTTCAGGAGCGTGAAATTACCTCGTCTTATGAGCACGGGCGGACTGAGGACTCATCGGTCTCGTACGAGAAATCTCCCGGCGATGAGGCTGCCCCGGAGAGGAGGCCGGCTGATCCTGTTCTCGATGGCGAAACCGAGGTCGCACCGCTATGATCTAAGCGGAGGATCCTCCGGTGACGTCGAGCTGAAGCAGAGGAAAACTCCGTATAGCAAGCGGCGCGTAGACACCGTCAGCAGTCAGCAGAAGAGGAGGATCGCGTGGCAGTAACCGGCGACCGGCCCCTTCGAGCGGATGCCCAACGCAACCGCGACCTGCTCCTCGCCTCCGCGGTGCGTTTGTTCTCCGAAAACGGTCTCGATGCGACCCTCGATGCGATCGCCAAAGACGCCGGTGTCGGAATCGGTACGCTTTACCGGCACTTCCCCACGCGCGAAGCCCTCATCGAAGCGGCATACCGCAACGAATTGGCCGTCGTCTGCGATGCCGCGCCCGACCTTCTTGCATCGCTACCACCGGAGGAAGCGACCCGGGCTTGGATGGATCGCTTCATCGACTACATGACCACGAAGTTCGGGATGGCCGAAGCGCTGCGGGCCGTGATCGCGTCGGGCGGAAACCCCTACGCCCACAGCCGCGGCCGACTGGTCTCCTCAATCGAGGTCTTGCTCGAGGCTGCTGCTGCGGTCGGCGCCATCCGAACCGATGTCGAAGCCGATGATGTGCTGGTCAGCCTCAGCGGCGTGGCTCTCGCTGCGGGTGCGCCTTCTCAACGCGACCAGGCCGGCCGCTTGCTCGACCTCCTCATGGACGGCCTACGCTACAACCCGTCTTCCAGGAACAACCCGACGTAGCGCGCCGTGCAGCCTGCCCGCCGGCAGTCCACACCTAGCATCGCTCGCGCCCGTTGCAGCAGCGGACGACGACTGTCCGTGTGGGGTACGGCTTGCGATAGGTGTCGAGGTCTTCCTCGGTATAGTAGGTACCTAGAGGAAAGTGGCTATGTCGAAGGGATCCCGCATGAGCGGCAATGCGACCTGGACGGCTCACACGCCGGTCGACTCCGAGCAGGCCTGCCCGATCGGCCCGGTGGTCGACATCGTCTTCAGCCGCTGGACCACACCGATCCTCTGGACGCTCAATGAATACGGCCGGCAGCGTTTCGTGGAGCTGGAACGCCGCATCGCCACGATCACGCCCAAGGTGCTGACCCAGCGGCTACGGCAGTTGGAACGCGACGGCCTCGTAGTGCGCACTTATCACCCCGAGGTTCCGCCGCGGGTGGAGTACGAAATCAATGAACTGGGGCGCAGCCTGGCACCGCTGTTCGCAACACTCGCGGAGTGGTCCGCCGCCAACCTGAACAAGGTCGAGAAGGCCCGGCTGGACTACGACACCACCGACCGGCTCCCCAGCCGCCGGCCCTGACCCGAAAATCGCCCGGAACCTGGGCAGGCTGAGGGTCGCTCGAACAGGCAAAGCAATCAAGATCGCGATCTGCGGCTGAGTACTAGGCATTTCGACTCCGCCGTGCCCTCGGGGCGACTCGCGGCGTACGAACGGCTGCGTCAGATCACGGGTCGCAGGTCGTGGCACCGGAGCGTCCGCTTCTAAGCTCTCATGCATGGCAAAGTACTTCGACGTGCATCCGGACAACCCGCAACCTCGGGCGCTCCGTCAGGTGGTCGACCTCCTCCGTGCGGACGGGCTGATCGCGTACCCGACGGATTCGTGCTTCGCACTCGGGTGCCGGCTGGGCAACAGGGAGGGCATCGACCGGATCAGGGAGATCCGCCGCCTCGACAGCGGTCACCACTTCACCCTGGTGTGCAGGGACTTCGCTCAGCTCGGTCAGTTCGTCCAGGTCAGCAACGCGCTGTTTCGCTCGATCAAGGCGGCGACTCCCGGCAGCTACACATTCATCCTGCCGGCGACGAAGGAAGTGCCGCGCCGGCTGCTGCACCCCAAAAAGAAGACCGTCGGGGTTCGGATCCCCGATCACGTCGTCACACAGGCGTTGCTGACCGAACTCGGCGAACCGCTGCTGTCGAGCACCCTGCTCCTGCCCGACGAGACCGAACCCATGACCCAAGGCTGGGAGATCAAGGAAAGACTCGACCACGTGGTGGACGCCGTGATCGACTCCGGCGAGTGCGGTGCCGTGCCGACGACGGTGATCGACTTCTCGCAGGCCGAACCCGAGATCCTTCGCAGAGGTGCCGGAGACCCGTCCCGCTTCGAGTAGAGCGATCGGCGTAGCGCCTCTTCCGTGGTTTCCTGCGTGACCGTCGCGTAGGGAGCGAGTTCGCTGGGCATTGGTTCAGGTTGATCGCCGATTCCCGGTCCCGGCCTGACCTGAGGTGTTCACATGCGCAGAATCGTCCTGGCCTCTTCCTCGCCCGCACGGCTTCATGTTCTGAGGCAGGCCGGGCTCGACCCGACGGTCATGGTCAGCGGAGTCGATGAGGAGGCGGTCTCGGCGCCGTCGGTCTCCCAGTTGGTCGGTGCCCTTGCCCGGGCCAAGGCCGCTGCCGTCGCTGCGAGAGTCGACGACGCGCTGGTCATAGGCTGCGACTCGTTGCTTGAGTTCGACGGCCAAGCCCAGGGGAAACCAGTCACCGTCGAGCAGGCGGCCGGCTGGTGGCGGGCGCGATGCGGCCGCACTGGCATCCTGCACACCGGCCACTGCCTGATCGACACCTCCACCGGCCAGGAAGCCGCCGAGGTGGCCGAGACAGTGATCTGCTTCGGTTCGCCGACGGAGGCGGAGATCCGTGCCTACCTCGGGACGGACGAGCCGATGCAGGTGGCTGGAGCCTTCACCATCGAGGGTCTCGGAGGGTGGTTCGTGGATGGGCTCGACGGGGATGCGGGCAACGTCCTCGGCCTGTCCCTGCCCGTTCTCCGCCGCCTTCTCCTGAAGCTTGGCCTCTCGATCACCGACCTCTGGATCCCCTCCGAGCAGCGTCACGGCTGGATCTGAGGCCTTCAGGCGACGGCCATGGCCTCGCCCAGGTGATCGTTGAGGGGTGGTGCGGGAAGCTCGGCGATCAGGGTGAAGCGGTCGTCCTCGCGCCGTACGGTCAGCCGTCCGCCC
>JAOPYO010000074.1 GCA_025964575.1 Actinomycetes bacterium
GAAAACGACCTCCACCAACGCTACGAAACCGCCTGCGACCCCCGACTCAACCGCCGCCAATCACTCGACCTGGCATTCCTCGTCGCCGAGCTCTACCGCACCACACCGTCCTAGCCCACACACCCACACCCAACAGCACAGCGCCTCGCAGCGTTGTCGCCAGTCGACGGACAAGACCTACGGGACACGCCCTAGACGCGCACTTCGGCCCAGACGACCTTGCCGCCGACGACCGGATCGGCGCCCCAGGCGGTGGCGTAGCAGTCGACGATGAACAGTCCGCGGTGCTGCTCGTCCTCCAGCTCGGGAACGCTCATTCTGGGCATCTCGACGGCCCGGTCGCGCACTTCGACCCGGACCTGGTCGCGCTGGCGGGCGAGGCGCAGCTCCAGCGGCGTGCCCGCATGCCGTACGGCGTTGGCGACGAGTTCGGCGACGATGGCGGTCACCGTCTCCTCCTGATCAAGGAGGGACCAGGCGCGCATCATCCGGGCCGATAGCCGCCGCGCCTGCTCGACCGCCTCGGTCTGCGGGGCGCTGCGTAGCGTGGTCTCGGTCACTGGTGGCATCGCGGCTAGTCCCCGGCTGAGCGATCTCCGATGAGGAACCGGTCCAGGCCGGTAGTGCGAAGCACGGTATCAACCCTGCCGTAGGCACCGGTCACCGTGAGGGTCGCGCCAAGGGCGCGAGCGTGTTTATAGGACCGGACCAATGTGTTCAGTCCGGACGAATCACAGAAGTCGACCGCGGTCAGATCGACGACGACGTCCCTCTCACCTGCATCCACCAACTCCGTCAAGCAATCTTTCAGCTCGTCGGAGGAGTGCAAGTCGATGGAGCCGCGGACGGAAACCGTCGCACGGCCATCCTGTCGTGTCGTATGCAACGCAAGACCCACACGAACACACTAACGTGAGACCACCGGGTCATGAGACGCGGAGTGCGATGATGGCCACGTCGTCACCCGACGGTTCGCTGCCGTAGTCGCGCACGGCGCGCTGGACACGCGCCGCGACGGCACCCGCACTGAGCGCCGCACACGAGGCGAGAAGCCGCTCCAGCCCCTGGTCGTCACCGAGCATGTTGCGGCCGTCCCTGCGCTCGGTGACCCCGTCCGTGACGCACAGCAGAACCTGGCCTGGCGAGAGATCGACCCGGTCGATCCGGTAGGTCAGATCGTCGAAAACTCCCAGCAACGGCTGTGCCGTCGTCACCTCCCGGACCCTGCCGTTGGTGTCCAGGAGCAGCGGTGGCGGGTGCCCGGCGCTGACCAGCCGCAGTCTGACCCCGCCGTCGACGGTCTGGATCTCGCCGTGCAGCAGCGTGAGCAGACGGGCCCGTGGTCCCTCGTCGAGGATGAGCCGGTTGAGCCGGACCAGGACGTCCGGCACCGACATGTCCTCGGTGGCGAGGATCCGCAGCGCATGCCGGGCCAGCCCGGTCACCGCCGCCGCCTCCGGGCCGGTGCCGCAGACGTCCCCGATGGCGAATCGCCAGCGGGACCGTCCGGCCCGGTCGGGGGCGCAGGCGAAGACATCGTAGAAGTCGCCGCCGACCTCGGTCCCCTCACCGGCGGGCTGGTAGACGACGGCGACCTCAAGGCCCGGAATGTCCGGGAGGGCCGGCGGCAGCAGGCTCCTCTGGAGCGCCGTGCTCATGGCCGTCTGGGCGGAGTACAGGCGGGCATTGTCGATGGCCAGAGCCGCCCGGCGGCTCAGCTCCTCGGCCAGCCCGATCCCGTCGGGCGGAAACCGTTCCCCCTCTGGCCGACCGATGACGATCATGCCCATACGGCGGCGCCGGGCGATCAGCGGGAACACGTACGCCAGGTCGTCGGCGAGTGAGCCGGCGGCGGCCCGGGCGGCGCCGGAGGCCAGGATGAGACCGTTCCAAGGTCCCGGCGACTCGGCCACCGGAGGCGGTGCGGTGTGCCCGAGGAACTCTCGGAGCGCGTCAGTGCGGGTCTCGTCGGCGTGCCATACGTAGGCGGGCCGGGCGGTTCCGACCTCGTCGATCGAGTAGACGGCGCACCAGGTCGCCAGCCGCGGCACCATCAGCTGGGCGACGAGCGCCATCGTGCGTTCCTGGTCGAGGGTGCCGGCGAGCAGATCGCTGGCCTCGGCCACGAAGCCCAGCCAGCGTTCGAGTGCCTCCTCCGCGGACGGGGCACGCGGCTCGGGCGCATCCGCCCGTGGAGCCGCTACGGGGGCTGGGGCACTCGGACCCACGCCGAGGGCCATCTCGCCCTTGGCGGGCAGCCGGATCCACACCGTCTTGGCCTGCGACTCATAGGTGACACCCCAGGAGGCGGCCATCCCGGCGCTGGCGGCCAGCCCTCTGCCGCGGGCCTCACTGAGACCGGGCATGGGGATTTGGCGGGTGGGATGATGGTCACGTACTTTGACCTCGACTTGACCGTTCTCCGCGCTGCAGCACACCTCGAATGGTGTCCCGGCGTAGGTGATCGCGTTGGTCGCAAGTTCACTGATGGCCAGCAGGGCGTCATCGCTGACGGATGCCAGACCCCAGCTGGTGAGAGTGTCGCCGACGAACCGTCGCGCGGCCAAGACCGAGGCGGCCTCAGCAGGGAATCCGGCAGAAGCGCTCAGCCGATCCAATGGTCGTCCCTGATCGAAGCGGGGATGCTTACTCCACTCATCGTGACAGACTGCTCATGCGCGGCCCACACGCGGTCGCGCGTCCTGCGGGCGAACCGGCCGTGAGCCAGGAGGAAAGACTATGCCTCGTACCGCGTCCAGTGCTGGCTCTGCCAGCATCTCGCGCAGAGAGACGACTCCACGCTATAGCGATGCCGATCTGAAACCGTTGCTCAAGGCCCTGGCCGCGGTGCGGGACGGCAACTTCCGCGCGGTTCCCGAGATTACGGCGGAAGGCGCGGTCGCCGACGCCGCCGCGATCCTGGAGGAGATCCGGGAGAACAGCAACCATGTCGTCGGCGGCCTTGCCCGGGTCCGTCGCGGGATCGGCCGCGAGGGCCATCTGCGGGAGCGCTTGTCGTCCGGCTCGTTGAAGGGTTCTTGGGTGGCCGGCATCGAGGATGCCAACGCCATCATCGACAAGCTCACCGACCTGACGACCGGGATAGCCCGTGTCGTGGAGGCGGTGGCCGCCGGCGATCTGAACCAGCGGGTGGAACTGCGGGTCCGAGGCCGGCCGATGCGCGGGGAACTGCTGCGTATGGCCCGGTCGGTCAACAGCATGGTGGAGCAACTCGACCAGTTCACCTGGGACGTCACCCAGGTCGCCCGGGAGGTCGGCACCGAGGGCCGGCTCGGCGGGCAGGCACCGCTGCGCGGGATGTCGGGGCGCTGGCGGGATGTGACCAGCGCTGTGAACGCCATGGCCGGGCGGCTCACCGCCCAGGTCCGGGACATCGCGGTGGTGACGACGGCCGTGGCCGAGGGCGATCTGACCCGGAAGGTCACGGTGGAGGCGGCCGGTGAGCTGCAGGAGCTCAAGCTCACCGTGAACACGATGGTGGACACGTTGTCGGCCTTCGCCGACGAGGTCACCCGCGTCGCCCGCGAGGTCGGCACCGAAGGACGCCTCGGCGGCCAGGCGAACGTACGAGGCGTGAGCGGCGTCTGGAAGGACCTCACCAACAACGTCAACGGCATGGCCGACAACCTGACCTACCAGGTCCGCAACATCGCCCAGGTGGCCACCGGGATCGCCCAGGGCGACCTGACCAAGAAGATCACCGTGGACGCCCAGGGCGAGATCCTCGAGCTGAAGGACACCATGAACACCATGGTGGACCAGCTGTCGGCCTTCGCCGACGAAGTCACCCGCGTCGCCCGCGAGGTCGGCACCGAAGGACGCCTCGGCGGCCAAGCCCAGGTCCATGGCGTGAGCGGCGTCTGGAAAGACCTCACCAACAACGTCAACGGCATGGCCAACAACCTGACCTACCAGGTCCGCAACATCGCCCAGGTCACCACCGCCATCGCGCACGGCGACCTCAGCAAGAAGATCACCGTCGACGCCCAGGGCGAGATCCTCGACCTGAAGGACACCATGAACACCATGGTGGACCAGCTGTCGGCCTTCGCCGACGAAGTCACCCGCGTCGCCCGCGAAGTCGGCACCGAAGGACGCCTCGGCGGCCAAGCCCAAGTCCGTGGCGTGAGCGGCGTCT
>JAOPYO010000111.1 GCA_025964575.1 Actinomycetes bacterium
GCCAACCCCGACCGGTTCACCCGCAAGCCCACACTGCCCAAGCTCCCCACGGTCGCCTGGATCAACGATCCTGCCCAGGCGACCGGTGCCGCCGAGGCCGACGCCGAGGCGGCGGCAGCCTAACGACCACACCGCCCCTGTCTCATTCGACTTGACACATTCCGGGGCGGCGGGCCGCGAGGCGACCAGCCCAAGCGCCGGACTTTCACGGCTGCTTACAAGACGCGGATCCTTGACGAATACGATGCGGCTCCGGCGGTGCTGCCCCTCGCGCATAGCCGCGGCCTGGGGAGGGCGCGCCGCCCTCCCCAGGCCATCGGTCACTTACCGCACGTCGACCAGACGTGCGAGGCGATGTTGTTGTACATGGTGTGGCCGTTGCTAAACGTCTCCCGATTCTGGCTGAGGTACGCGTAGTAGTGGCCCCGCGGGAGGCAGTTCGAGGCACCCCGTCCCTGGGCCGCGGTGTCCTCATAGAGAGTCACCGAGTCGTAGGTCTCCTGGTTACCGTTGTTCCACACCGAGCCGACGTAGTTCAAGCAGCCCCGGTCCGCCCAGTTGGACGAGCTGAGAGACCAGGCGCAGGAGGCGCCGTTACCGTTGTTGAAGTTCTCACCGTGGTAGGCGTACAGATTGCCGTCGGACGCGCTGGCCACACCAGCGGAGCCGATGAAGGCCAGTCCGGTGACGCCGGCCACGGCCACACCGGCAGCGAGGGCACGGATTTTGGACATGGGTGTATTCCCTTCCTAGGGGTGAAGTGGTGCCGAACCGTGGCGGTCGCCACGGCGATCTGAGGGGCTGGTCTTTCAGCCCTGGGTGACGATGGCCCGGGCGCGGGGTAGCGCGGCGAGCTCTATCCGGTGCCCGCTGTCCACCTCCGAGCGGTAGGTCCGGTAAAGCTTGGCGCCGTACTCACCGTCGAGTTGGTGGATCGTTGCGCCGAGCCCGCTGCTTGCGGCGCAGGCCGCCTCCGCTACGGCAGTCTCCATCTCTTGGCCGGCCTTCTTCGAGTTGCCTGCCAACAGGAACGCCGCGCGGGCGGCGTAGGGGTTTTGGTAGGAGAACCTCTTCTCACGCATGCACCGCGACCACTGGGCCACCGAGGCCGCGTACCTCGGATCGCCCGCCACTTGCCTGCGTCCAAGCTCGGTCAGGCTCTCTGTGATCTCGGAGGCCCGGAACCAGGTCTTCAGGTCTCCGTAGAGCCGCGAATCAGACTCCGCGGAGCAGCTTCGGTCGCTGCGTCCGGTGACGATGCCGGTCGGAAGCCTCACCTCCAAGCCGGTCGGCCGGGCGCCGTTGACGACGGCGAGCATGGACTTCTTCTGGTCGGGCGTCAGACTCACGAAGTATCGGTGGTTCGGGTCGGAGTTCCGCAGCGCGGCCCTGCGGCTCTCCATGTCGCTGCCATAGCCGTGTTCCCGAGCCCAGGTCACATCGTCGATGACATACGGGAACTCCCGGTCTTCCGGGAGGGGATGGCGTGGGACGGGCCACAGCTTGAACCCGAACCGCTGCAGGCACCTGCGCTGCAGGATCTGGTCGGCGTTGTAGAGAAGGTCCTTCTCCTTCTCAGTGGGCTCCCGTACGGCCCCCGTACCGTGGTGCGGGCTCGTGGCGTGGGCCGCCGCGATGGTCGCGCCTCCGATCGCGGCCGCCGTCACCGCTGATAGCAGCCATCTCTTCATCGTGACTCGCTGCGCGCTGACACCGACATACGGAACAGGCCGGAGCTGTTTCTCTGCGGAGCGAGGGACAGGGCCGCTGCCGCTGCGACAGCGGCCCCCGAGACCGCGATGTTCCTGCGCTTCACCGTCAGGTTCCTTCCGTGGGTGGGGTGCGAGCTGATCTGTGCTGAGCTTGACCCCTCCGGCCGGCTTGGGGTACCTGGCAGCAACCAGGATGGCTAGCGGGCCAGTGATCCCTACCCTGGAGCGATCCGCAGGGCGGATCCGTGCCGTGGAGGACTACTGGACGACCTTCACCGACACAGGGGGGTGGTCACGGGAGCGAAGACCTCGACGGCCTACCCGCTGGATGAGACCGCCAAGTACTTCCAGGTCCTGGCGGCACTGTGTGAGCCACGGTGCCCGTGAGGAACATCTGGCGCTGCTGGGATGATCAGCGGGGCTTGTAGTCCCGCATGTACTTACTGACATTGGCGATGTAGGCCTGCCATTTGGGCGCTACGCCCTCGGCACTAGCCACTTTCTCGACCGACGAACGGTAGGCGGCAGCCAGGTCGAGCTGGTGATCGCCGGGGATGTGCAGGGCCTGGATTTCAGGCGCCATCTTGCACAGATACCGCCCCATGGCCCGGATGGACTCATAAGGGTCCAGCGGAGGCTTCGGTATCTTGCCCAACTGATCGGGCGGCAGATAGAACTGCAGAATCGATGGTGTCCAGCGGGCAATGCCGTATTCGTCCTTGGCCGGGTCGGACAGATCTGCGTTGAAGCCACTCTCTGCCTTGAGCATCGCCGCGATCAGCGCTGGAGTGACGATCTTCTCATGGCAGTACGATGTGCCTGCCTGGACAATCGTCTTGCGGTACTGGCGTGGGATATCGCTCCCGGCGCGCAGCCAGCGCCCAGTCGGATCAGCGTGGCCGCCGGCCGCCAGCGGCACAGCGATCACCCCGGCGGTCAGAGTGGCGGCTGCCGCCGCCGACACCAGTACCTTGCGGCGGCGTGACCACCGGCGCCGCCATCTGCCCGCGGCGAGCGCCTTCGCACGGTCGATCAGGGAGCGTGCATTGTGCTGGCTGCGGGCACTGTGAGTGGGCGCAAGGCAGTCGGAGACCCAAGCCCGCCAGCCCTCCGAAAGCCCGGGGTCCAGGACCAGAGGCGCACGGCCCTCGACATACTCGATGGCTGCGGACGATCGCCCTCGCCAAGTGGTGCCAGGGAAGGGAAAACTCCCGGTGAGCAATTGGTACGCGGTGATCCCCAGGGCCCAGATATCAGCCGACACACGCACCGCCGCACCCTCGACGGTCATCGGCTCGCTGCGGCGTTCCGGGGCGAGATAGTCCATCGACCCGGCCCGCGGTAGGTAGGCGTGGCTTCCGTCGAGCTCGGTCGTGAGGCCGAAATCGGCCAGCCGTATCGAGCCGTCAGGCATCAGCAGGATGTTGCTCGGTTTCAGGTCACCGTGCAGCCAGCCCTCAGCATGCATGTGCGCCAGGCCCTCGCAGATCTCGATGATGAAACGGGGAGCGTCCGGCACCGGCTTACCGAGGCCGGTCAGCTCCGCCAGGGACCGGTCGGCCAGGTCCATCACGATGACAGTGGCACCGTCCAACTCCCGAGACTCCGGGTCGTCGACAGTGAAGGTCTCCGACAAGGTGATGAGCCGGGGATGCCGCGCCAGTTCACCGTGTGACCGCACCTCTCGGAGGGTCATTGCAGCCAGGTGATTGAACTGCCGGGGCGTGAGGGTGCCGGTCGGCAGGAACTTGAGTGCGGCCGCCTGCCCGGCGCGACGGCACTCGTAGACGCTTCCCCAACTGCCGGTCGCCAGCGGACGAATAACCTCCCACCCGTGCAACAGATAGCCGACCGGTACCGACACCGCCCATGCGCTGGTGTCCACGTTCGTACTGGCGCCCACATCGCCTCCACGACAATCACGGTGTCCCACAGGGCAAGCGTTGATCAGTATGGTCACGCGGCCATTCGAAATGTGGACGTTCAGCGCCAAACTATGGCCTATTCGTGCCAGCTTCCAGAACCGGCCGGTAACACGAGGCTCCGGATCGGCTGCTGCCGTTGTAGGGCAGCGATGACATGATCCGCTCGACGAACCAGCGCATCACCCATCCGGGAGTGGCCATGCATCAGGTGGTCCGAACAGAGGACCTTCCACCGGCCGACCGGTTCGCCTTCTGGCAGGAGATGCTGGCGAAAGTCGCCATGCCGGTCACGGCACGCAGCAGCTACTCGGCCACCTTCCTGACAACGGTCCAGACCGCGTTCGGACAGAGCCTGCGGATGTCGCAGTTCAGGCGCTCTCGAAGATCACGTAGTGCGAGACCGTGAGCTCACGGTCCACCAGATAGCGGTCGTCCTCGGGATAGAACACCGCCTTGTCCAGCTCGTCGCCGGCGAAGGCCTTGACGGCTTCCCAGGAGTCCCAGAGCGAGACCATGCAGAACTCGCTGTGCTCTCCGAGGTCCCGCCTGGTCATGTACACCCCCCGGTTTCCGTCGGCGGCGGTGTAACCGACGAAGCCGGTGTGTCGCATATACCTCTCGTACGCCTCCGCGTCCGACCGCCTGGTCGAGCCGCGCCAGATTCGCATGAGCCGGGCGGGCATCGGTCAGCCCTCCGTGATCAGGCAGAACTCGTTGCCCTCGGGGTTGCGCCACGCCTGCGCGGGCGCTCCATGGACCTCGCCCGCCGGTTGGCCGCGGCGGGGCCGGAGAACGGCCCGCCGTGGCCTCCCCGCGCTCCCTGGCCGGTCACGCCGACTCTGCCGCAACGCGGCGTGGGCCAGGTAGGGCAGGGCGCTCATCGTTCCTCCACAGATATTCGACACCGCTCAAAACAGTATGTCGGTGTCTCCCCTCTCCGCAACCGGTCAACGGGATATGCTGGTGTTCGATGGCACGGGGTCGACCGTGTCATGAAGGGCCATCGGCGAATGATGTCGAATCCGCAACGCCATCCGGCAGCCAGTGTCAGACGGTGGCCGAGAAGTCCATCAGGGCGGTCACACGGGGCGGCGGCCGTCCGTGCCGCCGTGACGGCGCTCGCGGCGAAGGTGCCGGTGTACAAGCTCGACCTCAAGGTGCCGGCGGCCGGGAAGGAGACCAGCCGCCGGTTGTCGAACGGGAGTTTCGTGCGTTCCGGCAGCCGCGGCGCGCGAGGCGCCCTCACCATCGACAACGGCGGCTCCGACGACGCCGTGATCACCCTCGCCCTCGGCAAGCGCCCGGACCACCTATTCCGCAACCCTGATCCGCTGGAGCAAGTGGAGGATCTCCCTGCAGCCCGCGGTCGGCGGAAACGCGCGCACGAGTCCGGTCAGCCCCGGGGACTTCCCCGGCTGATCCGATCCGTTCCGTGCTGACGGCCTGTTTCAATCCGCTGGCGGGCCGGGCTCGACCGTAACGGTCGAGTCACCGACAGCGTTGGCGAGGCCGTGAATGAGGCGTCGGAATGCTCTGCCAGGCAAGTGGTCGACGGCCAGCGCCGCGCATACCTGTGCGGCGCTGACCTCGAACCATCATTTCTCCGATGCGGCGACCGAGAGTTTCTCATCGTAGTTCAGCTCAAGACACCATGAGAGGGACTGCAACTCCTGATCGTTGACGCCATTTCCAGGTCATCGAGATTTATGGGTGAACGTGATTTCTTGGCGATTCTGATTTCTAGGTGATCGTGACGTCGATGATCTCGATCTTCTTCTTGGGCTTGCCGTCCCCGGTACCGTTGGAGTCGTCCGACCCCGCGTTCGCCACCTGGTCGATGACGTCCAGCCCTGAGGTCACCTGCCCGAATACGGTGTAGTCGGGCGGTAGCGTCATTGAGTCACCGTAGACGATGAAGAATTGGCTGCCGTTGCTGTCCGGCTGCTGGCTGTGCGCCATCGCCAGGACACCGCGGGTGTACGTGGCGCCCGTGGTGTTCTCGTTGGCGAAACGGTATCCCGGTCCGCCCGTCCCCGTGCCCGTCGGATCCCCGCACTGCAGGACCCTCAGGGACCCACTGGTCAGCCGGTGGCACTGCGTATTGTCGAAGTAGTTTTTCTTGATCAGGAAGGCGAACGAGCCGACCGAGCACGGTGCCTTTGCGGCATCGAGGCTCACACCGACGTCACCGAGGCTGGTCTTGATGGTGGCCCCGACCGTGCCCTTGTACCCCGGCTGGACGGGGGGCCTTCCGAGATCCTTCGGCGCGCCCGGATCGGGGGACTCCAGATAGTTGCACGCGCCCCCGATGGCATCGGGGGTACTGGTGGAGTAGCCAGGAGTGCTGACTGAATCCGGAGTACTGCTGGTGTAGCCAGGGGTACTTGCCGACACGGCCACGCCAACGACGACCACATAGATGATGATGCCGACCACCTGCACCACCCCCAGGATGGTACCGATCATCGCAAACGTCTTCGCCTTGTTCGAGGAGTCCACCGCTCCGGCGTAGTCACCTTGCTGGAACTTGCCGTTGACCTGGGCGGCGAAGATGATCGAGACGATGCCTAGGATCTGGCAGCAGAACAGCGTGATGATGGCCCAGACGAGGTGATTGGGAGGAGGGGCCTGGTTGTGACCACCACCGGGCGGAGGCTGCTGCCCGTAACCACCACCGGGCGGAGGCTGCTGCCCGTAACCTGGCCCATTGCCATAGCTCATACGTGTTCCTCCGTGTGGTCGTAGATCCTCACCCCCTGCTGTGGCGGCAGCCTAGCGTGTGCCGAGCACCACTCATCCTCATCTGCGGTTGCCGCACAATCCGGGCAGGGTCACCGGCCACGGACTCGACTTCGGCGAGTCATCATTTCGTTGGTGACGGCCCGCCTCATACCAACAAGGTGATGCAACTCAGCACAGCAAGGCCAAGAGCCTCTGGAGGACGAGTACGGGGGTACTCAGGCGTGTCCGTGGTCGCTGGTCTACGGAACCGGTAACAGGATGACGCCACTCAACTCAACGCGCTGGGCCTAGGATTCCGTCGGCCAGGCACATCGATGTCCCGTCGAAAGAGCCGGTTCACCATGTGGCGCCAACGACCTCTCGACGCAGTCGAACCAAGAATTGATGCGCCGACCGTTTTGCCGGGCGGGGCGACCACCGCCTTCACCGGTCAGCGGATCGTGTAGCCGCCGTCAACGATGATGTCCGCACCATTGATCATGTCCGAACTGTCCGAGGCAAGGAACAGCGCCGTTGCGGCGATCTCTTCCGGGTAGGCGAAGCGCCCGGTGGGAATCTGAGCCTTCAGCGCGTCACCCTTTGGCCCGCTCCAAGCGCTCCGACCCAGCTCGGTGAGCACGACCGTGGGGGACAGCGTGTTGACGGTCACTCCCCGGCCGGCCCATTCGGAGGCAAGCACTTTCGACAGACCGACCACACCGAACTTGGAGGCGCAGTAGGCGACGTGCTGGTCCAGAGCGACGCTGGCGGCCTGTGACGCCAAGTTGATGATCTTCCCTCCACCGGCGAGCAGCATGTGCCGTCCGACCGCCTGACATACGAGGAAGGTGCCCTTCAAGTTGACATTGATCGTCGTGTCGAACGCACTGATCTCCAGGTCTTCGGCAGGGGCCAAGATCGCGACGCCGGCACTGTTCACCAGAATGTCGATACGACCGTAGGTCTCCAGGACAGCGCTGACCGTGGAGCTGACCGCGTCAGGATCGGTGACGTCGCACGCGAACCCGGCGCTACCGCGTCCGAGCTCCCGGGCCTTCTCTTCTGCCGCCTGGCCATTGACATCGACCACGGCGACCTGGGCTCCCTTCAGCGCGTACGTGTCAGCGACCGCTGCGCCGATCCCCGACGCACCACCGGTCACCAACGCCACCTTGCCGTCGAGCCCGAACGTCAGATCAAGGGTCTTTTCGTCGGCTGTCATGTCCTCTACTCCTCGCTGTCGATTGGTCTGGCCTGTTTCGGTTGCGGTTCGGCGGTCGGGAGAGCCGACGAGCACACCAGCTCCTCTCCTTCCCGCAACGTCTCGGCTTGGTCGGCCTGGTCGTGACCTGACTCGTAGGACGTCAGGGTCCGGACTTTGGCCGCGGAACTGGAGTTCTGGTCGAAGTGGTAGTCGAGCCACTCGCTTGCCAGTCGACGAGCCAGCCCCACGCCGACGACTCGCTGCCCGAAACACAGGACCTGGGCGTTGTTGCTCAGCACGGATCGCTCGACGGAGAAGCTGTCATGTGCCGTCACCGCACGGATGCCGGGCACCTTGTTGGCGCTGATCGCGACTCCCAGTCCGGTGCCGCACACCAGGAGCGCGCGATCTGCCTCGCCGGCGGCGATCATTCGCGCCGCCGCGACGGCGACGTGCGGATACGGCGTCGTGTCCTCGGCTCCGACTCCGATGTCGATCACCTCGCCGACCCGGTCGTCATGCTCCAGGTCAGCCTTCAGGACGTTCTTGTAGTCCAGCCCGGCATCGTCGCAACCGACGATGATCCGCCACTTCTGAGGCATGGCGCCTTCCTTTTCGTGTTCTGTCCTTGAGGCATGAGCTCAGCGGACGGACTCCAGCACGCCGGCAACAGCGCGGGCGCACAGAGAGAACGACGTCGCTCCCGCATCTGGGGTCCCGATGCTCCGCTCGGCGAGAGGTCGTGCCCGGCCGATGCGAGGTCGTAGGTCGGCCGTGGCCAGCGCTGCGGTCTCGGAGACCTGCGTGGCTTCCGACCATGCCGCTGACAGTCCTGTCCCCGAGCGGACACGTTCGACAAGCGTCTCGACGAACGGCGCGAACGCATCGACCATCGTCTTGTCCCCGAGCTGTGCCTTCCCCAGACGCTGAAGCGCCAGGAGCCCGGCTCGTATGGCGTCCGCGACGTCCGAGTCCGAGGTTGCCTCGTGATCGTCCCCGAGGTGCTCGCCGATGCTGCACAACGTGGCGCCCCAGAGAACTCCGGACGTACCGCCCGCCTTCCCGGCCCACGCGTCCCCCGCCGCGACCAGAACCGACCGCGCGCCGGCGCCGGCGCCGGCTGCATCGCGCGCCGCGGCAACCGCCGCGGAGACGCCCTTGACCATTCCGCGTCCGTGGTCGCCGTCGCCGGCGACGGCGTCTATCCGGCCCAGTTCGTTCTCAGCATCGGTCATGACCGATGCCATGGCTTCGAGCGCTGAGACGATGGTGCGCCCGCAGGCGCGGGACCCTTCTGAGCTGGGGCGGGTTGCGGTGACGGTTGGCCCGGAGGACGTTGTGGTACGCCGAACCGAAGCCGCGTTCGCCGAGTCCACTCGGCCCTTGCGGTAGGCCGGAGTGTCCGCCGGCGCGCGCCACAGCCGCTCCAGCTCGTCGTCGAGAAAGACCAAGGTCAGAGAGCATCCGGCCATGTCCAAGCTCGTGACGAGCTCGCCCACTTCGGGAGCGACGACCTCAAGGCGTTGATCCGCCAGGAGCCTGGCCACGCTTCGCCATACGACGAAGAGCTCTTCATACTTCGTTGTCCCGAGCCCATTGAGAATCGCCGTCACCCTGTCACCGGATCCGGCAGGCTTCTCCGCCAGAACACCGGACACCAGTCGCGTCGCCAGATCAGCGGCCCGCGGCAACGCGTCCTCGCCGACGCCCGGCTCACCATGAATACCCAGGCCGACCCCCATCCGCCCAGCGGGAACGGTGAAGAGAGGCGCGGCCGCCCCAGGCATCGTGCAACCGGCGAACGCCACCCCCAGGGTGCGAGTCCGGTCGTTGGCGTGACGGGCAACTCGTTCGACCGAGTCGAGGTCGTACCCCTCTTCGGCGGCGGCACCCGCGACCTTGAACACGACGAAGTCCCCGGCGATTCCACGCCGCTTGTGGATCTCCGACTTCGGCGCGCTGGCGATGTCGTCGGTGACGAACACGACCCGGGTGTTGATCCCTTCCCGGCACAACCGCTCCTGGGCGAGCGTGAAGTTCATGACGTCCCCGGCGTAGTTGCCCGTGGAGAACAGCAGACCGGCGGTGCCGGCAGCCGCTTTGCCCACCGAGTACGCATCCTGCGCCGACGGCGAGGTGAAGATGTTTCCGACGACGGCACCGTCGGCAAACCCTTGCCCGACCACCCCGCAGAAGGCGGGATAGTGCCCGGAGCCACCACCAACGACGACCGCGACCTTGCCCGGCCGTGTCTCGGTCGTACGAACGACGCCGCCTGGTACGCCCGCGACGGTGTCCCGGTGCACGTCCAGGAAGCCTGCGAGCATGTCCTCAGTAAAGGTGTGCGGGTCGTCGTACAGACGAGTCATGACTGTTTGTCCTTTCAGTCGCGAGCGGCTGCCCTCTCCCCGAGGGGGCGTCCGGGGTAGGTCCCGATGGACGGCAAACGTTGCTTGTTAGTGCTGCGGATTGATGACGGACTTGACCGCGCGGGGGTCGCGTTCGCCGGCGAGCAGAGCCGCCTCGGAGTCCGCCAAGGCGAAATGACCGGTGACGAGGGCGTCCACGTCGACCCGTCCCGAGGCTGCGAGCGCGATGGCCGTCGGCCAGGTGTTCGCGTAGCGGAACGTTCCAATGACCTCGATCTCCCGGCTCTGGATGTATCCCAGTGGCAGCGGCAGGTCATCGCCGCCCATCCCCACGAGCACCGCGCGGCCGGCCCGGCCCACGGTGCGCAGAGCGTCGTTGGTGCCGCCGGGGTGACCGGAACACTCCAGCAACACGGTGGGTTCGAAGCCCGCGTCGCTCAGCGAGGTCTCTGCGACGTTGAGGGTCGCGGTCGCGCCCAGGTCCTCGGCGAGCTTAAGGCGGTGCGGGTTGAGGTCGGCGACCACGACCTCGGTGGCGCCGAAGGCGCGAGCGCACTGCGTCGCGACGAGCCCGATCGGTCCGGCTCCGGTGATCAGGACGCGGCTGCCCGCGCTCACGTGTCCCTTGCGACTTGCCCAGACGCCCACGGACAGAGGCTCGAGCAGTGCCGCCGCGTCGTCTGACATCGAGTCCGGCACCGGATGGGCGAAGGCCTCGTGGACGGTGACGAACTCGGCGAGAGATCCGTCGAACGGGGGTGTGGCGAAGAACTTCATGCCGGGGCACAGGTTGTACCGTCCGGCGAGGCACTCGGGGCAGGTCAGGTCGGGCACGCCGGGCTCGACGGACACGCGCTGCCCTATCCTGGCGTCGTCCACACCGCGTCCCACGCCGACGACGACGCCTCCGGACTCGTGGCCGAGCACCATGGGCTGCTCCACGACGAAGTCCCCGATGCGACCGTGCTGGTAGTAGTGGACATCGGATCCGCAGACGCCCACCGCGTTGATCTGCACCAAGACCTCGCCAGGTCCGGGCGCTGGTACGGGGCGCTCTTCGATTGCCAGGTCCTGGATTCCACGAAGGACCGCTACCTGCATGGTGGTCATGAGGATCTCCTCGGCTGTGCGAAACGCTCGGGGGCCGGTGTCGGGTGAGGCCGACCGCTCTGAGGGCGGCCCCACCCGACGAATTCGGTCAGCTCTTCTCGTTGGCGATGTTCCCGGTCTTGAGGTTCGCCTCGATCAGCGTGGGGAGCGCGGCGATGAAGGCGTCCTTCTTGGTGACGACGTGTTCCATGTAGGTGTCCACGTTGGCCGGGGTGACCTCGGGCATCAGGTAGACGGGGGTCTTGTTGACGGTCGTGCCGCGGGCGATCTTGGCGGCCACGGCGAGGCCCGTCGCCAGCTCAACAGTCCCGTGCTGGAGGTTGGTGCCGATGAAGTCTCCGCTCTTGACGGCGTTGAGGCCGTCCTGGATGCCGTCGACCCCGACGATCGGGAGCTTGACCTTGGCTTCGCGGGTGGCCTGCAGAGCCCCCAGCCCCATGTCGTCGTTCTCGGCGACGATGCCGTTGATCTTGCCGCCGAAGCTCGAGATCCAGTTCTTCATCTTGTTGACGGCCTCGTCGCGCTTCCAGTTGGCCGTGTCCTTGGCGAGGACCTTCATGTTGGGGTACTTGGCCAGCACGTTCTGGATTCCCTTGGTGCGGTCCAGCTCACCGGACTGACCCAAGGGGCCCTGGAGAACGACGAGATTTCCCTTGCCGCCGAGCTTGTCGGCCATCATCTGCATCTCCTGCTCGCCGGCTTTGACGTCGTCGGGCAGGACGGTGCCGGCCAGGTCAGAGCTGTTGAGACCGGCGTTGACCGCAAGGAACGGGATCTTCTTGGCCTTGGCCGACGCGACCTGCGGGGCGAGAGAGTCCGCTTGGACCGGGACGACCACGATGGCGTTGACGCCCGCGTTGATGAACTGGTCGACCTGGTTCGCCTGCGTGCTGACGTCCAGGTTGGCGGAGTTCCACAGAACGTCGATGTTGTTGGCCTTGGCGTAGGCGTCGATGCCCGCCTTCCCCGCGGTGATGAAGGAGGACATGTCGTAGACGCTGATGCCGACGCGGAGCTTGCCTCCACTCGAGCCGCTCGAGCCGCCGGCGTTCTTGTTGGGGTCTCCGGCACCGCACGCGGCGGTGGCCAGGAGACTCGCGCCTGCTGCGGTGAGGGCAAGGGCGCGGAAGGTCTTGTTGCGCATGGAAACTCCATTTGTGTAGCGAGGTTCGCTGGGTTGACCTGGGAAGTGGTTCAAAGAGTGGAAGCCTCAGACCCTGCGTTTGGCGGACCAGACGTCGACGGCGACGGCTGCGACTATCAGCACTCCCTTGATGACGCTCTGCCAGTAGGCGGGCACGACGAGGATGTCCAAGCCGTTGTTGAGGGTCTGGATGAGGAGCAGTCCAAGCGCCGTGCCCCAGATGCTGCCTCGACCGCCCAGTAGGCTCGCGCCGCCGATGACCACCGCGGCGATGGCGTCCAGTTCGTAGCCTTGGCCGAGGTTGGGGGGCCCGGAGATGACCCTCGAGGCCAGCATCACGCCGGAGAGCCCGGCGAGCAGACCACTGAGGGCGTAGACGCTGAACAGGATCCGGGTGATCTTGACGCCGGCGATCTGGGCGGCGACGGGGTTACCGCCCACCGCGTAGACGCGCATGCCGTAGGACGTTCGCTTCATGACCAGGGCCAGGGCGAGGACGCCAACGATCATCACCAGCACGGGGATCTGCAGACCAAGGATCTGGTTGTTCGCGATCTTGCCGAAATCCCCTGGAAGTCCGTTGATCGGCGCACCATTGCCCACGACATAGGCCAGGCCGGATGCTGTGGTCAACATGCCGAGAGTGGCGATGAACGGTGGCACGTTGACCTTGGAGACCAGGAAGCCGTTGATCGCTCCCGCGGCCAGTCCGACGAACATGGCGACCAGCACTGCCAACCAGAGTCGCTCGGGGTGGCCCTTCACGGTCACGGCCGATGACATCGCGCTGAGAGCGATGATGCTACCCACCGAGAGGTCGATCCCGCCGGTGAGGATGACCAGCGTCTGGCCCAGCGCTATGAGGGCGAAGGGCGCCGCGGCCACGGCGATCGTCTGAGCGTTGTCGAGAGTCCCGAATCGCACGCTCTTGTAACTGAAGTAGGCGATGATCAGCAGCATCACCACCACCATGGCGTGGCGGATCAACTGGTCGCGGATCCACGGTCCCGACAAGCGCCCGGCCACGGACTGCTCGGCCATCCCGCCCGTTGCCGTGCGCTGCGGGGCTGACTCCTGGGTGGTCATCGGCCGTCCTCCTTGGTGTCGGTCGGGCTGTGAAGGCCGTGATCGGGCGAATGATCGATGGAACTGGGGTCGGACTGGAGGTCCAGGCCCGCAGCGAGCCGGAAGATGGTGTTCTGAACGTCGGGTGAGGACAGCTCACCGCGGCCCAGCTCGCCCGCGACGGACCCTTCGCGCATGACGAGCGCACGGTGGGCGAGGCTCAGGATTTCGGGCATGTCGGATGAGGCCATGACGACGGCCATCCCGGCGGCTGCGAGCTCGGTGATGATGCGGTAGATCTCGCTGCGAGCACCGACATCGACGCCCCGGGTGGGCTCATCGAGAAGGAGGACATTCACGCTGCCCGTCAGCCAGCGCGCCAGGACCACCTTCTGCTGGTTGCCGCCGGAGAGTGTGCCGACCTGCTGCGACAGCCCTCGGCTCCGCAGCCCGACCGATTCCATCGCCTCACCGACCACTCGTGTGCGGTTGCGTTGCCGCAGCCATCCGCCCAAGGTGAAGCTCGACAGCCGAGGCAGCGAGCCGTTGTCCAGGACGTCCATGGACAGCACGGCGCCGGCTCCCTTGCGGTCCTCGGGAACAAGGGCCATCCCCCGGGCGATCGCGTCGGCTGGGGAATTGCGCTTGACAGCCCTGCCGCCGACAGCGATGGCGCCTGCGACGCTCTTGCGCACGCCGAAGACGGCCTCGAGGAGCTCGGTTCGGCCCGCCCCCACGAGTCCCGCCAGGCCCAGGATCTCCCCGCGACGAACCGTAAGGTCCACCGGCCGCTCATAGCCGTTGACGTGGAGTCCGCTGATCTGCAGGGCGACGTCGTCACCGGGCGGGTGCAGCACCGGGAAGAGGTCCTCGAGCTCACGGCCGATCATCGCGTGGACGATGTCATCGTCACTGACGTCGGCGAGCGGCTGGTTCATGGCCAGCCCCCCGTCGCGCAGCACGACCACCCGGTCGGCCAGAGCGCGGATCTCTTCCATCTTGTGGGTGGTGTAGAGCATGGCGACACCCCGCTCACGCAGTTTGTCCACCACGGCGTACAGTCGCTCGACCTCGCGGTCGGAGATGGCGGAGCTCGGCTCGTCCAACAGCAGGACCTTTGCTCCGCCGCTGGTGCACTTGGCGATCTCGACCAGTTGGCGGAGCCCGACCGACAACTTCCTCATCGTCGCCTGCGGATCGATCTCGACCCCGAACACGTCGAGGATCTCGCGCGCCTCGCGTGCCATCGCGCGCCGGTCGAGCAGGCCCGCTCGACCGCGCAACTCCCGCCCGATGAAGAGGTTCTCGTACACCTTCATGTCCATGATGGGCGCGAGCTCCTGGGGAACGATGGCGACCCCCTGTCGATGCGCCGCCCGCGGATCCGCCTGCGAGAGCGCCTCACCACCGATCAGGACCTGGCCGCGGTCGGGCTTCACCTGGCCCGAGGCGATCTTCATCATCGTCGACTTGCCCGCGCCGTTCTCCCCCGCCAGCGCGGTCACGGAGCCGGCTTCGAGGCTGAGGGAGACGCCCTTCAGTACGGGCACGCCGCCGAAGGCCTTGGCCAGGTCCCGGCACTCCAAAGCAACATCTGCCACGACTGATCTCCAGACCCGGGCCTTGGTGGCTCGGTGTACGAAACGGCCCGCTTCAAGGCGGGTGGCTCGGTGCGCCCGAGCAGCCCTGAACACGCAAAGAGGACGAGGTGGGCCGACTGCCGCCCTCCAGGGCTCCCCACCCGGATCTACTTGTTTGTTCGTGTGAACTTTTACACTGATCGATGTCTGTTGGCGTGAACTTCACACGAACCGACACCGTGACGTCAAGTGTCCGTAACGCATTCGTTACACATTTCTCTGGCGAGTGTACGTCGAGAATGCGAGTGCCGGCGCCCTGAGCTGCGGCGTAGCGGCACGTTCGGGCGCTGTGGGTGGCGTCTTCGATCGTTACGTCCCGGTGACGCGGAAGGAAAGTTCAACTGAGACCAGCCGTGTGACAATTGACAAGATGAAACACTGAATGAGGACGGAGACGGCATGGTCGTCAAGAGCACCGTGGACCTCGAGGGCAGAAGGCAGGCGCTGGCCGAGTTGCTGTCGTCCAGCGGAAGTTTGCGCATCGAGGACCTGGCTGCCCGCTTCAAGGTCAGCACCATGACGATCCGCCGGGACCTCCAGGCGCTGGAGGACGAGGGCTTGGTTCGCCGCGTACGCGGCGGCGCGGTCAGCGGGGCACAGCCCTTCGAGGCACGCGAGCACCGATCGGGCCGGGCGAAGGAGCAGATCGCACGGAAGCTGTCCGACCTGGTGCCCTCCGGCGGAGTGGGCATTTGCATGGATGCCTCGTCAACCGTCTGTGTCCTTGCCGCCTCGATGCCCGCCGCCGAGAACCTGTCGGTGGTCACGGACGGCATCGAGACTTTCCTGACGCTGAACCGTGATTCGAGGGTGCATGCCTACCTGACGGGCGGCCAGAAGGACCCCAACGCCGGTAGCCTCGTCGGCCCGGTCGCCTCCTCCGCGCTGAAGCAGTTCTCGTTCGCACGTGCCTTCCTGTCCGGCGCGGCGGTCGACCCCCATTTCGGGACCAGCGAGTTCAGCGCCGAAGAATGCGAGATCAAGAGGCTCATGGCGGAGTTGTCGGACCACGTCGTGATGGCCGTGGACTCACAGAAGCTCGGGACGGGAGCGGCCGCTCGCTGCCTGCCGTGGGACGGGATCGACCTGATGGTGACCGAGCTCGACGTCACAGATGCCCGGCTGGACCCCTACCGCGACCACGTCGAGCTCCTCTGAGGTTGTCACCACGACGCCCTTGATGAACCTTCCAGGCGGCGAGCCCAAGCCGCCGCTCGTTCCGCCTCGCCGCCCGTACGCACGTAGAAGATACTGCGCGCGCGGCGAGCATGAGCGGCATGGATTCTGGGCGCCGACCTCGTTGAGGCGAGGTTCAGCCCGCGTGCGTAGGCGAGGCGAAGCTCCAGGCGGTCCCGGAGAACTCCAACGCCATGACGAGAAAGGCCTCAGCGCCGGCCCGGGCGCAGGCGCTCCAGCCGCCACCAGGCGATCAGGACGAAGACGACCCCTAGCCCGGCCAGAATGCCCATGTCCATGAGCCAGGTGCCCGGCTGGTGACGCCAGAGCCGGTCGGGAGCGCTGAGAGGCGGCATGATCCCGGCCAGGTCGATCGTCGCGGCGGCCGCCGCCAGACCCCAGCGAGAGGGGGACAGCCAGGCGAGTTGCTCCAGCCCGGGCTTGCCGGCGAGAGGCTGCACCAGGGCTCCAGAGAGCACCAACTGGCCCATGGACAGGACCACCAGCAGCGGCAGGGTCTTCTCCGAGGTGCTCACCATGGCGGACACCACCAGTCCCATCGCCATGGAGACCATCCCCAGCACGCCCATGGAGAGGATGAGCTCGGGCAGTGGCGCGGTGAAGGTGCCGTGGGCCGGAAGCGGGTTGCCGAGCAGCCCGAGAAAGACCAGAACCGCCGCCTGGAGCCCGGTGATCAGGCCGAGCACCAGCAGCTTCGAGAACAGATAGACGCCGGCGGACAGGCCTGCCGCCCGTTCCCGCCGGTAGATGGCCCGCTCCTTGACCAGCTCCCGGACCGAGTTTCCGCTGCCCACGAAGCAGGCGCCGAAGACCAGGACCAGCATTTTGGACCCCGCGTCGCCATTGCCTCCCGGCACCGCCACCAGCCCGTGCGGAGCCGGGATCGCGGCGATCAGGCCGCCGAGGATCAGCGGCATCACCGCCAGCAAGACCAGATAGCTGCGGTCCGAGGCGATGACAGCGAAGTAGCGCCGGCACAGGGTGCTCAGCTGCGCCCAGCGGCTCTGCGCCCGGGGTGGCGCCGCAGGCCGATCCTGCCGGACCTGTGCGTCACCCTGCCTCGGCCGTGCTTCGATGTACCGGGCGTACGGCGCCGACAGCCGGAACTCGGCCGCCCAGTCCCGATCCGGCTCCCGGTCGAAAGCCTGGAACACATCTGCCCAGCCCGGCTTCCCGAAATAGGTGAGGCCCTCCCGCGGCGGTCCGTAGTAGGCGACCCGGCCGCCGGGCACGAGGACCAGAAGGCGGTCGCAGGTGTCCAGGTTGGCGACACTGTGCGTGACCACGATGACAGTCCGGCCCTCATGGGCGAGCTCCCGCATCAACTCCATGACGGATTTGTCGAGCCCCGGGTCCAGCCCGGAGGTGGGTTCGTCCAGGAACAGCAGGGACGGTTTCGTGAGCAGTTCGAGCGCCACGCTGACCCGCTTGCGCTGCCCCCCGGACAGAGATGCGATCCGGGTCTGGGCGTGCCGGCTCAGGCCGAGCTCCTCGATGACCTCGTCGACCCGGCGATCGCGTTCAGCCGCCAGCGTGTCACCGGGAAACCGCAGTTCGCCGGCGTAGCGCAGGGCCCGGCGGGCGGGAAGCTGGGTGTGCAGGATGTCTTCCTGCGGGACCAGCCCGATCCGGTGCCGCAGCTCCGCGTAGTCGGTGTAGAGATCGCGGTTGTCGTAGTGCACCGTGCCCTCGGTCGCGGGCCGCGTCCCGGTCATCGCACCCAGCAGGGTCGACTTCCCTGCGCCGCTGGGGCCGATGACGGCCACCAGGCAGCGCTCGGGGATCGGGAAGCTCACCTGGTCGAGGATGACCTTGCCCTCCGGGGTCCGTACGGTCAGGTCGCGCGCGGACACCACCACGTCACCGGTGTCGATGAACTCACGGAACTCGTCTCCGACCAGACGGAAGGTGGCGTGCCCGATGCCGACGATGTCCTGCTCGGTCAGCACCGCCGAGGTGATCCGCAGCCCGTTGACGAAGGTGCCGTTGTGACCGCCAAGATCGACGAGCTCGTACCGCCCGTCGCCCGTGCCGCGCAGCTCGGCGTGGTGCCGGGAGACCACCAGATCGGAGAGCACGATGTCGTTGTCCCGTGCCCGTCCGATCCGCAGCGTGCGAGGGGCTGCGTCTGGGGGCGGCAGCATGATCACGGAGCTGGGCGCCCGGTCGACACGGGGCCGCGGATCAGGCTCGGGGACGGCGAAACACGCCAGCGGCACCCCGGTCTCGGGGTGGCCTAGCCGGAGCAGGCAGTCGCCGTCGACTCCGATCCGGCTGACGCGCCTGCCCTCGGAGAAGGTCCCGTTGGTGCTGCCGTGATCCTCTATGACCCATCCGTCGGGGCCGCTGCGAACGATCGCGTGCTCCCACGACACCCGGGGGTCCGCCACGACGACATCGGCGTCGGGATCGCGACCCACCCGGTACGAGGCGCCCGGTCGCAGTTGATGGACCGAACCTTCCGTCCGCACGATGAGCTGCGACGTCCCTGCGGCGCGCTCGGTCGGCATGTCTTCCAACTGTAGGTCGATTCGGATCCTTTTCTATATCCATCACAGAGACAACACTGTGTATTGACAGTTCGGCCGTTATGGATTTCCTTGGTGCTAATGCTGACGTGCGCTGCCGCCGACCGGTGACCCCCCACCAGCCCGCTTGGGTAGATCTGGAGCCGCCTCCCCGGAAGAGGCGAGTGCCCCGGTGGATGCTCGTCGTCCTCATGGTCCTGGTGGTGCTCGTCGCGGTCATGGTGATCGGTGATCGGGTCGCTGCCGCCTATGCGGAGAACACGGTCGCCGGGGAGATTCAAAAGCAGGGTTTTAATGGCAAGCCGGATGTGACGATTAAGGGCTTCCCGTTTCTGACGCAGGCGATCTCCCGCAACTTCCACGACGTACGTCTCAGCGCCCGCGGGATCCAGGAGGGCCCGCTGCGCATCAGCCGCCTCGACGCCGCAGCACGGGGTGTACGGCTCGACTCCGGCTATCGGAAGGGCACCATCGGCAGCGTGGACGGCACAGGCGTCATTACGTTCGCCGATCTGGCCGGGGCGGCCGGCCAGCCGGACCTGACGCTCTCGGCGGCGGGCCCGAACCAGGTGCAGGCCAAGATCGACCTCGGCATCGTCGAAGGGATGGCGACGGCGCAGGTGACGAAGGTCGGAAACCAGATCCGGGTGCACGGAATCTCGGTCGAGGGTTTTCCGCTATCCGACCTCGGTCAGAAGCTCGATTTCTCCGTTCCCGTACCGGCTCTGCCCATGGGCCTGACCATCCAGAGCGTCAGCGTCTCGTCGCAGGGCGTGCTGATCCACGTCACCGGAGCACACATCACGTTCGGCTGAGCATCCTCACCCCGATAATGCGCAGGGCGTACAGCAAAAGAAGAATGCGTTCGTTGAGCTGTAGAGGTCACGCGGCAGGTCTACCCGGTAGGAGGTCGGCATCGCGCTGCGGTGGCGCCTGCTTCCCCCAAGGGCTCAGCCGTTCACATCGGCGAGCCAGGTCACCTCGGTAAAGCACCAGCGTAGCCAGACAGTCGACTCCGCGTCCCAGCCCCGGAGCTCACACCGTCGCCCGGACTGCGTCGTCACCGGCACCTGCTGGGTGGTGAGCAGACCGCCCACCGGCAGGTGCACCGCATCCCAGTCGACGGACACCGCGGTCCAGTCCGGCTGGACTGAGTCCGCTTCGAATTCCGCCGGGTAACGCCCGCACAAAAGGGCCCACGCCGCCGGGCTGTCGATTTCGTAGACCCGTGCATCGGGGGCCACATCCAGCCACCAGACGTGCCACGGAGGTGGCAGCGGGTCCGCCCCGGAACGCAGGTAGGTGAGCCATCCCCAAGGGAGCGCGCCGGTGCGGGTGGAAGTCCACAGCGCCCGGCGCGGCTTGACCGCCATGTCACCGAAGGGCCGGCCGTCAAAGTCGAACGCGGACTCGGCGGGCGGACGTTCTGAGCGGGTCACCCACGTTTGCCGGTCCCTGTCGAGGCCGGCCGTCCAGCGTGGATCATCGAGCCAGGGTGGCGGGCGGGCACTGATCAGATCGGTATCGGAATCAGTCGCGTAGCCCGGCTGGTGGGGGGAGGCGTCGGCGCAGGCCTCGACGGCCCAGGTATCGACCTGGCGCTCGGTGGGCGTCCGGTCCTGCGACCCTTCATCGCGGCAGATGCCCAGGAAGCTCCGGCCGATCGGCGACTCGAGTAGGCGGCGAGCGAATCGACCTGCGGACGGGTCAGCGTCGGACACGAAACAGCCACGTCGTGCTGATGTCGCCGGGACTCTGCCGCATCCCACGCTGGGCGGCAAGTTCGTCGGAGACGGACCAGGAGGCCCACACGGAGATCCGGAATCCCGAGCCGGCCGGTATGGCGAACGGCACTCGGATCTGTCCCCCTTCTGAGCGCAATCGACAGGCCGCGGCCGGGGTAACGCCCGGTGAAGGGTCGTCGACCGCCGCCGGGCCGGTGCACTGCTCCTCGTGCAGCGGCGCCCCCGTCGGCTGCCCGGAACCGTCGACAGCGTCACCGTATACACGCACGGTGAGGTAGTTCGGCTCACTGTCAGTCTGAATCGTCAAGGTCATCGGCGCAACGGCGGCGGCCGCAGCGGGCCAGGGCACCGGGCTCGCGCCGGCATCGTGCACCTCCCGATCGCCCTCGAGCCAGCTGTAGGCGTACCGGCGGCCGTGCTCTTGCCGGATGGCGCTGGACCCGCCGCCCACCGAGAGCGACGCGTCCGGGATGGCCGACGGCGGAGCCTTGTAGCGGACGAGGGGTACATCAGCCGGGCTGCCGCCACCGCCCGACGGCTCCGAGCAGGCCCCCAGGGACCAACTCAGAGCCGTCACGGCGATGGCGGCGCCGAAGCCACGCAGCGGCCGGCCGGTGTTTCCGCCGGCCAGCCGCACGATGCCTCGTTTCAGCACTTGATCTTGATGCCACCGGAATTCCTGGTCACGCTGTAGACCTTGCCGTCCACATCCGTGACCGAGTGGCTACTCGTGAGCCGGAAGGTGTTGTTCTTGCATCCCCAGTTGGCGAATGCCGAGACCTTCTTTTGGTTTGACTTTGTAACGTTTCCTACTTTGCCGACCTTCTGGTATCCCCACCAACGCTTCTGCCACAACTGCCCAAAGGCATGAATCCGCGGAACCTTGTTCTTGCACCAGGTGCGCGCTTCGGCGTTGATCGTGCCATTCACGTGGTGCGAATTGTGAGGATACATTGCCTTGCCCAGACACCCACTCGGGCCCGGCTGTGCCGCCCGAGCGCTCAGCGTCGTCCCGTCCGAGGAGGCAGAGGCGACAGAGGGAAAGAGGCTGGTTGCGGCAAGTGCGACTCCGGAAATGGCGGTCACCGCCGCCGTCCTCTTTTTTGTGCCTGATGAGATAGCTCGCACCGTACCCCCTGATGGATATTTCCGCTGACTACCTGTGTAGAGCTCGCACCGTATTTTCGTGATTGACGCGAGTCGGCGACAGGGCCCCAGGACCTACATCCCATGAACCGGAGTAGTGCTACAGACCCAACGAGAACCTTTGAACGTGAGACTCGTTCTCGTCAGTTTTTTATGGCGCAGGGTGATCAGAGGTGTTGGCTGAGGGGGTTGCGTTACGTCGAGGTCCGCCACGCACCGAGCACGAGCCGCCGCGCGTCCCACAGGCAGGCACGGGTGTCCCCGAATGCGCCGGCACACGATCCCCGGCCGCCGCCGACGCCGTAGTCACCCTCGCCCGCGGCAAGCGCCCGGTGTATTCGGTCTACGTGCGCAAGAACAAGAAGTACAAGGTGACCGGTGTGAGACGGTACCTACAAAGTCTTCTACAGCACCGGTGTCGACTGGGACGCGGGAGCGAAGTCGTTCCGATTCGTCCTCAGGTGGCTCAGAGGAAGTCCTTGACCGTTTCGGCGAACTCCTGCGGGGTGGCCACCTGGACGCCGAGGGCGATGGCCTTGTCGTGCTTGGAGCCGGCCTTCTCTCCCGCCACCACGAGAGAAGTGCGCGCGGAGACGCTGGAGGACGCCTTGCCACCGGCCCGCTCGATGAGCTCGTTCATCTGGTTGCGGGACAGGGACTCCAGCGGGCCGTCCATCGAGCCCGTCACGACCACGGTCATGCCCGCGAGCGGAAGCTCCGCCGTAAGGTCGGCCGGCTCGGCATCAGCTGTGACGACTCCGGGCTCGACCATGTTGACGCCCGCGGCCTCGAGCTTGGCGATCACGGGCTGCAGCTCGGCGAGCTCCTCGACCAGCAGCGCGGCCTTCTCCGGGCCGATGCCCTCGACCGCCTGCAGGGTCTCGATGTCGGCGGCGCAGATCGCCGCCATGGTGCCGAAGTGCCGGGCGATCCGCCGCGACATCGACCGCCCGGTGCCCCGCACCCCCAATGCGCAGAAGACCCTGCTGAGCGGCTGGCCCTTGGCCAGCGCGATAGCGGCCACGAGATTGTCGGTGCTGATGTCGCCCATCCGGTCCAGGCCGAGGATCTGCTCGCGGGTAAGGGTGAACAGATCGGCGAAGTCACCGACCAGGCCGGTCTCGACCAGCTGCACGATGCGGGTGCCGCCCAGACCCTCGATGTCGAGCTGGTCCCGGCCGGCGGCATAGCCGACGGAGGCGACCACCCGGCAGGCGCGTCCGCGCACGCACCGCCAGCGCTGCTGGGACGCGTCGATGTCGGCGCCGCACCGCGGGCACACCGTGGGGAACTCGATCGGCTTCTCGGCTCCGGTCCGCAGCTGGACCAGCGGCGCCTCCACCCGTGGGATCACATCGCCCGCCCGGTGGACCGACACCTGATCGCCGATCATCAGTCCCCGGCGGGTGATGTCGGCGGGATTGTGAAGGGTGGCGAAGGTGATCGTGGAACCGTCGATCTGCACCGGCTCCAGCACCGCGCGGGGCGCGATGATCCCGGTGCGGCCGACGTTCCACTCGACGTCGATCAGCTTGGTGATCTTCTCGGTGGCGGGCAGCTTGTAGGCGATCGCCCACCGCGGAGCCCGGGAACCCGAACCCGCCTTGTCCTGGTCGGCAGCCGAGTCCGCCTTGATCACGATGCCGTCGATCCCGAAGGGCAGCGTGGCACGCAGGGCCGCGATCTCCTCGACGCGCGCCTGGATCTCCGCCAGCGTGTGGCAGACCACGGATGCCACCGGGGTGGCATCCGTGGTCTGCACGCCCAGGCCGGCGACGAGGTCCATGATCTGGCTGTGCGGCAGTTCACCCAGGCCGCCGGCGAACCCGGAGGTGTCCTCCAGCGGCAACGCCCCGTACGCGAAGAACGTCATCTCCACGCGGTAGGGCCTGTCCTTGGCCCGCAGTGTGCCGGCGGCCCCGCTCCGCGGATGGGCGAACGGCACGCCCTGGTGCTCGACCCGGATCGCATTCGCCACCTCGAACTGCTCCACCGTCATGAGCACCTCCCCGCGGACCTCGACCGTCACCGCGGAGGTCAGGGTGCCGGGCAGGCCGACGATGGTGCCGATCGCGTGGGACACGTCCTCACCGGCGATGCCGTCCCCGCGCGTGACCATCCGCACCAGCCGGCCGTCGCGGTAGTGCGCGGAGACCGCCAGACCGTCGAGTTTGGGCTCCACGCTCCAGTCGGCGACCGGCCGGGCCAGGCGCCGCTCCAGCCCGGCGACCCACGCCGCGAGTTCGTCGGGTGAGAAGACGTTGTCCAGGCTGAGCATCGGCCTGCTGTGCGGGACATCCCCGATCACCGCGCCGCCCGCGACCTTGCCCGTCGGGGAGTCCGGCAGCACCTCCTCAGGATGCGCGTCCTCGTACGCGGCGATGCCGCGCACCAGCCGGTCGAAGGCGTCGTCGTCGAGAGGGGAGTCACCCGCCCCGTAGTAGGCGGCGGCCGCGTGGGTCGCCGCCAGGACCGCCTGCTCGTAGGCGGCATGGTCCGAGATCTCGGCGATGAGGCCCGCATCAGTCATATGCAGATATTCTCCCGGACCACTGACATTTTCGGGGACGGCCTTCTCCTCCACCACTCCTGCGGGCAGGCTGACCGAGCCCGCTGTCACAACCCGGCCCGGAGCGAGCCCCTTGCAGGGCGGCTCTCGGTCGTAACGGAAGCTACCGGCCTACCGGTTCACACCGTACGGTTCGAAACGGCAGAGCGCGAGGAAGGGGAGGCCGGGTGATCATCATGATCGGGCGGGCGTACAGGCTCGAGGGGCGCCGATGAGCGCGCGAGCATGGGCCGCCTTCGCGGCCGTGTCCACGCTGTGGGGTATTCCGTACATGCTGATCAAGGTCGGGGTGGACGACGGCGTCCCACCCGTGTTCCTCGCCTGGGTGCGCGTCGTCGTCGGCGCGGCGGTGCTGCTCGTGTTCGCTCCACGGGCCGAGGTGCTGCGGGCGTTCCGGAGCCGGGCGCGATGGCTGGCCGTGTTCGCCGCGGCGGAGATCGTCGTGCCGTTCACCCTGCTCGGCTTCGGCGAGCAGCACATCTCCTCGTCCCTCACCGCCATCCTCATCGCAGCCGCGCCCATGTTCGTGGCCGTGCTCGCGCTGCGCTTCGACGTGAGCGAACGGATCGGCGGACGGCGGTTGGTCGGGCTCGTGCTCGGCCTCGCCGGGGTGGCCGCGCTCGTGGGTATCGACGTCGCTGGGCGGCCGGACGAGCTCTTCGGGGTGACCGCCGTCTTGGGCGCCGCGTTCTGTTACGCCGTCGGCCCCATGGTCCTCAAACGCCACCTCGCGGATCTCGACCCCCGGGCCTCAATGGCCGCGAGCCTGGTGCTGGCCGCGGTGTTCCTGGCCCCGGCCGCCGCTCTTGACCCGCCCGCCGCCGTGCCCTCGGTGGCGGCGATCGCAGCACTGCTCGGCCTCGGACTGTTCTGCACCGCGGCGGCCCTGGTCCTCTACGGCACCCTGGTCGCCGAGGTGGGAGCGGGCCGGGCGCTCGTGATCACATATGTGAACCCGGTGGTGGCGGTCGCGCTCGGTACGGCGGTGCTCGGAGAGCGCCCGGGGCCCGGCGCGGCCGTCGGGCTGCTGCTCATCCTCACCGGGTCGTGGCTGTCCACCGGTGGCGGGGTGCCCACCAGGCGCAAGGCAGGACAGAAGGCCGAGCGCGAGGGTGACCAAGGGCCCGAGCAGGTGGCCGTCCGGACCGTCGTTTGACCCCTTCGAATCCCTTTCAACTGAGCCCGTCGTGGTCTCGTGGTGTGCAAGACCACGACGGGCCACCCTGTTTCAGTACGTGCGCAAGCCGTCGAAGAGACCATCGCGCGTGTCTGCAGAACGGTGTGCGACCGGTGTGGCCGTACGGCCGTCCCGGACGAGAACGGCGAGTTCGCGCGGGTCGAGCAGGAGACCTCCACCGAGCTCGGTGACGTTCTCCAGCACCGTCCGCTCCCCCTGGCGGCCGGAGACATAGTCGCCGCGCACCCAACCGCGCCATTCGTCCCAGACGAGCGCGAAGGATTCCGTCACGATCGTCGAGTCGACGGGGCCCTTGGGGTCCAGCCAGCTGCGGTCGACACGCACGCCGAGCGCATCGAGTGCCTCGACCGTGGCTGTGATGTAACCACGCGCCTCATCGACCTCCTGGTCCGGGTGAGGCGCAGGCAAGGATTCATGAGACATATGTCGTTTCCTTCCAATATGGATGATCGCGAGGCGAGTCCCCATCGCGCGGAAACACGAGGTGAGGCCTCCCCCGCTTCTGTGGGCCTGGTGACACACGAGCGGCGCCGCCAAGTTTGATGAACGGCATTACACTGCCGTTTTCCCCTCCCCGGTGGGGTCGGAATCGTGTTCCTCCAGCTCCCGGATTCGTGGAGGAACATCGCCGCCAAGGATCCGAAATACATTTCGGCCTGGAGCAGATACCGTAACGGCCAGCCGAAAAGGGACGTCATTCTGGTCGTACGCAGTGCGGATGACCTCAAGCACGGCGAGACTGTCCTTGGACAGCCCGAAGAACTCCAGCTCATCGGGGGTCGGCTGGCGCGCGGTGATCTCGTCCTCATACCAGGCCTGCTCGCGGCCGAGGTTGTGGAGATAGAGAACCGTGCCGTCCTCGATGTCCTCCGCCTCGAGCAACAGGGGAGCCTTCTCCATGGCGAGCCTCAGGGAGAAGTACGAGGTCTGGATCGAGTTGGGCACATCGTCGATGTAGCGCTGCTGAATGCGGCTCACGAGCTGGGCGTTGGGCGCGGTGTCCAGCTTCGCGGCCAGCCGCTTGCTCGCCTTCGTCATCTCGACCCTGAGCGGACCCACCGTCGCCACCCGCTCCTGAGTCGCCGCTTCCAGCACCCAGGCCTTGCCCTCGCCACCACCGAACCCCTTGCCCACAGCGCCTTCTCCGGCGAGATCGACATGGCTGAGGGTGCTCGTGAAGGGCTTGACCGGCTTGGCGATGATGGTGCCCACCTTGGGCAGAGTGGTCACCAACCCGCCTCGCTTGAGCTCCCGCAACGCCTCTTTGACGGTATTCGTCGAGACCCCGTGGCGCTCGGCCAGTTCCTTCTCGGTCAGCTTGTCCCCGGGCTGGAGAGTGCCATCGTCGATCTGACCTCGGAGTTCGTCCGCGATCTGCCGATATCTCGCCTCAACCACAACCGCTCCTCACTCAACTGAGCATCTAGACCCATTCAGCTAACTCAACCACTTTATTGGTGGAAGCGGTTTACCCAAGCTTATACGGGTAACACCCACTTCAGGGAGAAGTTACCTAACCGGGTCCATGCCTTTAAGGCTATCGGCTCGGCTCCCCCGAGACACGAGACTCGCAGTACGCCCCCCGCACACGCCGACCTCAGGAAAGGGCCACAAAATGATCATCCTCATCCTCATCGGAGCCGTCGCCTTCGGCGCCTTCGCCGGCCACGTGTGCGGGTTCGGCCTGCGCACCCGGAACATCCAGTTGCACACCGCCCCGCAGACCCGTCGTGACCAGCGCGACCGACAGTGGGCCGGAGTCTGGGAGACCCACAGCCAGGACCGCTAAGCCAGCGCCGCGCGCCCACGGAGCAGGTGGGTAGCAGGGCGCCGACGACAGAGGAGACGTCGCGGTGGAAGAAAGCCTGGTCGCGTACAGCGACCTTACTCAGTTGGACGGGGAACCAACCAGCCGCGCCACCCCGTACATCGAGCGCACGCCGGTGAGGCTGCGGCCGCCCTCGTGGTGGCCACCCTCACGGGGATGGCCGCGATGGTGGGCACAGCGGCGATCGGCCTCTGGATCGGCTGCCCCACGTCAGTGATCGTGATCTGCTCGTTGATCATGTTCGTGCTCATCCGGGCACTCTGAAGATCGCGCGCCACGCAAGGCCCGGCGACCCTGCCGCTCAGCGCACGGGTCGCCAGCGCCGCGGCGCAAAAGCCGGAATCGGCCACATCTCAGGCGTGAGACCACCATGCATACTGGGGAGGACTCTCACGCTGTAGTACGAGAGGAGCCGGTTCATGGCGGGTAGGCCCTTCCGGCGAGAGATCGCCGAGGATCGGGTCGGATCTTCCCCCGGGCAGGAGCGAGCCGCCGCCGCTGGAGCCATGGGTGAACACTATGAGGTGCGACAGGCCACGATCGACGACGTCGACATCGTCCTCGATCTCATCGCGGAGGCCGCGGACTGGTTGCGGAACGAGAAGACCACCACTCAGTGGAATCGTCCCTGGCCTTCCCCAGAGGAGCACGTGAAGCGCGTCACCGAGGGAGTGGCCGACAACCGCACGTGGATCGTCTGGGACGGCCACATCGCGGTCGCCACGGTCACCATCCACCGCACGGGCAGCCCCGCGCTCTGGACGCCGGTCGAACTCGACACGGAGGCCGTCTATCTGCACCGCCTGGTGGTGCGACGATCGTACGCAGGCGACGGGCTCGGAGCAGAACTGATCAACTGGTCCGGGCAACAGGGCCGCCAGGAGAATCCCGACGCCGAGCACATCCGCATCGATGTCTGGACCGACAACTACGAACTCCACGACTACTACGTCCGGCAGGGGTTCGGTTTCGTCGCGGTCCGTGAGACACCGGATCGCCGTCCCTCGAGCCGGCTCTTCCAGAAGCCGCTCGGTCAGGCCCTGTCCACCCGCGCTCCTCGGCTCACCCCTCGGCCGGGAGGCGACCTGATCCCGGAGAAGGTCTCCTCGTTCGGGCGGATCCTCGTCCCTGTCCTGTTCGGCCTCATGATCCTTCGGGTCGCCCCCGAGTTCATGCTGCGATAGCGCGCGAGCTATGCGCGTCATTTGCCACATTTCGTCCTGGTTCGCGGGTGAGAGGATACGGACGTCGCCATGCACCGCCCAGGGTGGAAGTCCAGCGGGCCGTTGGCAGAACCGCTCTGTAACTCCAGCTGGAGGCGGCCGAGGTGGTGCTCCGTCACCAGCGGCGCTACATCGGCGACAGGCCATGGTCGCTACAGACCAACTATGGGCCGTCCCCGATTCCATGATCGAAGCGCCCAAGACCGACGACTGACCACCCACTGATCGCGCTGCTGTCGCATAAGGAGAGGTGACCTAGAGAAAGCGCACGCGCTCCAGTTCGGCGGTGTCGCTCCCACGGGTGTAGACGGCACCGCCACCCTGCATGACGCTCTGCAGGAAGGCATAGATCAGCAGCGCCCGGTTGATGGTGTCGGTCTTGGTATCGCCGGTGAGCTCCACCGATTCTCGCAGGGCGTCCGACGCGCGGGCCGTCAGGTTGACGGTGACTCGTTCCATGTGCGGCCGAGGACCTCCCGCCTGGTCGGGCGCATCGAGCTGTGCTTCGCGGTCCTTGGACATCACGCGGGTCCCCCAACGTCAACGATGAGGCTTCCGTATGCACTCAGTATGCGAATTTCGGGTGCCTCCTGTCAATAGTCCGTTCACTTTTCCAGTCATGATCAGCTTATCGCTCTCATCATTCACAGCAGTCATATGTCTATCATGCGGTTGATACCTGTACATTGACCGCACTGCGACCTACCATACTGAGTAAGACCAGCGCACGCAGGGGAGGTCCGGTGGACGAAACCGACCTGACCCGGCAAGACGGCGAACCCACGCCACGCGCCGACGTCCAGTTCGTCAAGGTCTCCATCCGGACCCCCTGGGGATTCCGGGTCGACGCCGAGACCAGGACCTCCGCCTACTCACCGGGTGGCCGCGCCGCCGCCTTCATGCTGCTCATCCTGACCGGCACCCTGTTCTGCGGCACGCTCATCGGCCTGGTCCTGCTGTTCGGCGGCCCCGCCTGGGCCGCGCTCATCCTCGGCGCCCCCGGCGTGGTCCTCACGGCGATCGCCGGCCGTCATGTGCTCATCCAGCGAGAGAAGGACTGACCATGTGCCTCTCCATCGCCTACCTTCCCGACTTCCGCCAGACGGGCCGTACCAGGTGGAGCCCCTAATGATCACTGTCCTGCTCATCGCCGGGGCCCTCGCCTTCGGCGCCTTCTTCGGCCACGTGGTCGGGTTCGGCCTGCGTACCCGCCGCACCCGGCTGCACGACAAGCCCGCGAACCGGCGCGACGAGCACGACCGCCAATGGGTCGGACTCCGGGAAACCCACCCGCCGGATCCGAACGTCGACGATACAAAAGTCTCACCGGACTACCGGACTTAAGTAGGGGCATACTCAGGCGCACTCGGCAAATCAGGCAGAGGCTGGGAGACCAACCCCTCCAAGGAGGTCTCCATGACCACCGAACAGATCCGGTTCTGCGCCCTTCCCCCACGACCGATTCCCGCCCTGCCCACCGGCCTCAGCCCGGACCACCTCCAGGCGCTGGTGCAGGGCAGATCCAAATGGGTGAACGGCACCGTCCTGCACTACTACCTGTTCGACCGGGACACCGACGGCTCGACCGTGCAGCTCAGCGATGGCAGCAAGCGCTTCGTCACCTGGGTCGGCGGAAAGGACCAGCAGGACGTCGTACGGGAGAGCTTCGCGAAGTGGAAGGAACTCGGCATCGGCCTGGAGTTCCGCGAGGTCAGTGACCGTTCGGAGGCCGAGGTCAAGATCGGCTTCATGGACGGCGACGGGGCCTGGTCCGCGGTGGGCCGCGATGTGCTCCAGGCGGGCCTCAACGAGCGCACGATGAACTTCGGCTGGGATCTCACCACGCCGTACGGCCACACCACGGCGCTGCACGAGATCGGGCACACGCTGGGCATGCCGCACGAGCACCAGAGCCCGTTCTCCGGGATCGAATGGGACGAGAACGCCGTCATCACCTATCTGAGCGGCCCGCCGAACAGCTGGTCCAAGGACGAGATCATCTTCAATGTGCTCCGCAAACTCGATCCCGCGGAGGTCTCCGGCTCCGCCTGGGACCCGGACTCGATCATGGAGTACGCGTTCCCCCGGGGGCTCATCCGCGTACCGGAAAAGTACCAGGACGGGCTGCGGCCACCGGGCACCATCTCCGCGCTGGACGCCCAGTGGATGCTCACGTGGTACCCGGCCCTAGGCCCCCAGGCACCGCCCGAGCTCACACCCTTCCAGTCGGTGCCGCTGAATCTCTCCGCCGGTCAGCAGGCCGACTTCACGCTCACGCCCGACGCCACCCGCAAGTACAGCATCGGGACCTTCGGCGCCAGCGACGCCGTCCTGGCGCTCTTCGAGAACGTCAACGGCGAGCTCCGCTTCGTCGCCGGAGACGACGACGGCGGCGAGGACCGCAACGCGCTGCTGTCGGTCAAGCTGTTCAAGGACCGTCACTACGTGGTGCGGATCCGGCTCTACTACTCCGCGGCATCCGGCCAGACGGCGATCATGTACTGGTGAAACACCCTGATCGGAGCACCGGCCCATCGTGATCACGCAATCGTCCGACGAACGATTGCGTGATCACGGACGGGGCGGGCTGTCCGGCAACGCGCGGAGGATGGCGGCGGTGGCCTCGTCGGCCGGGTAGAAGGCCTCGATGGCCAGCTCGGCGACCGTGATGTCCAGCGGGGTGCCGAACGTGGTGACCGTGCTGAAGAAGACCAGCTCCCCGTCGCCGTGGCGAAAGCGCAACGGAACGACGATCTCGCCGGGGCCGGGCAGCTCGCATTCGGGCTCTGGCTGGTCACACGGATATGCGTCCAGCTCCTCCAGCAGGGCGGCGACGTCGGGGGCGGCGGTGAGCGCGACCTGGCGGCGCAACCGGCCGAGCAGGTGGGCCCTCCACTCTCCGAGGTTGACGATCCGGGGCGCCATGCCTTCAGGGTGCAGACTCGCCCGCAGTACGTTCATCGGCGGCGCCAGCAGGTCCAGCGGCAGACCCTCGGTGAACAGCCCGGCGCCGGCGTTGGCATCGATGAGATTCCACCCCCGGTCCACGACCACGGCCGGGTACGGCTGGTGCCCGGTGAGAACCTGCCGGACCGCCGCGCGTACGGCCGTCATCCGCGGGGCGTCCAGCGCGGACTCGGAGTAGACCGGGGCGAAGCCAGCGGCGAGCAGTAGATGGTTGCGCTCGCGCAGCGGCACGTCGAGTTCCTCGGCCAGGTGCAGCACCATGTCCCGGCTCGGCTTGGACCGCCCGGTCTCCACGAAGCTCAGATGCCGGGTGGAGATGTCGGCCTGGATGGAGAAGTCGAGCTGGCTGAGCCGTCGCAGCTCCCGCCATTGGCGCAGCAGCTCGCCGACCGGTCGCTGCAGTTGCTGTGTGGTCATGTGGTCCTCCCCGGCCGACGGTACGCGGCCCAGCGTCGCAGACGCCGTGAGCGGTGCGGTAATCCCCGTACGCCATGACCTTCGCCCCGTCCTCACCGACGCGTTCGGGGGCTCCTTCTGGTGGGCCGCAGGCATCGGCGCCGTGGCGTTCCTGCCCATAATGCTGCTTCCCCGTCACCGCGCGGTCAAGGATGGCCCGGTGACCTGACCGACACGGCATGCTGGGGGCATGGATCCGTACCAGGAATTGTCCGAGGTGCCTTTCGCCTCTGCCCTCGTCCCTCACGATGGAGGGTGGTGGCCGGACGAGACCTACGACGCGGTCCATGTCGACGGAGGAACCCTGACCGGTGCCAACGCAATGGACTCCCGCTTCATGGAATGCGCCTTCACCCAGGTGACGTTCGAGGGCGGGAGCTTCCGCCGGTCCCGGTTCAGCGACGTCTGGTTGCGGGAGGTACGGCTCGTCGCGCCCGAACTGGCCGAGTCGGAATGGCTGGACGCCGCATTCGTGTCCACCGTCATCGCCGGGGCTCAGGCCCACAACTCGAACCTGCGGCGGGTCGTCTTCCGGGGCTGCAAGATCGACTCCGTCAACTTCCGCTGCGCGACCCTCATCGACGTCGTCTTCGACGATTGCCTGCTGCGCGACGTGGACTTCGCCGGTGCGACGCTGGAGCGAACCCGGTTTCCCGGCTCCAGGGTCAGCGGTGTGGACTTCACCAAGGCCACCCTGAAGAACGTCGATCTGCGCCACGCGGACCTGGGCATCTCGGCCGGCTACGACTCGCTGCGGGGCGCCATCATCAGCACCGCCCAGCTCATCGAGCTGGCTCCGACATTCGCCCAGGTGCTCGGGATCACCGTCCAGGACATCTGATAACTTCCGAGCAGGAGCTGGATCCGGTCGAGTGATCAGCCAGGAGGTCTGCGATGGCGAAGCTGACGGAGAGCACCCTGGTGGACGCCCCCGCCGAGGCGGTCTGGACGGTCCTCCGCGACTTCAACGGACTGTCCGTCTGGTCGCCCTCGATGCCGGCCAGCGTCATCGAGGACGGCAAGGCGGCCGATCAGGTGGGCTGTGTGCGCCGGTTCGAGATCAACGGCAAGGTCATGGCCCGCGAGCGGCTCCTCGGCCTCGACGACGAGTCGCTCACCCAGACCTACACCATTGTGGAGTCGGCACTCGGCCTGCACGACTATCTGGGGACGCTGCACGTGATCCCGGTGACCGATGAGGACCGCTCCCTGGTCGTGTGGTCCGGCAGCTTCGCCGCGGACGCCGCTCAGGTGGAGAAGGCCACGGCCATGCTGCGCGACGGCATCTACCGGCCGGGACTCACCTCGCTGAAGAAGCACTTCACCAGCTGACGGCCGCTCTAGGGCGTGTCCCGTGGGTCTCGTTCGTCGTGAGCGGTGATCCAGGTGGATGCGTCGCAAGGCGGAGGAGGGAGGCGGACCGGTGTTGTCCGTCGACCGACGACAACGCAGCGAGGCGCCGCGCAGCAGGAGATAGATCCACGGGACATGCCCTAAGTCCGGGGCGGCGCCGTCAGCTGGAAGGTGCCGTCCTCGATTCCCGCCCGTACGGCCTCGGCCGTCCGCTCCGCGGTCAGCAAGGTGCAGTCGATCACATGCTGTTCGAAGGCCCCGAGGTCGGCGAACTGCTCGTACATGATCTTCACCGGACCGGAGTCGGTCAGCGCGCCATCACCCCGGCCCGTGGCTCTGGCGAGGGTGGTCTTCTCATCGGCCCGCAGCACGACATAGTGCAGCGGAACGCTGTTCGTCCGGGCTGCCGTCTCGAATCCTTCGACGAACCATGGGCCGACGATGCCGTCGACGATCACCTCGTAGCCTCCCATCGCGTATCCGAGCGCGCAGCCGACGAGGACGTCCATGACCACCTCGTTCTGGTGATGGGCCTCGGGCAGGTACGGCGGGACGCGCCCCTGGTGGATGAAGCGCCAGAAGTCGTCGGTGTGCAGGCTCACGCTCGGTGAGACCTGCCCGGCCAGGATGCCGGCCACGGTCGTCTTGCCGCTGCCGGGGGGTCCCGTGAGGACGGTGACTGCGGGCGTGACGTTCGGCATCCCGCCATGTTGCCAGTTCCGGGCCCTCGAGCACAGACCTGTGCGCCGATCGTCACCAGGTGGGCTGGGAAGGCAGGTCGTCGGGGGCGAGCTCGCGGCAGTGCGCCCGGATCCGGCGCAGCAGCCGGCGCTGCCCCCGTGACATGCCGGGCTCGTCGGGCAGATCCCGCAGGTAGGGCAGGTCGCGTGCGGTGACCCTGCCATGCATGACGAGCCGCCAGACGTCTCCGTACCGGCCGTATCCGACGAGCGCCCGGACCTGGAGGGACTCGACGGTGCCGGAGCCGGCCCGTACCGCCTCGGCCAGTTCCTGCCCCTCCCGCCGCCGGGCCAGGAAGCGGGCGAGCTCGGCGGTGGCCGGATCGCGGGCGTCCGCGTGAGCGCGGAGGCGATCCAGCGCCGCCGGATGCCGGTTGCCGGCCAGCCGGGTGAGCGCGTCACGGGTCAGGTCCCGGTCACCGACCCTGCGGTCCAGCTCGGCCACCGCCCAGACGGCACGGACCGAGCCGAGCAACCCGGTCACCGCCAGGCGTACGGCTCGCTCCTGCCGGGGCGGCACCGCGGCGACCAGCTCGCGGATCTCATCGTCGACCACCAGGTCGGCGAAGTACAGGCGCTGGATGCCGTCCACCGCGGCGGCCGTGACCGCGCCTGGTTCGGCGGGGTCGACGGCGATCGAACGGAGCACGGGCCAGGAGGCGGCCTCGCACAGATCCCGCAGCATCCGGACGGCACCGGTCCTGGTCTCGACCGGCTCCGACCCGTCCGCGGCCAGGGTGTGCAGCACCGTCAGCACGTCGCTTCGGCGGATCGCGGCCAGCGATTCCAGCAGATCACCGTCCGCCGGGAGTTCGCGTAGCGCGTCCTCGAGTTCGGCACGGGAGGCTGCGGCGACGGCGCCACGCCAGGCCCACTCGGTCAGGGTGCCTGCCGAGCGGTCCCGCCATTGATCCGCGAGCGCGTCCATGATGCTTGTGAGCGTAACGAGCCGGGACTGGCAGCAGAAGTCATTTGCCTGGTGCCGTCAGTTCTCCCGCCCGATGACGACGCTTGGGTTGCGATTCAGCTCCGGGGATTCCGCCGGTGCACGCGCACCGCCATACTCCGGAAAGTTCCTCTCTGGAACCACCCCCCACGCAGAGGAGAGGGAATGCGCTTGCGCAAAATCACGATGATCGCTTTGACCACACTGGGGCTGCTGGCGGCGGGGCAGCCCCCCGTCTCCGCGGCGGCCGCCCACTACTACGTCTCGCTCGGCGACTCCCTCTCCCAGGGCTATCAGCCAGGCCTGGGCAACACCGATCAGGGCTACGCCGACGATCTGTTCGCGACGCTGAAGATCAAGGACCCCTCACTGACGCTGGTGAAGCTGGGCTGCAGCGGCGAGACGACCACCTCCATGATGAAGGGCGGCGTCTGCACCTATGACGGAGCCTCCTCCCAGCTGGCGGCCGCCGAGACGTTCCTGCGCGCCCACCGCGGCAAGGTGCGGCACCTGACGCTCGACATCGGTGCCAACGACGTCCAGCGCTGTCTCGTGGGCGGCGCCATCAACCCCACCTGCATTCTGCAGGGGGCCGGCGCCATCACCACCAACCTGCCGCAGATCACCGCGCGGCTCCGGCTGGCCGCCGGGACCGGCACCCGGTTCACGGCGATGAACTACTACGACCCGTTCCTGGCGGCCTGGCTCAAGGGCGGCGACAGTCACACCCTGGCCGTGGAGTCGGCGCTGCTGAGCAATGTGATCAACTCCGTGGAGTCCTCGATCTACACCGTCGCCGACTTCCGGGTGGCCGATGTCGCGGCGGTGTTCGCGACCAATGACTTCGCCACCCAGGCCACCCTGCCGGGGGTGGGGCAGGTGCCCCTCAACGTGGCGCGGATCTGCACGTGGACCTATATGTGCAGCAAGGGCGACATCCACGCCAACCCGACCGGCTACCAGAAGATCGCCGACACCCTGGCCGCCACTATCAAGCGTCACTGAACGGCATCCTCCCGGCCGCGGCCCCTTCCGCACGAGAGCGGGACCGCGGCCGGGCGGAACAGATTCCCTTTCGAGCGGCGGCCGCCGCGGTGCGCCATCGGCTCAGGCGAGCGCAGAGGACGACCCCGTTCCAGGGTGAGGCCCGTCCCTCCAGCGGTCAGACGGGTTCGAGCCGTACCACGATCGACTTGGACGTGGGGGTGTTGCTCACGTCGGCCGTGCTGTCCAGCGGCACCAGCACGTTGGTCTCCGGGAAGTACGCGGCCGCGCAGCCGCGGGCGGTCTGGTAGGCCACCACCCGGAAACCCGGGGCCCGCCGCTGCACGCCGTCATGCCACTCGCTGACCAGGTCCACCATCGCACCGTCGGCGAGGCCCAGCGACGCCAGGTCGTCGGGGTGGACGAACACCACGTGCCGCCCTTGATGGATGCCGCGGTAGCGGTCGTCCAGACCGTAGATCGTGGTGTTGAACTGGTCGTGGCTGCGGACCGTCTGCAGCAGCAACCGGCCCTCCGGGACCCGGAGCACCCGCAGCTCGTTGACGGTCAGATGAGCTTTGCCGGACGCGGTCGGGAAGCGCCGCTCGTCGCGGGGCGCGTGCGGCAGGGTGAATCCGCCGGACCGGCGGACCCGCGCATTGAAGTCGGCGAACCCCGGCACCACCCGGGAGATGTGATCCCGGATGATGTCATAGTCGCGCTCCATCGCCGCCCAGTCGATGGCGTCGTCGCCGAGGGCCGCACGGGCCAGCCGGCAGACGATCGCGACCTCCGACAGCAGGTGCGTGGACGCGGGCTCGAGCCTTCCACGCGAGGCGTGCACCAGGCCCATCGAGTCCTCGACCGACACGAACTGCGGGCCTTCGTCCTGCACGTCGCGCTCCGTACGGCCCAGCGTGGGCAGGATCAGGGCCTGCTCCCCGGTGACCGTGTGGGAGCGATTCAGCTTGGTGGAGACCTGGGCGGTGAGCCGGCAGGAGCGCATCGCCGCCTCAGTCACCGCCGAGTCCGGCGTGGCCCGGACGAAGTTGCCGCCCATGCCGAGGAAGACCTTCACCTTCCGGTCGCGCATGGCCTGGATGGTCTGCACCGTGTCGAAGCCGTGCTCGCGCGGCGGCTCGAACCCGAACTCCTCACCCAGCGCGTCCAGGAAGGCCTTGCCGGGCTTCTCATAGATGCCCATCGTGCGGTCGCCCTGGACGTTGGAGTGGCCGCGGACCGGGCACACACCCGCGCCGGGGCGGCCGATGCAGCCGCGCAGCAGCAGGAGGTTCACGATCTCGCGGATCGTCGGCACCGAGTTCTTGTGCTGGGTCAGCCCCATCGCCCAGCAGACAATGATCTTGTCAGCTCGCTGCACTTCGTCGAGCGCCTCGTCGATCTGCCCGCGGGTCAGACCGGTGGCCTCGAGCACCTCTTCCCAGTCCAGCGACCGCAGATGCTGGTCGAGCGCCTCGAACCCGGCGGTGTGCTCCTCGATGAATGCTCGATCTATGGCGTCCTTCTCCACGAGGAGCCGGTTGAGCGCCTGGAAGAGAGCCAGGTCGCCGTTGACCCTGATCTGCAGGAAGAGGTCGGCCAGCGGCGTGCCCGTGCCCACGACCCCGGACGGCCGCTGCGGGTTCTTGAACCGCATCAGCCCCGCCTCGGGCAGCGGGTTCACCGCCACGATCCGGGCACCCTCGTGCTTCGCCTTCTCCAGCGCGGACAGCATCCGGGGATGGTTGGTGCCCGGGTTCTGCCCCACCACGAGGATCAGATCGGCCTGATAGAGGTCCTCCAGCAGCACCGAGCCCTTGCCCACGCCGAGCGTCTCGGTGAGCGCGGAGCCGGACGACTCATGGCACATGTTCGAACAGTCCGGCAGATTGTTGGTGCCGAAGGCCCGGACGAACAGCTGATAGGCGAACGCGGCCTCATTGCTCGTCCGGCCCGAGGTGTAGAAGGCGGCCTCGTCGGGGGTGGCCAGGCTCTTCAGTTCAGTGCCCAGAAGCTCGAACGCCTCACCCCACGTGACCGGCTCGTAGTGGTCGGAGCCCTCCCGCTTGAGCATCGGCTCGGTCAGCCGGCCCTGCTGGCCCAGCCAGTAGTCCGACCGTCCGGCAAGCTCCGACACCGGGTGCTCTTCGAAGAACGCACGGGTGATCCTGCGGGTGGTGGCCTCCTCCGCGACCGCCTTGGCCCCGTTCTCACAAAACTCCGCGACATGGCGCTTGTCGCCCTCGGGCCACGCACACCCTGGGCAGTCGAAGCCCTTCTTCTGGTTGACCTTGAGCAGCGTCAGCGCCGTGCGCTTGGCCCCCATCTGGTCCCACGACTGCTTCAGCGCGGCCGTGACCCCCGGTATGCCCGCGGCAGAGTCCTTCGGCGGCGACACCACCAGTCCACTGTCGTCAACGTCGTCTGTCGGGGGCTTACGGCTCATCATGTCCATCTCTTACGAAAGGGGCTGTGAACAGCGAGTATATGCGTGCTGGAGGTTCGCCGACGGAGTGCACCTACCCCCGTCGCTCCGGTCGGACCTTTCGCTGGGAGAGTGTGCTCATGGCTGAGGAACTGACCGCGATCGCGTGGACGGGCGAGGCACTGCGGCTGATCGACCAGACGGCGCTGCCCGCGACGCTCTCCTATCTCGAGGTACGGGACGTGGACGGCCTGGTGTCGGCCATTCAGCGGCTGGTCGTGCGCGGAGCCCCGGCGCTGGGTGCCGCCGGCGCCTTCGGAGTGGCGATCGCCCTGCTACAGGCCTCCCGCGAAGGGTGGGACACGGCGACGCTGGGCGCGGCGATCCTGCGGATCCGGGAGGCCCGGCCGACCGCGGTCAACCTGGCGTACGGCATCGACCGGGTGCGTCCACTGATCCCCTCCGGAATAGACACGGTGGTCGCCGAGGCCTCGGCCCTGCTGCGGGAGGACATCGCCGGCAATCACGCGATCGGAGGCCACGGCGCGGACTGGATCCTGTCCCGGACCACGCGCCGGCCGCTGCGGGTGCTCACCCACTGCAACGCCGGCTCGCTGGCGACCTGCGGGTGGGGGACATCACTGGGCGTCGTCCGCGAACTGCACGGCCGTGGCCTGGTCGAGATGGTGTACGCCGACGAGACCCGGCCGCTCCTCCAGGGCTCCCGGCTCACCGCCTTCGAACTCGCCCAGGACGGCATCCCCTGCCTGGTTCAGGCCGACGGCGCGGCGGCGAGCACCATCCTGCGGGGCCTGGTCGATGTGGCGATCATCGGCGCCGACCGGATCGCGGCCAACGGCGACACCGCCAACAAGATCGGCTCACTCGGGGTGGCGCTGGCCTGCGCCGACGCGGGTATCCCCTTCGTGGTGGCCGCGCCGTGGACCACCATCGACCTGGCCGCGAAGAGCGGCGAGGACATCCCCATCGAATTGCGCCACGAGGATGAGGTCCTCTGCTCGGACGGGGTACGGACCGCACCGGCGAGCATCCGGGCTTTCAACCCGGCCTTCGACGTCACGCCGGCCCGGCTGATCAGCGCCCTCGTCACCGAGACCGGCGTCCTGGAGATCTCCGCGGGCCAGAGCCCGAACGAGACCGTGCGAGCTAACGCGGGGAAAAGCAGAAGGCCGGGCCCTCGAATGTGAGAGCCCAGCCTGTCCGTTTTCTGTCGGGATGACAGGATTTGAACCTGCGACCCTCACACCCCCAGCGTGATGCGCTACCAAGCTGCGCTACATCCCGATGTCCTTGCGGACGTAGACAACCTTAGCGCAACACAGGGGGTACTCGCGCGCCACTTACCCCGCCTCAACCGGCAACGCCCCCGAGCCGGACCGCCCAGATGCACACCAGAGCGGCCGATGCGCGGCGACCGCTCATATTCGGCCACTCATTCGATTGTCGGCGCTCGCATCTGGGCCACCTGATCGCCTTGGCGGCGATGGGCATCGCACCTGCCCAGGATGTTCAGGAGCCGTGTCAGCCGGGCGGAGATCCCGCTGTGAGCGGGATGACCGAGATCTTGCCGGACCCGCAGACCTCGCCCAGCGACCACGGGATGGTCAGATGGGCGCGTTCGTCGGGTGGCGTCACCCAGACCTGCTGTGGCGCCGGAAGGCAGGGGCCATGCTCCGGCTCTCCCGTTCCGGCAACGACCGACCAGTGCAGGCGCGTGTAGGCCCTCCCTCCCGGCCGCAGCGTGATCGAGGCGGGTGGTTCCGGTGCCAGGCGGACCACCTGTGTGGGCAGCGATCGTCCATCGGGACCGATCAGGCCCAGCCCCACGTAGCCGTAGATCCTGCAGACCGTGCCGGATCGGTTGCTCAGTGTCAGGAAGGCGTATCGGTTCCCGGCCGCGGGACCCGCCATACGGAGGCCGGCGCTCAGCATCGAGGTGGCGCACCGCCCGACCGCGGACGCGCCCGAAGGGGCCGGTGATGGCGGCGCGGCGCCTACCGGCAGGGACGGCGACGGGATGACCGAAGACGCGGTGGCCGACGACGAGGGTGCCGCGGCCACCGGCGAGGTGGGAGTCACCCTTCCACTGTGGCTCATGCAGGCGGTCAGGAGGAGTAGAGCGGCCAGAGAGCCGCTGATCGGCACCACGTTCCTCACCCGGATCCCCTTCCGGCCGACATCCTCGTCGGCGAAGCCAGACCGCGTCTGTGAGCACTGTTCCGCGCTCGGGCGCCCGGCACACCTGGCGGCCCGGGCCGTGATCGGATCGATGCAGGTGAAGGAGCGCAGGACACCTACACCGGATATTTGCCACATCTTGAGAGTGATCTTGCCTATTTCCGGAGTACATGCCTTCTTGGAGGTCAGGTGCTCAAACGGAACCGATGGTCGCTTCGGACCCGCATGACATTGATGGCCAGTGCTCTCGCGACACTGGCCAATGTCTGTGTCTGCGCGCTCGTCATCGTCACCTGGAGCGGTAGGGAGGAGGACTTCGCGCGGGAGCGGATCGCCGACGCCTCGCGGCGAGTGGTGTCCCTCATCGAACAAGGTCGCCTCCCGAGCGTGCTGCCGCGTGACGAGGCCACGGACATCCAGGTCCTGGATCCGAGAGGACGGGTGGTCGCCGCGACCAGCCGGCTCGTCGGCAAACCGCCGATCGCCTCCTTCCGGCCGGCCGGCAACGCCGTGCGCGCCGACCGTACGCTCTGCCCTCCGAACGGCCTGACCGGCTGCATGATCGTCGTCTCGGTGGAGGTCTTCCGCCCGGATGGGACATGGGTGGTCTACACGGCGGGTCGGACAGTCCCCTGGTACGGGGGCTCTGAACTGCTGACCTTCTTGGTGGCTCAGTCTCTGCTGCTGATCCTGCTGACGGCCATCGTGACCTTTCGGGCGGTCGCCAGGACCCTTGCTCCGGTGGGGGCCATGCAGGTCGAGCTGGCGGAGATGACCGCCACCGATCTCAGCCACAGGGTCCCCATACCGAAGAGCCAGGACGAGATCCGGCTGCTGGCCGATACCGTGAACGCCACCCTGGACCGGCTCGAGGCGGCCTACGAGCAACAGCGGCGTTTCACCTCGGACGCCTCGCATGACCTGCGCAGCCCGATCACGGCCATGCGGACTCAGCTGGAGGAGGCACTTCTCTATCCGCAGGACACGGACTGGCCGCGGATGGCGAAGGCCGTGTTCGCCAGCGTGGAACGGCTCCAGGCGCTCGTGGCCGACCTGCTGGACGCCGCCATGCTGGACGCTCACGTGCCCCTCGCAGCCGAGTTGTCCGACCTGGCCGAACTGGTGGACTCCGAGCTGAACCGGCGTCCCCGCAAAGTGGAGGTCATCAGGGACCTGCAGAAGGGTGTGTTCGCGGTGTGTGACCAGCTGCGGCTCACCCGGCTGCTGACCAACCTCCTCGACAACGCCGAACGCCATGCCAACTCGCAGATCAGGGTGGTCGTGCGGGCCGAGGGGTACATGGCGGTCATGGAAGTGCTCGACGATGGCGCCGGAATCGCCTACGACCAGCGGGAGGTGGTCTTCCAGCGCTTCACCCGGCTGGACGCGTCCCGCAATCGGGATGCCGGGGGAACCGGGCTGGGGCTGCCGATCGCACGGCAGATCGCCGAGGCGCATCACGGCACTCTGACCATCGAGGACAGCCCGCGAGGCGCCCGCTTCGTCCTGCGCCTCGCGCGGGCCGATCCCCCGCCGCCCTCCTGAGCCGGACCGCGGCCGCAGAGAAACACGACGACCGTGTCCTAACGCCCGGGACGGTAGGCGGCGAGTGCCTCCATCTCGCCACCGTCGAGGATCTCGGTGGCCATGTGTCGGGCCAGGACAGGGGCGAGGGTGATGCCGCTGTGGGTGACGGCGACGTAGAGTCCGTCGACGCCGGGCGCCCATCCGGCGATGGGGTGGCCGTCGCTCGGCAGCGGCCGCACGCAGACCTCGCCGGGCAGGGCGTGGGTGCCGCCCACGGCGGGAATGACGTTGGCGGCTCTCTCCCGGAGGCGGTCCGCGAGTTTCATCAGTCCGCTCCGGTCGCCGGCGAGGTCCACTTCGGCGTCGATGTCGGTGGCTCCCAGCAGGAGGCTGCCGGAGGCGCCGGGGCGGGCGTGGAAGTGGGGGGCATGGATGACCCGCCGCGGGCGGTTGCGCAGGCCGAGGAAGGTGACGAGCAGGCCCGGTGCCTTGGACCGGGGCGCGGTCGCGTCGACCAGAGGCAGCGAGACGCCGAGCGGGGACACCAGCTCTCCGGTGCGCCAGCCCGCACAGCAGACCACCACGTCGGCCTCCAGCGTCATGCCCCAGGCGAGCCGGACTCCGGTGACGCGCCCGCCGCTGGTGAGAAGCCCGTCGACGGCCTGCCCGGTGTGCAGGACGGCGCCCGCGGCGGAGGCTCGGCTGGCGAGGGCCTGCACGGCCGGGAGCCCGTCGACGTAGCCCTCGTCCCGGAAGAACGCCACGTCCGCATCGTGACGGATGCGCAGGCCGGGCTCGAGGGCACCGGCGTAGTGCGGGGTGATCAGTTCGGCGGCGTATCCCCAATCGGCGAGCCGGTGGACGCGGGCCTGGAGTTCTTCCCGCGCCGATGGGCTGGTCGCCCAGGCGAGGTTGCCTGTCGGCTGATACCAGGCCGGGTCGCCGAATTCGGCGGCGAGTTCCCGCCAGGCCTGCATCGACTCGGCGGACAGCTCGAAGTAGGAGCGTGGGTGCTTGTCGTTCGCGTTCAGCCAGCCCAGGCTGGTGCGGCTCGTTCCCCGGCCGGGATCTGCCCCGTCGATGAGGATGACCTCGGCGCCGCCGGCCGCGAGCCGGTCTGCCAGGGCGGTGCCGATGATGCCTGCGCCAACGATCGCAACTCGCGTCATGCCCTGTGCTTACCGTGGGTGGCCGGGGCTGGCAAGGGCTCAGGGACCCAGAGCCGTTGGCACGCGGGCCAACGGCTCTGGGGCATGTCCCGTCCGGTTCAGGGCGCGGAGATCGCCTCGATGATGCGCAGCCGGGCCGCCCTGCGGGCTGGGCGGATCGCCGCCAATGCTCCGGCGAGGGCGCCGACCGCCGTGATGACGACGACCTGGAGGACGGGTGCCGCGAAGCTTTGGGCTCCGGCGGCGACCAGTGCCCAGCCGAGGAACAGCCCGAGCCCGAGCCCGCCGGCCGTGCCGAAGAGCGCGACGATGAGCGACTCCCAGCGGACGATCGACCGGATCTGATCGCGGGTGGCTCCGACCGCCCGGAGCAGCCCGATCTCGCGGGTGCGCTCGTAGACGGCGAGTGAGAGGGTGTTGGCGATGCCCATCAGCGCGATGATGATCGCCAGCGCGAGCATGACGTAGACGACGGCGAGCAGGTTGTCGAGCTGTGCGGTCTGCGCGTCGGTGTATTCAGCGCGGGTCTGCACGGACGGGGATCCGTACGATCTGGCCACGGCGGCGACCGCGGCCTTCCCGCTGGCGGGCGCGACCCCGCCGCGCAGATTGATGAAGATCACCGAGTCCAGCCCCTGGGAGTCGTGCGGGGCCCATGCGGCGCGGGGCATCAGGTACGAGCCCACGGTGTCGAGCGGTTCGTAGACGGCACCGACCGTGAAGATCCGTGCGGAGCCGTCCGCGAACCGGACCTGGAGCGATGTGCCGACCGGCTTTCCCGCCGAGGAGGACACCGCGAGATGGTCCGCTCCAAGGCCGGTGAGCGACCCGGACCGCACCTTCAGGCGTACGACACCCGCGAGCCGAGCGGGGTCGGCGATCCGCACGGTCTTGTCGGAACCGTCGATCTGGACCTCTCCTGAGCCCATCCCGGCGGCCCTGGCCACCTGGGGCAGCCCGGCCACCTCGGTGGCGAGCCCCGGGCCGATACCGGCGGATCCACCGGAGGTGCCGGCGTTGATCACCAGGTCGCCGCCGAACGACCGCGCGGTCCGGTCGACCACCGTGGTCTTCAGCGAGGCGGCGAAGACGGTGAACAGGGTGACGACGCCCACCCCGATCATGAGGGCGGTCGCGGCGCCAGCCGTACGGCGTGGGCTGCGCATGGCGTTCTGCCGGGCCAGTCCCCCGGCGGCGCCGCGCAGCCGTACGGCGGGGGCGCCGGCCAGCGTGGCCGCGGGCCGGGCCGCCA
>JAOPYO010000169.1 GCA_025964575.1 Actinomycetes bacterium
CGCCGGGTACCGAGCCGGCGACGTTCGGCGTGCAGCAGACCCGACACGTACAGCACCGTCTCCCGCCGCATGTCCAGCTCGGCGGTGTATGTGACACTTGAGGACACCTGAAGCCTCTTCGGTACGAGGTTGATCTCTCGACAAGACCACTTCTACCAGGGGCTTTACGTCTTTCCAGACACCGACTCCGTCCTGCGCACGGCCGGCTCCAAGCCCAAACGATCTAGCTACGCACAGCTACTGGATCTGCTCAGAGAGGCTCACTGACATGCCCTTTGCATTACTCAATGTGATATAAATCACGGAATAGTTGGAAACTATTGATTTTCCTAGCGAGAGCTGCGATCTTGAGGCCGGTCGATCGGTTAATGGACGCAAACTGCTTGGTAATCCAAGGTGAAGGGCAAGGTCTCCATGAATAATATGCACAGGATGGTAATGGCCGTTATCTCTACCGCAGTCATGAGTACCGGTTTGGGAGTATCCGTTATCCCAAACGCAGAGGCATCCTGTGGTTCGAGTACCACCTGCATCTACAAAAATCTGTGGTGGGACAACCAGTGCCCTGGGACATGTCTCTATTCGTACGTCGATAAGGGTGGCGATTTTTGGTACTCGACCTACCACACATGGAACAATCTCTATGGCTATTACTACGATTCCAATAGCTCAAAACCAGTCGCAAATAATGCAGAGTCTGCCCAGAATAGCTACGTGTCCTACAATTTGACCATCCATTATGGCATGAATCAGACCGGTGCATACAATTGGCTTGAGCCAGCAACCAGCGGCAACTTCACTTCCACCATTAGAGATAATGAGGTGTCGTGGAACCTTAACTGAATAAGTTTGCGCGGATGCGGCAGCCCATCGGGATCCTGAAATTCTCAAGGGTGGGTTGTCGCATTCGGCGCGCGGGTTACTGCGTCATTGATTGGGATCGCGAAAGATAGTGAGCAGACAGATAATGCTTAGCTCCGGAGCCATCCGAATGAGCCTGATTATGCTGCTCATCGGCGGCATCGCGGTCGGCTGCGGCACTTCCGGAGGTAAGCCACATGCACGTAACCCTGTTGCGACGCCAACACCTACTGGCCCGAACCAAATGCATCTGCCCATTACAGTCTACGCGTTCACAGAGACTCAAGATGCTCAGTACCAGCAGATAAGGAACCGTATTATCCAAGCATGCATGGGGAAATTCGGTTTCACGTATCTACCTGGGTTGACCGACCAAAGGGAAAGGGAGATCGTTGAAGGTCGGCAACAAGCCGATTCTCGCCGATACGGTATCAGCGACCTGGCTATTGCCCGGATATACGGCTACCACTTGAAACCGACAAGTATAGTTTCTGGCGCACCTGTGACTGTCAATAGTCTGCCGTTGGCAGAACGACAGATATTGCTCGGCGACAGGGTCGGCCGATCAGAGCCTGGCGGAAGCAAAGTTCTCACCCATGCAGGAATACAGATCCCGCAGGGCGGCTGCGTGGGGGAGGCGGATAGAGTTCGCGACGCTGCCACTTCACGGTCCGATGAACACATGTTGCTTCAGCGCATCGATAAAGATAACTTCACGCGATCCCAGTCCGATTCACGCGTCCTCGCGGTCTTTTCTCGATGGTCGGCATGCATGAAGTCCAATGGCTATTCTTATGCCGACCCATTCCAGGCCGCGGGGGACCCGAGGTGGGATCCTAATCATTTCGGCGTCAGTCCAAACGAAATCAAGATTGCGATTACGGATATCGACTGCAAGCTCAAGACGAATCTTTTGGGAATAGAGTTCGCAATAGAATCAGAGTATGAGAATCTAGATATTGAGAGGAATGCGGAAGCTCTGGGCAAGATGAAGGCGGAGCTCGCCCTCAGTACAAAAAAGCTTGAGCAACTGGCGGTCCAGTACGGTGCATGATGATCCCGATGTGTTGGCGGGTTCTGGATCTCGTGATGAGGTGGTGGAGGAGGGACCAGCTTTTGCTCCAGCTGATTCCGTAAATGATGTTCCTATAAGATCGGAATCGGTGCTCGCGCGACGGCAGCGGATTTTGCTCATCGTGGCATGTGGCACAGCCATGATGTCAACCGGAGGCCTTGTAGCGTCTGCGTTCGTCAAGTCGCCGGCACAGGTGGCTGCGGACTCACGTGCGCCGAAGGCGAGCGTTATGACGGAGGCCGTGGTATCGAAAAAGCTGAGCTCAACAGTCGTGTTCCGTGGGACGTTCGCCACGCAGGGTTCAGTGTCGTTCACTCCGACCTCTGCCCAGGCACCGGGTGGGTCCGGTCGGACCAGTGGAAACCTGGTGGTCTCGAAGCTGGTGCGGCGTGGCGGAGCAAAGATCCGGCCTGGTCAGGTTGTGGTAGAGGTGTCCTATCGCCCGATTATCGTGTTGAAGGGTAAGGTACCGGCGATCCGGGATCTGATCCAAGGCGTGTCAGGCCCGGACATAGTGCAGTTGCAGCAGGCACTAGCCGGTGCGGGTTATAACTGCGGGGGCGATAGCTCCGGGACGTTCGGTGCCGGAACAGCCGGTGCAGTACGGCGCTTGTATACATACATTGGTTACCCGGTGCCCAGCCAGGCTGTGGCGGCCGGTGACAGCAGCGGCGGGGTCGCGAATGGACAACCCGGATCGTCCTCGAAGCGACAGCAGAAGCGACGGTCAAAGGTGCTTCTGCCGATGTCGGAAGTGATGTTCGTTCCGTCGTTTCCTGCGGTGCTCGCGGGAATATCGGCGCGAGTGGGCGACAAGGTATCGGGCACGTTGGTGACATTGTCGACGGGCGGGCTGCAGTTGACCGCTCAACTGGATCCGTCACGGCGGGATACGGTAAAACCTGGGCAGCGGGTGGATGTGCTTTCGGAGATCACTGGTGATCACACGGCAGGAACAGTCGCCAGCGTTGGCAAGGTGGTCCTGCCGGGCCAAAGCAGCACAGGCACCCAGGATGGCGGTACCAGTGCTCAGGGCGGTACAGCAGAGGGCCCGGCCGCCGGTGGGACCACTCCAGGTCAGAGCCCCGGGATGCCGTATGTCCCAGTGACCATTGACCCGGTCCATGTTTGGAAACGGTCACTGGCCGGTCAGGATGTGCGGCTCACGATAAGCGCAGCGGCGACAGCCGGTCCCGTTCTTGCGGTTCCACAATCGGCGATCACCTCCGCCACAGACGGCGTCACCTCGGTCACTGTGTTCGGCCATGATGGGAACCTCCGGCGGGTGCAGGTGCGAGCGGGCATATCCGCTGACGGACTGGTGCAGGTCACCCCCATTGGCAGCGAGGGACTGCGAGAGGGCGACAAGGTGGTGACCGGCCGTTGAACAGCCTAGCCGATGGCCTTGAGATAGCTCCCACGATCGTTTTGCGGAATGTGCAACGCATTTTTGCGGGGCCGCCTCCGGTGACCGCGCTGAAAGGCGCTGACCTGACCGTACGGCGCGGCGAGTATGTGGCGGTGGTCGGTCCATCCGGATCTGGTAAGTCGACGTTGCTGAACCTGCTGGGATTGCTGGACAGGCCCACCGCCGGCGTCTACGAACTGGACGGGGTGGATGTCGCTTCCATCGGGGAGGCGGAACGCACAGCGGTGCGTGGTCAGAAGATCGGATTCGTGTTCCAGGCGTTCCATCTGTTGCCCTATCGATCTGCAACCGAGAACGTCATGCTCGCGCAGATGTACGGCCCCTATCGCCGTGACCGGCGCTTCCAGCAGGCCCGTATCGCGTTGGCGCAGGTCGGACTGGCTCATCGGTCCGACGCATTTCCGACCACCATGTCGGGCGGTGAGCGACAGCGGGTCGCGATCGCCCGTGCCTTGGTCAATGCCCCGAGCCTATTGCTGTGTGACGAGCCGACCGGGAACCTGGACACCGAGACCGCCGCCACCATCCTGGAACTGCTCAGGCGACTCCACGGCGAAGGCCAGACCGTCATTATTATCACCCATGACAACGGGGTCGCTGCGCAGGCTCAGCGGACCGTCACCATCCGCGACGGTCTCCTCCAATCGGCACCACGCCAGAGCATAGCCAAGTGAAGTCTGGGAGGAGCACACGCAACTGGCGTACGGATGTTGAGCCGTCCAGACTCGCGCGTAGAGATCTGTTGGCTGAAGCGCTCGCCGGAATCATCCAACGCCCCGGCCGTTCCGTCCTCACCATGCTCGGTACCGTCCTCGGTGTCGGAGCATTCGTGGCGATCCTCGGGCTGACAGCTACAGCATCTGGCCAAATCGGCCACCAGTTCACCGTTTTGGCCGCGACCACTGTTACTATCACCACCAGCACCACGACAGACGGCGCCGACACCGGCCAGAGTACCGGCGCAGACGAAACTGGTGAAGGCACCGGTCTGTCGGACTTCCCAGCAGATGCCGACCAGCGGATCACCAGGCTCAACGGTGCCGTGGCTGCTGGGGTGTGGTGGCCGGTCAACTTCAACAACGTTCCCATCATCGGTACCTCGCCTACCACACAATCGGGTTCGTCTGCTGATATCGGCTCCACGACCAAAGTGTTCGCCGCCTCCCCTGGACTTCTGCCCGCGATACAGGCCCTCCCCACCCACGGGGTCCTCTTCGATGCCTTCCATGACGCGCGCGGTGAACCGGTCTGTGTCATCGGAAGGGCACTCAGTCAGCGCCTGGGCATCACTCAGCTCGACACACAGCCTGCCCTGTTCATCAATGGCACCGCGTTCACAGTGATTGGAATCATCGGTGACACCGCCCAGCTCCCCGAAATGCTGCTGGGGGTGATCATCCCTAGAGGTACCGCTGAGCGGTTCTACGGGTCCCCTGGCTCATCAGGTGGCGCACAAATGCTCATTCACACCCAGCTCGGTGCCGCAAAACTTATCGCTCGCCAAGCCCCCCTTGCACTGCGCCCGGACAACCCTGCAGCACTGGCAGTCGTACCGCCACCCGACCCGCATAGTCTGCGAGACAAGGTATCCACCGACCTCACCGGCCTGTTCCTCGTTCTCGCCACGATCTGCCTGATCATCGGAACCGTCGGAATCGCCAACACCACGTTCGTCGCGGTACTGGAACGGACGGGTGAAATCGGTCTCCGCAGAGCCTTGGGCGCCCGATCTCGCCACATTGCTAGCCAATTCCTTGCCGAATCCGTCGCGCTGGGCCTTCTCGGCGGCATGCTCGGCACCAGCCTCGCTGTAGCTACTGTCATTACGGTCGCACTCGTCCAAGGCTGGACCGCCATTCTCGATCCCATGACAGTCGCACCGGCACCTTTCATTGGCGCAGCCACTGGACTCCTTGCGGGCCTCTATCCCGCACTCCGAGCAGCCCGCATCGAACCTCAAGAGGCGCTCAGACGCTGAGTAAGTAACTCAGGAGCGCCCTGACGTTCCACTTGACGAACACTTGCGGCTGACGTTCCCCCATTGGACGGGGGTATCTGTCCAGGTGTGGCTTTGTAAGGGCCGGGCCTGTCAACTTAAGTTTGGCAGACCCAGGCGGTCAGGGGTCCTGAGAGGAAGATCACCTTCGCCCGCTGAACAGCGCCTATCTCGTCGATGACGGTAGGGGACGAAATGCCCGAGAGGGCGACCGTGCATCGTGTCCACCTCGCTGAACCGACCAGGTGGGCCACATCCGCCGGGAACCGGCGTCGTCGACGTTGACAGCCGAGCTGGCCGCCGTCACCCGGGACCGCGAACGCATCATCATCTCCCAACGGGCGGTGGAATCGCAGCTGTGAGGTTCCCCCCCGGGGGCGAACCTCGGTCATCAGAAGCCGCGCTCTCTTGCCAGCTCGGGCCACCCCCCCCACAAGCACCAACAGTCAAACCGGACACCGCGCCCCGAAGGTTAAAACGCCGGGGCCCCGGCAAGACCCCCGGGTGGAAGACCGCGCTGAACGCGCTGTTGGTTGTCGCTCTACTACGGCGACCGCATCACCCTCAACTAACCAATGATCACCGCCCTGCCCACAGAAAATCAGACAGTCCCGTTGAGGATCGGGCTAGGCGGGCTTCCGAAGGGGATCGTCGCGATGGGGTGCCAGTCCCAGAGCCGTTCCGGACCTTCCTGGGCGACGAGGCTGACCGAGCCGATGTTTGTCTCGCAGTTCGGTAGCTCGCGTCCGAGGGCAGCGATGATCGGCGCTGCCGGCTGAACTTGAGTGCTGTACGCCAAGGTCGCGTGTGGTGTCCAAGGCTGGTGATCGACGATGCCGTCGCGGCTCGTCGCGTGACGGGTCGCGGCCCGTACGGCGTGGAAGACCGGGTCGAGGGCCCTGCCGGGTTTCACACCCAGCATGACCGCTTGCGGGTGGTAGAGGATCCGCCCGAAACGGACGTTGATCGGCGGTATCCCGGCCAGCAGGCGGGCAGCCTCTGCGACCATGCTGTCGGCTTGCTCCGCAGTGATCGCATCGGTCGGACCGACGACGAGTGTCGTGATGTGCAGCCACTTGCTCGGCACCAGGTGCAGTCCGGGGAAGGCGGGGAGCCGGTCCTGAGCTCGTCTGGCCAACGCCTGCACCGGCGGGTGATCGTGAAGCAGTATGTGCCAGTACAGGAGTCCTTCGCCGGGCGCTGGTTCGCGCCGGTCGGCCCAGCGGTCGGCCATGTCGACCGGCATCGGGCTCATGGGTTGTCCTCGGCGGGCTGAGTGGGTAGCGCGGCGGCGTTGAACTCCTGGATCTGTTCGCGCAGCCGCAGGGCCAGCGCGCTGTTGCGGAATCGGCGCTGGCGCAAGCGTACGTCCATGGTCTCCAGGTACCCGGTGACAGTGGCCATGCGCAACTCGGGTGCCAAGGTCAGCATGGGAGCGATCTGTTCCGCGGCCCCATCAAGGGCATCTTTCATGACGTGCGCGATCCCGGCCCCGACGCGTACCTGCGCCCACGTACCGGCGACCCACGGATCGCCAGCGGCCCATCCTGCGTCCGCCAGCGAGGCGGCCTTCAGCGCCCCGTCCGGATCGCCGGACTGGATCGCGGCCGAGAGGGCGTAGAGCGCCCGGCGCGGTGTGGGGCACGACCACGCTGATGATCCCGAGTCCGGGGCGAGCGGACTGTTCGCGGCCTCTTCGGCGCGGTGGAGTGCTTCGCGCGCCCTTCTGAAGTCACCCAAGAGCCCGGCGGCGTTGGCTTCCTGGCAGGCCAGCACGATACGGATCGGTGTCGCCGGGTTGCACCTGTATCCGCGAGCCGCCAGCTCCGAGGATTCCGCGTACCGGCGCCGCCACCGCGCGGTCTTCGCCTGTGCGCTCAAGGCAACGGCCTGGCTGGCGCCGACCTCCTGGGCGCACAGGGCCGCTGTCGCGCCGTACGCTACGGCCGCCCGGTCGTGACGGAGGTCGCCCAGCAGCAAGCACGCGTGCGCGAGCAAGTCGGCTTCGGCACGGAACGGGTCCCGGGTCTGCCGGAACCGCTGCCGCCCCGTACGTAGCTGGGCCTGGACCTGCCGGTAGAGCCCGATGACGTCGGGAAGCAGTTCGCCGGCCGGGAGCCGGGTGTGGGCTTCGGCCAGTTCCGATGCTCCTCGAAGGAAGTGCTCGATCGCGTCGTCTGAGGTGTTGGTGGCGGTGATCCACGACACCATGTCGATGGCGTCGTGCTCGGTGGGCAGCCGACCGGTGTTCTGTCCCACCACGGGGGGCGTGCCGAAGAGCGCCTCACGGGTCAGCCCGAACACACGGCAGTACAGCTCTCCGTACAGGTCACCTGGATGGTGCTCGCCCGCCTCGTACCAGCGCACGTACCGCTGAATGCTGGCCCGCGAGGGCAGCAGCTCTGTCCGTCCCCTCCCAGCTCAACCGATCCGATCGCGGAGTTGCGGCTGGCGGCCCTGCCGAGTGCTGTCTCCAACTCCCGTCGATTCGCCCGGCATCAACTGCGTCTCTGGGGCCTGGACGAGCTGGTCCATGATGTCGAGATCCTGGTCAGCGAGCTGGTCACCAACTCCATCGAGGCGACCGGCGCCACGATCACTCCGACGTCCTACGCGCAGTTGTACGACCAGCGCCTGGCCACCGTCCTGCTCCTGCTCCGCATCACCAAGGGCGACCTCTACATCGAAGTATGGGACGCCTCCGGCGTCCCTCCGGTCCGGGGCGCAGCTGATGCCCTCGATGAGCATGGCTGCGGACTCCAGCTGGTGGAGGCCCTCAGCGAGGAGTGGAACTGGTACCCCTCGCGGATCGGCGGCAAGATCACTTGGTGCCGGATGAGAGCTGCCACGCCGCCAGTCGACGGCAAGCAGTCGTGCGAACCGGTCGCCGACTGGCCTGGTCCCGGCATGATCCGGGAGATTCTGGCCGACCTGAGGACTGAAATACCGCCGCGGTAAGACGCTGGCTCAGCAGAGGCGTCGGTTGGGGGCATCAGCGGCACGGGCCGAACTCTGGATGGCCGCGTTACCGCCCGGGGCGGTGAAGCGTCCTGGGCTCGGCCCACAAGACCGTTGCGTTGGTCGACGGTGACCTGCTGAACCTCCAGGGACTCCGTGAATGTCCATCAGGAAGTCAGCCGAAGCCAGCCGCATGAACGCGCAACCTCTTCGGCCAGCGGCGGCCTGGGGGGCGGGTCAGGCGGCGTGGGTGTCGGTGCCCCGCAGGATGTACAGGTCGTCGCCGAACACTGCCGAGATCTGGAGTCGCCCGCCGATGGCTTGGACGTAACGGGCGATGACCTCGACGGTGGACACGTCCCCGCGTTCGATCTGCGACACCCGGCTCTTGGTCACGCCCATCCGGTCGGCCACGTCGGTCTGCGACAGCCCGAGCGTCTTTCGGCGGTCGGCAAGCCGGTGGCCGTCGATGTAGGCCTGGTTACGCTTGCGGGCCTCGGTCACACCCTCCTCGCCGCCGGCCCCGGCGACAACGTCGGCGCGGACATCACTCCACTTCGGAAAACTCGTCATCGCTGCTCCTCCTCCGCCTGGCGTTCCTTCAAGTACTCCTCGTACAGGTCTTCGGCACGGGGAATGGCCTGCCGATACCAACCCGACCAGTTACCCGACTTGTCCCCGCCCAGTATCAAGATGGCCGAGCGCCACGGGTCGAACGCGAACAAGATCCGGATCTCCGAACGGCCGGCTGAGCCCGGACGCAGCTCTTTCAGGTTGTGGACCCGCGAGCCTTCGAGCCTGTCCACGAGCGGACGACCTAGCCCCGGACCCGCCTCGGCCAGCCGGTCGATGGCATCAACCACCGGAGCCTTGGACCTCTCGTCCAAAGCGTTGGTCCAGGCGAGCAGCTCGTTGGTGACACGGATCTCCCACTCATCCACTCCTGGAGTGTAGCAAATCCTTTACTGCCTCGACCGGTTCCAGCACCTTCTTCCGCAGATCCCACATCCTCTGCGAGCAGCCCTAGGCCGCCCAACGGACGGACCGCAAGATTGCTGGTACCGGCGCATAGACGCCCACTCATGTCGGTGGCGGTGATCCAAGATGTCAGCGTTACCGTCCGGGAGGACGTGAGCGTCCTGGGCTCGGCCCACGAGACGGTTGCCGTTGGTCGATGGTGGCCTGCCGCATCTGCAGGGACTCCGTGATGTCCATCGGGAAGTCAGCCGAGGCCAGCCGCATGAAGGCGGCGGCTTCTTCGGCCGGGCGGGCCTGGGAGTCACTGCCTGGCAGGTGCCGGCTCGCCCGGGCGGCTGCGGAGGCCTGGGCGTCCCGGTGTTACAAAGCGCGAAGCCCAACGACCGCGTCGACCAACGCCTTGAGCTGGGTGAGGAACTGGAGCAGGGTGCGGCTCGTCCGGTCCTCGATGAGGGCAGCACGGTCGTAGGCGTCCACCGCGGCACGCAGATGCGGATTGCCGAGCGCCTAGGCGGCAGTATGAAGGACATCGGAGGCGGCCCACGCCGCGTCGGCCGCGCGGGCCGGATCGAACCGGCCGAACCGGCCGAACCGACGAATCTGGTCGGTGGCGTAAGTGGCCGCGCGGGCCACGTCGTCGTACATCGCCTGGCGTTCCTCGAACGTGCGCTTTCGGCGCCGTACGATCCCCGGCCGGAGCTACCCGCAGGCCGTGCCGCCCCTCGATCGTCCGGCACACGTTCATCACCCGGTCGTAGTCGCACCAGATGTCGGGCCGGGTCCCGTCCTCGCGGGCGAGGGTGGTCACGATGTGGATGTGGTCGTCGGCGTGCCGGACCGCGACCCACCGCACGACCCCGTGGTCGCCGTGCGGGGCCAGGCCCATCCCGTGCATGAACTCGCCCGCGATCTGGGCCCACTGGTCATCGGAGAGGATCGGATCCTCCGGGGCGGCTCGCAGCGAGCAGTGCCATACCGGCTGAGCGTGGTTGTAGGGACCGAGCGCGGTCACCGTCTGATCCAGCAGGGCGCAAAGGTACCGGTGGTCACGCTTGCCGCTCGGGTGGATCGGTGGTTCCAGGTCGGCCGGGTCACGCCATGCGGCCACCAGATGCGGATCACGATGCTCGTTCTGGCGTCCTGGCCCGTACAAGTAGTAGAGAATCCCGGGCGACCTTTCTGCCCCGCGTCACCTTGCCGATCAACCTGCATCACCGGCGATGGACGCCGCGATTTTGGTTGCGATCGCTTCGAGGTTGCGCAGGATCCGGACGATCTCTACTGAATACGCAGTGATATCCGGGGTGAGCCGATCGGTGGCATGGAGCTTGGCGACGACCTGATTGAAGTTGGCTCCGATCCGGTACGCCTCGCCCGACCCGCGATTCAATGCCACCAGAACGTCATGCGGAACCAGGGAGCCCGGTAACGGCCCGTTCCTTAACGCCCCGATCAATGTCTCCGCAGCGAACGCTCCCGTCGCCATGCGGCACTCGGCCGCGCTGCTCCTCAACAGGGTGTACTCGTCGCTGCTCAGCCAGATCTGAACCGCGAAGGTACGGCGCTCGGCACGCCTCTTCCGCCTGCGTGCCGGTACCTTCGCCCGGCCGCCCATCTCGCCCACAGGGTTGTCCATCGCCGATCATCCCCCATTTCCTGGACCGCGCCCGGTCCCTCCCATCTCCGGACCCCGCTGGGTCCGGAGATATCTAAGGGATGACTATTGCTCGCTGCCGGTGGCCGAACAAGGAGCGTCGTTCAGCCAACCGAATGGACGCAACGGCACCACACATACTGGCCATCATGAGAAGGCCGATGGCGGACTGAAAAACAGCCGGTGATACAGAAATCACGGGATAAATTCTCTGTCGGCTGCGAGTCCGCCATCGACAGGCACATCGGTGATTTGCGCCTGGTGTCAGGCCCATTGTCCCGTCCCTGCTCAGCGGGGTGAATGCGCGCTCAACCTGAGTAGTCGGTGGATCTTCTCGGGTTCCCGACCTAGCAAGCACCGTCCGGAATGGGCATGCTGACTGAATGATCGACGCAGACGCAGGCTGCACCGTCCGAACGGCTCACCAGGAAGATCTGCTCGCGGTCCTGGGAGTGCACGCCAGGCTCCACTCCGCAGCCGGCTCCCCCAGACCCGTTTCGGATCGCGAGCAGCACACGTGGATACGCATGATGCGATCCGACGATCTCATCGTCTACCTCGCCGAGATCGACGGGCAGGCCGTTGGGACGGCGACACTGATGACGATGCCGAACGTGACATACGAATGTGCTCCGACCGCGTTCGTGGAAGGCGTCGTGGTTGCGGTCGGCCATCGCCGCAAGGGCACCGCCACTGCGATCATGCGCCGACTCCTCAGCGACGCGCGATCCGCAGGGTGCAACAAAGTCCAACTTCTGTCTCACAAGCGCCACGCCACCGACGGCGCTCACCGTCTCTACACGGCATTGGGGTTCGAGTCGGAAGCAGAAGGATTCCGCATGTATCTCCAGCAGGTTCCAGCTGCCGTCCGAGCCGCCAAGGCGACATAGCCCGAACCAGCGGCGCCGTTCTGATCCGCAAGCCTGGCCAATGTGCCCGACCCGGCAGGCTGCAAACCTCGGGCGAGCGCGGTGCGGATGGCCCCTTGCCCGATGTCCGGCCGGATGGCGACCGTGGCTAGTGACATCCAGTGCCCCGGGTGGGCGTAGGCACCGACACCACCAATGTGGCACCGGGTTCCTCCGCACGCTCGACTACAAACGTCAACGTCTGTCGGCGTATGGGTCCGAGTACGTAGCCATGTAAAGCTGATCGGGCAGGGGAGTTCGGGGCACTCACCATCGTCGCTTGCCATGGCAGGGAGGCCATGTTGTGGCTGCTACGTGGAGGGTCCGGGCACGAGTTCGGCCATGGCCAGGTGCAGGAGCACCTTCAGATGGCGGGCGCAGTGGTTCGGGATCCTGCAGTATGTCAGGGATCTCCTCGTCCCAGGCGGCTGCGTTGAGCGTGAGGTCGAGGGCATCGTCACCATCGGCCGTGCTCTTTTCACGGACCGCTGACGTCCAGTGAAACCGGAGGATATGCGGCACACTCCATCGATCGGCAGGCTGCCTGCTCGACCGCAGGTGACGCCGCAGAGTGATCCGGCTTCGGCTGTGAGCTGATTGCGCTGAACGTGAGAATCGTTGATCGCGATCATGATTGCGGTGTCAGGTTGCCGGATGAGCCCTCAAACCGTGACCCGCCGGTTCCCCCGGTCTTCGCCCTATTGGCCGGTGGTCACTCACCCGCTGTTGCGGCGGGTGCTTCCCGGGCTGGCGGTGTCCGCTCTCGGTGATGGCATGGCCCTGGTCGCGGTGACCTGGCTGGCGTTGCAGTTGGCGCCCGGCGGGCAGCAGGGCACGTGGGTGGCGATCGCGGTGGCGGCCTACACCCTGCCCAGTGCGGCCGGCGCGCTGGTGTTCGGCCGGTTCCTGCGCGGTCGCAACGGGGCACAGTTGGCTGGCTGGGACGCGATCCTGCGGGCCGGCGCGCTGGCAGCGATCCCCGTGACCTACGCGCTCGGGGCGTTGAGCATCGGCCTTTACGTCGCTCTGTTGGCGGTGTCGTCGTTGTTGCACGCCTGGGGATCGGCTGGCCGCTACACTCTGATCGCCGAACTCCTCCCCGAACAACATCACCTCCCGGCCAACGCCGTGCTCACCACCATCACCGAGCTGGCCACCATCGCCGGCCCTCCGCTGGCCGGAATTCTGATCGGCTGGAGCAGTGCGGCCGCCGTCATCGCCATCGACGCCGCCACCTTCGCCGTCCTGGCGGCCACCTACCGCTTGGCCTTGCCGCGCGTCGGCCGAGCCGATCCAGTCGCCGACGGCGCGTCCCGCGCCGCCGGCTTCGCGGTGATCCGCCACGACCGCACCCTGCTGGGCCTGCTCGCGCTCACCTTCGCGTTCTTCTTCCTCTTCGGGCCGGTCCTGGTGGCGCTGCCCATCCACATCACCCAGGATCTGCACGGCTCGGCGACCCTGCTCGGCGCCTACTACACCGCGTTCGGGATCGGTGCCGTCATCGGCGGGCTGGCCGCCGGCTACCTGCGCCGCTGGTCACTATGGCCGACCGTCATCGGCATCGTGCTGGGGTTCGGGACCGCCATGCTGCCGTTGGGCCTGGCCGCCCCCACCGGCCTCGCCCTGACCTCGTTCGCGATCGCAGGCTTGACCTGGGGCCCCTACATGTCGACCTCGCTGGCGCTGTTCCAGCGCACCACCACTGCCGCGCTCCTGCCACAGGTCCTCGCAGCCAACGCTGCAGTCACCGTGCTGTCCACACCCCTGGGCACCATGCTCGGCGGCCCGCTGGTCGCCGCTCTCGGTGCACGCCAAACCCTCCTGCTCTCCGCCACCACCACACTGACCCTCGGCCTCATCGCCGCCTGCACCGCCACACTCCAGCGCCGACGGAAAGCTGACCGCACCGACCACCACGGCTGACGCTGACCTGCTTCGACCATGCTCAAGCCGCCCTCGGCGCCGTCAACGTCGGCTGGTGCGCTCGAAGCAGCACCCCGAGCCCCTCCACGAACATCGAGCGCTGTCAGAACTCATCAACATTTCTCGGCCCACCGACCGACAAGCGCTGCCCGAACTCACCTACAAACGCTGTTGCTCGTCATCGACAAAGCCAGAGGAGTCCTCCGTTACCCGACACCTCGGGACGATCCACGCTGGGAGGCAAAGGTTTGGAGCGAAAGCAGTGTCAAAGAGTGCTACCTGTCTCGAGAGCTGGCAGCATCACTGCGAACAGCACGCCGCATCCGCTCTAGGAAGGGAACTCACATGACCGAAGGCCAAGACCGGGATCCTGACGTGCTTACCACCAAGGAACTCGCGATCAAGCTCGGGCTCTCACCGCAGACGGTTCGCCGGATGGCCAACGCGGGACAGATCCCAGCGCTCAAGACTGGCAAGGACTTCCGGTACTCCTGGGAAGCGGTCCGCGACGTGCTGCGCCAACCTCATCGATCCGAGGAGCACAGCAACGATGACGAGAACCAACCCGAACAGCCCGATCCCAAGCGCCGCCAAGGAGCCGGCTACCGCGCCCAGCGGCATGCCCGGACCGGCGCCCAGCACGTTACCGACACCTGACAGCGCGGAAGCCCGAACCGGGAGCCCTACCGCGGGAGACGCCCGGTGACCCGGTGGTGGGAAGACCCCGGCATGACCCGGCCCACCGACGTCGTCGAAGCCGCCAAGCGAGCGGAGGTCTTCCTCGACCTCCGCGCCGACGGCTACGTCGAAGACGGCAGAGGGCACGGCGTCGAGGACGTCCCGATGGTCGTCGTACAGGCGCATGAGGGGCCATGGATCATCTATCCCGATCCGGTGACCATCCTCGGCTGGGTCGCCGAACAGATCGAACGCCACGACAACGGCGAGATCACCGTCCTTGACGGCACCACGGGCTGGCTCGGCACCGGCGACCTGGAACCAGACCAGGTCATCGCCAACCTCATCGAATCCAGCGAACTGCCGACCGACCTATGGATGAACGATCCGCCGATCTCCACCAGGCACCTCAAACCCGACCGCCCGGCCGAACGGCCCGCCCATCAGGCAGACGCATCTCACCTCACCCAGGCGCGCACACCCACAGAGCTCGCGGCCGACGACTTCCCGATCAGCCTCGGCGACCTGCTCGCCTCCGAACGCTCCGTACCGCCATCAACGCCGGTCACACCCGGCACCCACCGGAGGAACAACCATGGAACCGCTCAGCACTGACCAGCTCCGCAGCCTGCCCTGCGTCGTCGGCATCGAGACCGCCGCCCAGGCCCTCGGCATCAGCCGCACGCTGGCGTACAAACTCGCCAAGCAGGACCGATTCCCCTGCCGAGTGATCAAGATAGCCAGCACCTACCGGGTTGCCACCGCCGACCTCGAACGTTTCCTCGGCGTTGTCCGCGACGGTCCCCCTAAGGCCTGATCCATACCGCCGTATGAACGGTGATCACGCCAGATCCCAGGGACAAATGGGTGACAGACGATCACAGCCATGATCATCTAGCAGATGATCATGGCTGTGACCTGCAAAAACCTGTCGGGGTGGCGGGATTCGAACCCACGGCCTCGTGCACCCAAAGCACGCGCGCTACCAAGCTGCGCCACACCCCGCATACCGCTTCGCGAAGTACCCCTAGAAACCGGTACGCTACGCGAGTGGCACTGGCCAAGTGTAGGGGAACCCGCACCGGCTCGGGGCACGCGGGCGTAGCTCAATGGTAGAGCCCCAGTCTTCCAAACTGGCTACGCGGGTTCGATTCCCGTCGCCCGCTCCAGCGTTTTACCAGGTCAGACGCATGATCGCGTTCGAGCAAGAGCGCTCCCAAGATCTTCTATCACTGTTCTGTCACTGAGATTGAACGCGATCATGGAACCCGGGGCATCACGAAGTAGCAGGTCAGCGGCCTGAGCGGGATCGGCAATTGGACATCGCCCAACGGTCGATCTAGAAGCGAAGAGGCCGGTCCCATGATCTTGAGACCGGCCTCTTCCGTCTTCAGCTACCTACGGTTCGACCCGATATCTCCAGGATTGTCGAATCCCTTCTGGCTGAGCGGGGCCCGGAGCCAGCGGGCCGATGCCCGTGATCCGGTGGAGGTCTGCGGTGACGACCCGGTAGCTGGTGCCGATGCGGATGACCTTGCAGGGGAACTCGTTTCGTCTGGCGAGTTCGTAGGCGCGTGTCCTGCCGTGAGGTTCCCCCCGTTCCACGGCCACCGACGGTGTGGGGTCATGAGGTCGTGTCTGAGGGCTCGTAGAGCTCCTCGAACGCGATTGGGCTGTTCATTCCTATGCTGGAATGACGCCTGTACGGGTT
>JAOPYO010000175.1 GCA_025964575.1 Actinomycetes bacterium
TCCATGCCCCCGTCGGGTTCGCAGTGACGCCGAGGATATGGACACGACGCGTCTGGATCTCCATCTCGAAGAACACGTACAGGCGCTTGAGGAACACCGTGTCCACGTGCAGAAAGTCACAAGCGAGAATCCCTTCGGCCTGGGCGGTGAAGAACTGCCGCCAGGTCGGAGAGGGCCGGCGGGGCGCCGGGCCCAGTCCGGCCGCGGCCAGGATCCGGCGGATCGTCCCCCACCGACGCGGTGGCCCAGGCCCGCGGTTCACTGTACGACTTCTGGCATCGCACAGGCCGACCGTCATGCCAGGTCAGCCAGAACGGCTGTGAGGAAAATACCGCCGCCGCGCCGTGAGATCCGGCCGGCAACCGCCGGCAGGGGCTCGACCGCTTCATTCCTGCGCGTAGGCCTGCGGCTTCAGGCGCCCGCCGGTCCGCTGTAGTCGGTGGCGGCATAAAGCTGCAGGAGCCTCTCGACCCCGCGCAGGAAGGTCTCGCAGATCAGCACCGGGTCGAACAGGCAGCCGGCGGCCATGGCGCCGTCGCGCATCATCACCAAGTGGCGGGCGGCGGGCTCGGCGCCGGTCTCCTGGATCTTGGCCAGCAGTTCCGTGACGGTTTCCAGGAACCATTGGCGGTGGGCGAGCACGGCCTTGCGCACCGGGGACTCGGGGTCGGGATACTCGGCGGCAGCGTTGAGGAAGGCACATCCCCGGAAGCCGGGGGACTGAATGCCCTGGCCGATGGACTTGCTGAGGGCCCGGATGGTGTCGGCGGCCGGGAGTCCGGCGGCGACGGCCTCGTACGCCTGACCCCGCATAGCTCGGTCGACCTCGTTCAGATAGGCGAGGACAAGGTCTTCCTTGCCGGGGAAGTGCCGGTAGAGGCCTAACCGACCGCGTCCCCGCCCGGCCCCCACACCCCCGTAAAGAGCTGATCCACCGGCTCCTCACCCGGCGGTGTGAGCTGTGCAGCCACCCGGGCAAGGTGATCATCCACCAAGTCCGCAAACTCACCAGCCTCGGGCAAATCGGACCAGACCAGCCCGCGTGGGCGGCGAAAATGGCCCAGATGCACCGCAAGACCCTCGTGGTCTGCGCGCCCTGCCACGACACCATCCACGCGACCCCTGTCACCAAAGCGGCATAGTCACTGGAGAGCTACGTGCATCGAAAGATGCCCGCGTGGTTCGGAGGAGGGGAGCACGGAAAAGGATCTCCCACACAGGAGACACCTCGCCGTGCTCCCTATCCTGTGAACCAGATGCCCGACCTGAGCGACCGCATCACCGAGTTCAAGTTTCTGATCCGCGACCGAGACGCGAAGTTCACCGCGATGTTCGACGAAGTGTTCCGCGCCGAGGACATCCGGATCGTGCTCACGGCTCCGCAGGCCCCCCGGACGAACGCGAACATGGAGCGCTGGGTGGGCAGCGTACGGCGTGGGCTCCTCGACCGGATCCTCATCGTCAATGCCGCGCACCTGCGCAAGGTCCTCGCCGCATACGAGACCTACTTCAACGGGCACCGGCCACACCGGGCGCTGAACCAAGCCAGCCCGCTCCGAGCGCTCCCCAAACCCGTCGACGCCGAGATCAAGGTCATCCGACGAGACCGGCTCGGTGGCCTCCTCCACGAATACTCCCAGGTCGCATACGTGGCCGAGTTTTCGGCACCGACAAGGTCAGTCAGGAGCCGATCGCTGCATCGAGCGCGTCGGCGTGGACGTCTTCGACCACCCGGCGGATGGTGGCCTCGTCCGGCGGCTCGAACCTTCGGGTTAAAGGATCACGGCGGACCCCGAACGTCGCCCAGACCTGCGGGATGATCGCGGTGAACCCCGCGATCCCGCTAGCGCCGCGGCAGCGGCCAGGCTCCCAGCAACGACACCGGCATGTGACCGACACCCCGCCGGCCACGCGGGTCGGGGACCCACACCAGATAGTGCAACAGGCTCGGCAACCGGTTGAACAACAGTCAAGATCGGGAAGCTCGGTCGGCTGGCTCAGGGCAGGGACGATCAGAGATGACAAGAAGGCAGGCACGATCTTCCATAGCGACCACGGACTCGACACCCATTTGATCTTGGGAATTGTGTCTGTTCTGCTACTCCAGCTCGCCAGACAAGCCCAAACCGGACATCACGCCACTATGTCGGGGCCCTGGTATTGAGCCTACATCGCATGACGTGGACAAGGTTTTCGGCACCGGCGGGCCGGGTAGGGAGTTAGTCCGGTCTCGTCTGACGGCCTGACCGTTTTCAGGTTTTTGTTCCGACCGTTGGTGACGGGCTTTCAGTTCCAGCGTCTGCGGGCTGCGCCCCTGCGGCGTCCTTGGTGAAACTCGCTCCGTGGGCCGAAGGGCGCGCTCGGGGAGGAGTAGCAATGGATTACGAGCGCTTCATCCAGATTGTGCAACGGGAGGCCGGCGGTATCAGCGCCGAAGAGGCCGAGGGCGCCACCCGCGCGGCATTGGAAACGCTGGCGGAGCGGCTGTCGGCGGGCCAGGCTCGCGATCTCGCCGAGCAGTTGCCGGGGGAGATGTCCCCGTGGCTACACACCACGACCGGCGCCGAGCCCTTCGACCTGGACGAGTACCTCCGCCGGGTCGCCGAGCGCGAGGGCGTAAACCTCGAAACCGCCGAACGCCACGCGCGTGCCGTGTTCTTCGCGCTCGGGCAGGCGGTTACGACCGACGAGATCAACGACGTCGCGTCTGAGCTGCCCAAGACCTTCGAACCCCTGATCGTGGAGGCCCGTCGGC
>JAOPYO010000198.1 GCA_025964575.1 Actinomycetes bacterium
TCTCGTCGAAAACCTTCACGACGCAGGAAACCATGGCCAATGCGGCGACGGCGCGCGCCCGCGTCGCGGCGGCTTTGGGCGAAGCGGCGGTCGGCGATCACTTCGCGGCGGTTTCCACCAAGCTCGATCTCGTCGCGCAATTCGGCATTCGCGAAGATCGCGTGTTCGGTTTCTGGGACTGGGTTGGCGGCCGTTACTCGATCTGGTCGTCCATCGGGCTGGCGCTCGCCATCGCCATCGGGCCCGGCAATTTCGATGAGTTCCTGCGCGGCGGTCACGAGATCGACGATCATTTCGAGAGCGCGCCGCTGCAGGAGAATATCCCTGTGCTGATGGGACTTCTCGGCGTCTGGTATCGCAACGTCTGGGGTTTTGGCGCGCATGGCGTCATCCCCTACGATCAGCGCCTTGCGCGTTTTCCTGCTTATCTTCAGCAGCTCGACATGGAATCGAACGGCAAGTCCGTGCGCCGCGATGGCAAGCCGGTTGGCATGGCGACGGCGCCGGTGATCTGGGGCGAGCCCGGCACCAACGGCCAGCATGCGTTCTACCAGCTGTTGCACCAGGGCACCCGGCTGGTCCCGGCCGACTTCATCGGGTTCGCCGAGCCCTTCGAAGACGCAGCGCCGGACGGTCAGGGGATGCACGACCTGCTGTCGGCGAACTTGTTCGCGCAGACCGCGGTGCTGGCGTTCGGCCGTACGGCGGCGGAGATCGAAGCGGAGGGCGTTCCGGAGAACCTCGTCCCGCACAAGGTCATGCCGGGGAACCGGCCCACCTCGACCATCCTGGCGCCGAAACTCACCCCCGGGGTTCTAGGGCAGCTCGTCGCGCTCTACGAGCACATCGTGTTCGTCGAGGGCGCCATCTGGGGGATCGACTCCTTCGACCAGTGGGGGGTGGAACTGGGCAAGAAGATGGCCAACGAGCTCACTCCCGCGCTGGTCGACGAGCAGCCACCCGGCGGTGACAGCGACGCCTCGACGCTGGCCCTCGTACGCCGGTATCGCCGCCTGCGCGGCAGGGCCGTCTGACCGCGGGGACGTCAGCCGGGGGCGCCGTGGCGGATGAGCAGGCTGGCGTGCACGTCCGCGCCGTCGTCGGCGCTGTAGAGGTGCGGAACGTCCGCGGCCCAGCGGACGTGGTCGCCGGCCTCGGCCACGATCGGGTCGTCGGCCGGGCCGACGCGGGCGGTGCCGGAGAAGACGGTGAGGTATTCCACGACTCCGCGCGGGTGGGCGGGTGAGATCTGCACCCGCCCGGGTCTGATGCGCAGCCGGTAGAGCTCGGTGATGACCGTCGCGTCAACGAAGGTCTCCAGGAGAGTGGCCGAGACGGCGGCACCGTGCACGGCCTCGGTGGGGTCGGTCCGGGTGCCGGGGTCGGTGAGGACGCTGGCGAGCGGCACCTCCAGCTGTGCCGTGATCGCGTACAAGGTCTCCAGGGTCGGGTTGCGGGTTCCGGCCTCGAGTCCCGACAGGGTCGCCTTGCCGACGGCCGCCCGGTGTGCGAGCTCCGACAGAGACAGCCCGCGGGCGTGGCGCAGTCGCTGGATGCGCCGCCCGACCTCGGCCGCAAAGGCCGGCTTCTGCTCCTGCATGGAGTCATTCTCCCGCCCCACCGTTCCGTATTCGGAACGAACATGTCAGACTCAGTGTTCCGTTTACGGAACGATGGAACAAGGGGAGGCGGGATCATGCGCGGACGGTGGTCGCCGGGGATGGTGCAGCCTGTCCTGGCCGGGGTGGTGCTGGCGATCGTGGGCTTCGCGAGTTCGTTCGCGGTGGTGCTGGCGGGGCTGCGCGCGGTCGGCGCCGACCAGCGCCAGGCGGCTTCCGGCCTGCTGGTGCTGAGCGTGATGATGGGGCTCACCGCGATCGGCCTCGGCCTGCGTTACAAGATGCCGATAAGCATCGCGTGGTCCACCCCCGGCGCCGCCCTGCTGGTCTCCGCGGGGCGCCACAGCAGTGGATACCGTGACGCACTCGGCGCCTTCCTGGTCACCGGTCTGCTGATCGTGCTCGCCGGGCTGTCCGGCCGGCTCGGGCGTTGGCTGCACGCGATCCCCGTCCCCCTTGCCAGCGCCATGCTCGCCGGCGTGCTGCTGCCCCTGTGCCTCGCGCCTGTCCAGGCGGTCGCCCGGTTCCCAGCGCAGGCCATCCCCGTCGTGGTCACCTGGGTGGTGCTGAACCGGCTGAGCCGCCGATGGGCAGTGCCCGCCGCGTTGGCCGTCAGCGTCGTCGCCATCGCTGTCAGCCGGCCGTGGACGGCCCACGGGTCGCAGGTCTGGCCGACCATCACCGTGACGGCACCGACCCTCTCCGCAGGCGCTTTCGTCGGCATCGCCATCCCGCTGTTCATCGTCACGATGGCATCGCAGAACGTGCCAGGGATGAGCGTGCTCGCCAGCTATGGTTACCGGCCGAAGCTCCGTCCCATCCTGGCGAGCACCGGCACGGCCACCATGATCAGCGCACCGTTCGGCGGGCACGCCGTCAACCTGGCCGCGATCACCGCGGCACTGGCGGCCGGACCCGACGCCCACCATGATCCCGACCGGCGATGGATCGCGTCGGTGACCGCCGGAGCGGGTTACATCGTGCTCGGCCTGTCCGCTGGTCTCGCGGTGTCACTCGTGGCCTCCTCGCCGCCGCTGCTCGTCGAGGCCGTCGCCGGGCTGGCCTTGCTGGGCGCGCTCGGCTCCGCCGTTCACGCGGCGGTGGCGGACCCGGACCAGCGCGACGCGGCCATCATCACGCTCGTCGTCACCGCCTCGGGAGTCGCCCCATTCGGCATCGGCGCGGCGTTCTGGGGACTCCTGGCCGGCCTGTCGTTCCGGATCCTGCACCGCGCCGTGCCCATCCCCTCCGCAGGCCGGCGCGCTGAACCCGAGCCCGCTGACCAGGATGTCGGTGCCCCGGAGCGGGTCTGAGCACGGGGTGTCGCCGCGGCGCCCACATTGCATGCGTTTGACCGAGGCTATGCCTGATCATGGATACTGGTCTCCGGGCCCGCGCGAGCGGTCTGACCGCGGCCCCCGCGCCACCGTGTCGCGGCGTCAGTCGGCCGATGACCGGAGCCGTGGCCTCATCCGTCATCATCTCTGAGAGCTTCGTGTGCTGATCCGACTCCTACGCGCCTATCTGCGCCCCTACCGCAAGCCCATGGCGCTGGTCGTGCTGCTGCAGTTCGTGCAGACCCTCGCCATGCTCTACCTGCCCACCCTCAACGCCGACATCATCGACAACGGCGTGGTCAAGGGCGATACCGGCTACATCCTGCGGCTCGGTGGCGTCATGATGGCAGTGTCGCTGATGCAGATCGCCTGTGCGGTCGGGGCCGTCTACTTCGGCGCCCGCACCGCGATGGCGCTCGGCCGTGACGTGCGCTCGGCGGTCTTCAACCGGGTGCAGGAGTTCTCCGCCAGGGAGGTGGGCCGGTTCGGCACATCATCCTTGGTCACCCGGACCACCAACGACGTCCAGCAGGTCCAGATGCTGGCGCTGATGACCTTCACCATGATGGTGTCCGCCCCGATCATGTGCGTGGGCGGCATCCTGCTGGCCCTCAATCAGGATGTTCCGCTGTCCTCGCTGCTGCTCCTCATCGTGCCCGTGCTCGCCGTGATGATCGGCCTGATCATCCGGCGCATGCGGCCGTTGTTCCGGCTGATGCAGGAGCGCATCGACCAGATCAACCAGGTGCTCCGCGAGCAGATCACCGGTGTCCGGGTCATCCGGGCCTTCGTCCGCGACGGCAGGGAGCGGGAGCGCTTCGCCAGGGCCAACACCGAGCTGCTGGACGTTTCGGTCGGCGTCGGCCGCCTCATGGCGTTGATGTTCCCGGCGGTGATGCTGGTGGTCAACGCCTCGAGTGTCGCCGTCCTCTGGTTCGGCGGGCATCGCATCGACGACGGCTCGATGCAGGTCGGTGCCCTGACGGCGTTCCTGAGCTATCTCATGCAGATCCTCATGTCGGTCATGATGGCGACCTTCATGTTCATGATGGTGCCGCGCGCCGAGGTCTGCGCCGAGCGCATCCAGGAGGTGCTCGACACCGAGTCCAGTGTCGTCCCGCCGACCGCCTCGGTGAGCCCCCCGGCCGTGCGGGGCCTGCTGGAAATGCGGGGTATCGAGTTCCGCTATCCCGGTGCAGAGGAGCCCGTGCTGCGCGGCATCGACCTGGTCGCCCGGCCCGGCGAGATGACCGCGGTCATCGGAAGTACCGGCAGCGGCAAGACCACGCTGCTCAACCTGGTGCCGCGCCTGTTCGACGCCACCGGCGGCAGCGTGCTCGTCGACGGCGTCGATGTGCGCGATCTCGACCCGGTGGCGCTGTCGGACGCCGTCGGCTTCATACCGCAGAAGCCGTATCTGTTCTCCGGGACCGTCGCCTCCAACCTGCGCTACGGCAAGCCCGACGCCACCGACGAGGAGCTCTGGCACGCGCTGGAGACCGCGCAGGCCCGCGACTTCGTCGAGCAGATGCCCGACGGCCTGGACTCGAAGATCTCCCAGGGCGGCACCAACGTCTCCGGCGGCCAGCGCCAGCGGCTGGCCATCGCCCGCGCGCTCGTGCGACGACCCGAGATCTATCTGTTCGACGACTCCTTCTCCGCGCTCGACTACGCCACCGACGCGGCGCTGCGGGCAGCGCTGACCCAGGAGACCGCCGAGGCGACCGTCGTCATCGTCGCCCAGCGGGTCAGCACCATCCGCAACGCCGACCGCATCGTCGTTCTGGACGAGGGCCGGGCCGTCGCCGAGGGCACCCACAGCGAGCTCATGAAGACCAGTGAGACCTATCGGGAGATCGTGCTCTCCCAGCTCACCGAGCAGGAGGCCGCATGAGTTCCCCCACGCCCCCCGACGCCGGCGAGCGCCCCACGCCCAGCCGGGGCCCCGGACCCGCGGTCGGCCCCGGTATCGGCCGGGGGCCCGCCGCCTTCATGGGCGGCCCCTCCGTCGAGAAGTCCTTGGACTTCCGCGGTTCGAGCCGCAGGCTCTTCCAGACGCTGCGGCCCGAACGTCCGCTCATCGTGGTCACCATGGTCCTGGCCACCGTGAGCGTCGCGCTGTCGGTGCTCGGCCCGAAGATCCTCGGAAAGGCCACCGACCTGATCTTCTCCGGGGTCATCAGCCGGCAGATCCCGGCCGGTACGACCAAGGCCGGGATGGTCGCCCGTCTGCGGCAGCAGGGCCGGGGCACCTTCGCGGACATGCTGAACTCGATGCACGTCGTGCCCGGCCGGGGCATCGACTTCGGGCAGGTCGGCCGGGTACTCCTGATCGTCCTGGCGATCTACGTCGCCGCGTCGGTCCTGAGCCTTCTCCAGGGCCGCCTGACCACCACCATGGTGCAGCGCGCCATGTTCCGGCTGCGTGAGCAGGCACAGGCCAAGCTCTCCAGGCTGCCGCTGAGCTACTTCGACCGGCAGCCGCGCGGCGAGGTCCTCAGCCGGGTCACCAACGACATCGACAACCTCTCCCAGACGCTGCAGCAGACCCTCAGCCAGCTCCTGACCTCGCTGCTGATGATCATCGGTGTGCTGACCATGATGTTCGTCATCTCCCCGCTGCTCGCCTTGATCGCGCTGGTGACCGTGCCGGTCTCCATGGTGGTCGCGGGGCAGATCGGCAAGCGCGCGAAGCCGCAGTTCGTCAAGCAGTGGTCCACCACGGGCCGGCTCAACGGGCACATCGAGGAGATGTACAGCGGGCACTCACTGGTCAAGGTCTTCGGCCGGCAGGAAGAAGCAGCGGCGACCTTCCAGGAGCACAACGACGCCCTGTTCGTCTCCAGCTTCCGGGCGCAGTTCGTCTCCGGCCTGATCCAGCCGGTGATGATGTTCATCGGCAACTTCAACTACGTGCTCGTCGCGGTCGTCGGTGCCCTGCGCGTCGCCTCCGGGTCACTATCGCTCGGCGATGTCCAGGCGTTCATCCAATACTCCCGGCAGTTCAGCCAGCCGCTCACCCAGGTGGCCAGCATGGCCAATCTGCTGCAGTCCGGCATCGCCTCGGCCGAGCGCGTCTTCGCGCTGCTCGACGCCCGGGAGCAGGACCCCGACCCGGACAGCCAGGGGCGATCGGCACAGGTACGCGGCCGGGTCGAGTTCCAGGAGGTCTCCTTCCGCTACACCCCCGACACCCCGCTCATCGAGGACCTGTCCCTCGCGGTGGAGCCGGGACAGACGGTGGCCATCGTCGGGCCCACGGGCGCCGGCAAGACCACCCTGGTCAACCTGCTCATGCGTTTCTACGATGTCACCGGCGGGCGGATCACCCTCGACGGGATCGACATCGCCGAGATGTCCCGGGAGGACCTGCGAGCCAAGACCGGCATGGTCCTGCAGGACGCCTGGCTGTTCGGCGGCACGATCGCCGAGAACATCGCCTACGGCGCGACGGAGGCGACCCACGACCAGATCGTCGAGGCGGCCCGCGCCACGCACGTCGACCACTTCGTGCGCACGCTGCCCGATGGCTACGACACCGTCCTCGACGACGAGGGTGCCAATGTCAGCGCGGGCGAGAAGCAACTGATCACCATCGCCCGGGCCTTCCTCGCCGAGCCAGCGATCCTGATCCTGGACGAGGCCACCAGCTCGGTCGACACCCGCACCGAAGTCCTGATCCAGCGGGCGATGAACTCGTTGCGCGAGGGTAGGACCAGCTTCGTCATCGCCCACCGGCTGTCCACCATCCGCGACGCCGACCTCATCCTGGTCATGGAGTCCGGACGGATCGTCGATCAGGGGACGCACAGCGAACTCCTGGCGGCGGAGGGCGCCTACCAGCGGCTGTACGCCGCCCAGTTCACCCAGGCCATGGCGGAGGTGGACTGACGCCTCGAACTCAGCCCCCGGGTTCGACGCGGACAGGACGGGGGAGTCTCCGATATGTGGGGAAATCAAAAACGATCTTGAGGAGAGCTCTCCATGGTGCATGAGCGTGCCGGACAGCCCGCACAGCCGGGCGATCTCGTGGATGTGGCGCGTCTGGTGACGGCGTACTACGCGCTGCATCCTGACCCTGCCGACCCCGGGCAGCGAGTGGCCTTCGGCACCTCTGGGCACCGTGGTTCGTCGCTGAACACGGCCTTCAACGAGGACCACATCCTGGCCACCAGCCAGGCCATCGTCGAGTTCCGGGCGGCCCAGGGAGTGGACGGGCCGCTGTTCCTGGGCGCCGACACCCACGCGCTGTCCGAGCCGGCCAAGGTGTCCGCGCTGGAGGTCTTCGCAGCCAACGGTGTGACGGTGCTGATCGACAGCCGGGACGGCTACACGCCCACGCCCGCCGTCTCACATGCCATCCTCGGCTACAACCGAGGCCGTGACAGTGGTCTGGCCGACGGCGTCGTCGTGACCCCGTCGCACAACCCGCCCTCGGACGGCGGCTTCAAGTACAACCCTCCCACCGGGGGACCGGCGGGCAGTAACGCCACCTCGTGGATCCAGGACCGGGCGAACACGCTGATCGCCGGAGGGCTGAAAGAGGTCCGCCGGATCCCCTACGCGCGCGCGCTCGCGGCGGACACGACCGGCCGGTACGACTTCATCGCCGCCTACGTGGACGACCTCGGGTCGGTGCTGAACCTGGACGCGATCCGTGACGCGGGCGTACGGATCGGAGCCGACCCCCTGGGCGGTGCCAGCGTCGCCTACTGGGGGGAGATCGCCGAGCGGCACCGGCTGGACCTGACAGTGGTGAACCCGCACACCGACCCGACCTGGCGGTTCATGACGCTGGACTGGGACGGCAAGATCAGGATGGACTGCTCGTCGCCGTACGCCATGGCATCGCTGATCGCCAGGCGCGAGGCGTACGACGTGTCGACCGGCAACGACGCGGACGCGGACCGGCACGGAATCGTCACCCCCGATGCGGGGCTGATGAACCCCAACCACTATCTCGCCGTGGCGATCTCCTTCCTCTACGCACATCGCCCCGGCTGGCCGGCCGGTGCCGGAGTCGGCAAGACCATGGTCAGCAGCAGCATGATCGACAGGGTCGCGGCAGGGCTGGGACGCCCGCTCGTCGAGGTCCCGGTCGGGTTCAAGTGGTTCGTGCCGGGACTGCTCGACGGATCGCTCGGGTTCGGCGGTGAGGAGAGCGCGGGCGCGTCGTTCCTGCGCCGCGACGGTTCGGTGTGGACGACGGACAAGGACGGGCTCATCATGGCCCTGCTGGCGGCGGAGATCATCGCGGTCACCGGTCGGTCCCCCAGTGAGCACTATGCCGATCTGACGACGCGGTACGGCGATCCGGCGTACGCCCGGGTGGACGCGCCCGCGACCCGTGAGGAGAAGGCGGTGCTCGCCGGGCTGTCCGCCGAGCAGGTGACCGCCGACACGCTCGCCGGCGAGCCGATCACCGCGGTGCTCACGTCCGCACCGGGAAACGGCGCCGCCCTCGGTGGTATCAAGGTCTCCACCGAGAACGCGTGGTTCGCCGCGCGGCCCTCTGGCACCGAGGACGTCTACAAGATCTATGCCGAGTCGTTCCGGGGGCCGGAGCATCTCGCCCAGGTTCAGGAGGAGGCGCGCGCCCTGGTGGCGGCGTCGCTGCGCTCGGCCCGGTGAACCACGGGCCCGGATGAAGGATCGCGGTGGTCCCCGAGGGCGCGAAGAGCGGCACGACCGCGATGATCCATGCGGCGTCCTGGAACGCCTACCTGGCCCCCGGTGCCACCGCGACCGCGGGGTTCCTGGGCAGCAGGAGCGGCTCGTCGACGCCGACCTTCACGGTGGTGACCTGCGGGTGACCCCGGCTGTCGTGATCTTGCACGTGGTGTCGGCACCACGTGCAAGATCACGACGGTGGGATGATCTGGTTCTTTCCGATGACGACGACTCCTTCGCCGGTCACCGTGAATCGCGCCCGATCGTGCTCGGGGTCGACGCCGATCCGGGCGCCGTCGGGGATGTAGACGTTCTTGTCGATGATGGCCTTGCGCACGATCGCCCCCTTACCGACCCGTACATCATTGAGCAGCACCGAGTCGACCACGTGTGAGCCGGCCTCCAGGACGACCCCGGGGGACAACACCGACCGTTCCGCCGTACCGCCGGAGACGATGACGCCGGGGGAGACCATCGAGTCGACCGCCATCCCGCGCCGGCCTTCCTCGTTGAAGACGAACTTGGCGGGCGGAAGCGGCTCGTGCCCGGTGTAAATGGGCCACTGCCGGTTGTACAGGTCGAATACCGGATGGACCGAGATGAGGTCCATATGGGCGTCGTAGTACGCGTCGAGGGTTCCCACGTCGCGCCAGTAGCCGCGATCGCGGTCGGTGGATCCGGGTACCCGGTTGCGGGCGAAGTCGTAGACCTGAGCCTGACCCGCGTCGACCTGCATCGGCACGATGTTGCCGCCCATGTCGTGCTTGCTCGACGGGTCGAGAGTGTCCTTCTTCACCGCCTCGATGAGTGCCTGGGTCGCGAAGACGTAGTTGCCCATGGACGCGTAGACCTGGTCGGGAGCGTCGGTGAGGCCCTGGGCGTCCGTCGGTTTCTCCCGGAAGGCGCTCATCGTGACCCCATCGGCCCCGGCGTCGATGACCCCGAACTGGTCCGCGAGCTCGATCGGCTGGCGGATCGCCGCCACGGTGACGGCCGCACCCGACGCGATGTGCTGGTCGATCATCTGGCGCGGGTCCATCCGGTAGATGTGATCGGCGCCGAACACGATGACATGGTCGGGACGCTCGTCCTCGATGAGGTTGAGGTTCTGCAGAATGGCGTCGGCGGATCCCAGGAACCAGCGGGGGCCGAGCCGCTGCTGGGCCGGCACCGGCGTGACGTAGTTGCCGAGCAGCGTCGACATCCGCCACGTACGCGAGACATGGCGGTCCAGGCTGTGGCTCTTGTACTGGGTGAGGACGACGACCTTGAGGTAGCCGCTGTTCGCCAGGTTGGACAGGACGAAGTCGATCAGGCGGTACATCCCGCCGAACGGCACCGCCGGCTTTGCCCGGTCGGCGGTCAACGGCATCAGCCGTTTGCCCTCGCCGCCCGCCAGAACCATTGCCAGGATCTTGGGCGTGCTCATAGCGCGAGAATAACCCGGTTTTGGATCTACAAAAAGCCTGAATCGGTCGCGTCGCGGCTAGGATTCGCCACATGCGCGTCGATCTCCTCAGCCGTGAGTACCCGCCGGAGGTGTACGGGGGCGCGGGGGTGCACGTCGAGTACCTCGCCCGCGAATTGCGGGAGCTCTGTGAAGTGCGGGTGCGTTGCTTCGGTGGTGACCGGAACGTTCCGGGCGTCGACGCCTACCGGGTCCCGGGCGGGCTGGCCGGCGCCAACCCCGCACTGCAGGTGCTCGGTGTCGACCTCGAGATCGCGGCCGGCTGCGCGGGTGCGGATCTCGTGCACAGCCACACCTGGTACGCCAACCTCGCCGGGCATCTCGCCAAGCTGCTGTTCGGGGTCCCGCATGTGCTGACGACGCACAGTCTCGAGCCGCTCCGGCCGTGGAAGGCCGAGCAACTCGGCGGCGGATACGCGCTCTCGTCGTGGGCCGAGCGCACGGCCATCCTGTCCGCGGACGCCGTCGTGGCGGTCTCGGCGGGGATGCGGCGCGACGTGCTCGCCGCCTATCCGGAGATCGACCCCGACCGGATCAGTGTGATCCACAACGGCGTGGACACCAGTGCGTACGCCCCCGACCCGGGCACCGGGCGGCTCACCGCGCTGGGCATCGACCCGGACCGGGCGTCCGTGGTGTTCGTCGGACGCATCACCAGGCAGAAGGGGTTGCCCTATCTGCTGCGCGCGGCCCGCTCCTTCGATCCGGCCGCGCAGTTGGTCCTGTGCGCCGGGGCGCCGGACACCCCCGAGATCGCCGCCGAGGTGGAGGCATCGGTCGAGCGGCTGCGCGCGGAACGCGACGGCGTGGTGTGGCTGAAGGAGATGCTGCCGCGCGAACAACTGGTGCAGGTGCTCACCCATGCCACGGTGTTCGTCTGCCCCTCGATCTATGAGCCGATGGGCATCGTCAACCTCGAGGCGATGGCCTGCGGGGCGCCGGTCGTGGCCACGGCCACCGGCGGCATCCCCGAGGTGGTCGCCGACGGGGAGACCGGTCTGCTGGTGCCCATCGAGCAGGCCGCTGACGGTACCCCCCTGGACCCTGGCCGATTCGAGGCGGACCTGGCCGACCGGGTCAACGCTTTGCTCGCCGATCCGGATCGTGCCGTCATGGGCGTGGCCGGGCGCAAGCGTGCCGTCGAGCACTTCTCCTGGGCGGAGATCGCCCGGCGTACCCAGGACCTCTACGCCGGGCTGCTCACCTAGGGCGTGGCCACTCCGTCGGCATAGTCGCGCATCCCCTGGAGATCCAGGACGGTGATCCTCTTCCACCCCGTCGCGACCAGGCCTTGCCCGCGCAGTTCGTGGAATCCCCGTGCAGCGGTCTCCCGTGAGGCGTCCACCCAGCTGCCCAGCTCCGTGTGGGACAACCGGGGCAGGATCTCGATGCCCGCCGAACCCGGCTTCTGATAACGCAGGGACAGCTCGGCCAGATAGACGAGCAGGTGGGCGAGGCGGCGCTTGCCGTCCGCCTCCGCGTGCCAGCGGAGGCGATTGCTGAGTTCGTCCACGCGACCGGCGATCGTGGCGGTGAGAGGCCACCACCAGCGGGGGTGGTCGTCCAGGAGGGTGGTGAACCTGGAGGCGGGCACGGTGAGGGCCCTGATCGCGTCGAGTGCCTCCACCGTCGCCGTGCGAGGTCTGCTGAACAGCGCGGAGACCTCGCCCACCAGGTCGCCTGGCCCGCGCACGGCGAAGACGACCTGGCGTCCGGAAGGGGTGGGGGACGTGACCTTGGCCCAGCCGGAAAGGATGATCAAGACGTTGGTCGAGGAGGCATCCCCCTCGAAGCACAGCGGCTCGTCGTTCGGGTGGAAGTCCCGCTCGCGGCCCGCCTCGAGGAGTGTCTCCCGCTCTGGTTCGTTGAGCGCGTCCCAGAAAGATCTTGTTCGTTCCGTGGGTCCATCGGGCACGCCCGTCTCCGTTCCCATGAGGCTTCCGGACGACAGATGCGATGCGGATCCGGAAGCCTCCAGTGGACACGGCCTCAGCCGGGCGTGACAAGCCCTGAAATCTGGGTGCTTCGGCCCCGGCCGGAAAGCTGTCCCTGATCAGAGACGGCGGACCCGGGAGTGACCACGCCCTGACGCCATCCATGCCTGGGAAGGGGAGAACATGGGGTTGGGGCGGTGAACTTTGCGTCCGATTTGCCACCTCCTAGATGTTTGATACCCTTATGTCCGATTCTGGCGATGCGCTCCATGCGTCGCCCGGGTGGGCCGAACTCCCGGTGCCCCCTCCATCCGTGTCTCGCCCGAGGCGGTCACGGCGCGCGTGACGAGATCCGCGCTCTCACATCAATGTCCATCGAAGGTCGGCTGCCCGTGCCGCGGGGGCCTACCGCCGAATCCGCGTTCCGCGGAACCGGGAACCCACGTTTTCTGGGGTGAATCGGCGCATGCCATGCGCCGTAGGGCTACTTCCATGCCCGAACCCGTCAGCTAACCCGGTAGGCGACTTGGAAGAAGAGGAATTCCTTCATGTCCCGTTCGTACCTGCAGTTCTTCTCGTCCCTCCCCGGCCGTGCCGTCGCCGGTGCTGTGGTCGGCACCGTTGCGCTCGGCACCGTTGCGCTCGGCACCGTCGCGCTCGGCACTGCGGCCGGCGCGCTGGCGTCCTCTGGCTCGTCCACGATGATCGCGAAGTCCCAGGCTCACGCCGCGGCCCCCCTGAAGGCGTCCCAGGCTCACGCCGCGGCCCCCCTGAAGGAGAAGGACACGACCACCCACCTGGTCAAGGCCGATACCGCGATCAGGCTGGCCGAGCAGCAGGTCGGAATCCGGGAGGACCAGGCTGGTGAGACCAAGTTCCATAAGTGGTACGTATCGACTCCGAACGCCCGGCTGACCGCGCAGCGGGACGGCGGAGCGGTCAATGACTACAACGGTGCCGCCTGGTGCGACATGTTCGTCTCCTGGGTCGGGGCTCAGACCGGGGTCAAGGACATGGGCTGGGACGCCTATACGGTCGCCCACGCCAAGTGGTTCCAGAAGACCAAGCGGTGGGGCCAGACGCCCAAGCCGGGAGCCGTGGTGTTCTACGCCTGGAACGGCGGAGGGACCGACGGCATCGACCATGTCGGCCTCGTCGTCAAGGACAACGGTGACGGCACCATCGCCACCGTCGAGGGCAACACCGACAACGCGGTGGAGAAGAAGGTTCGTTCCACGACGCAGGTCGTCGGCTACGGATATCCGGAGTACGCCCCCTGAGGTCCGTGAGCCGGCCGCCGTCACCCGGTCTTTTGCCGTTCTTGACGGGGGACGAGCGCTGATCATTTGACCGCCCGGGTATGTCGCGTTATGACGCCCAATACTCGATTGGGTCGTTCGTCTGGCAGAAGGCTGGTCTCTCATGGGCAGCAAGCTGGCATTCTTGCGGTGTGACACCGCGATCGATCTCGGTACCACCAACACGCTGGTCCATATCCGAAACCGTGGGCTGGTGCTGAGGGAGCCGTCCGTCGTAGCGCTGAATCGCAGATCGGGCAAGATCATCGCGGTCGGCGCCGAGGCCAAGCGGATGATCGGTCGCGTTCCGGAGACGATCGTCATGATCCACCCTGTGAAGGGCGGGGTGATCACGGATTTCGAGATCGCCACCCATATGGTGCGCCACTTCCTCCGAGCCGCGCATCGCGGGCCGCGTTTCATCAAACGGCGTGTCGTCATGGCCGTGCCCAGCGGGATCACGCCGGTCCAGCGGCGTGCGGTCCAGGAGGCCACCCACCTGGCCGGGGCCAGGCACGTTCATATCATCGAAGCGCCGATGGCGGCGGCGATCGGCATGGGGCTGGTCGGGACCGAGTCGGGTGTGATGGTGGTCAATGTCGGAGGCGGCACCACCGAGGTCGCGATCCTTTCGATGGGCGGAATCGTCACGGCCCGCGCTCTCCAGCTTGGTGGCGACGACCTGGATCAGGCGATCATCACCTATGCCAGGAGAGAGTATGGCCTGGTGGTGGGTCTGCGGACGGCGGAAGAGACCAAGATCGCGGCCGGATCCGCCTACCCCTCCTCCAAGGAGCGGTGCACCTCGCTCACGGGGCGGCACGTGCTGAGCGGCCTCCCTAAGATCCTCTCGATCTCTCAGGCGGAGATCTGCGAGGCGATCGCGGATCCGATCAAAGCGATCGTCGAGCTCGTCAAGAAAACGCTGTCGGAGTGCCCCCCCGAGGTGTCGGGGGACCTGATGGACCGGGGGATGGTGCTCACCGGAGGGGGCGCGCAGCTCAACGGGCTGGAGGACCTGCTCCGGTCCGAGATCGGTATCCCGACCCATCTGGTGGATGATCCGCTCCACTCGGTGGTGCTCGGTTCGGCCAGATATGCGGAGCAACTCGCCCTCGATTACCAATGATCTACTAGGTATTTAGTGAAATTTGGAGATTACTCGGAATTGTCGGAATAGAGACGTACCGAGGCCCATGTGCCCTCGTTTTGCCCTATATTGCAGTGAAGTGAGCTGAGGTTTCCGCATAGCTCATTCTTTCTGCAGTGAGCTGGAATTCTCGGGGGTGGGATGGGATCGACTGTGGCGGTGCCCGACGCGGAACCGCCTGGGACCGGTGGCGGGCCGACCGCGCGGGAACTGGCGCACCTGCGGGCGTCCATGCGCGAACGGGCGGTGGTCGCCGAGGCCAGGGTGGTGCTCGCGGAGCGATTGCGGTGCCCCGCGGGCGAGGCGCTACAACATCTGATCTGGCTGGCCAGGGAGCTCGATCTCGAGCTGGAGGAGACGGCGGCGCTGGTCCTCGGCGGCAGGCCGGTGGGGCTTGACGGTATCGAGCCCGAACCCGAGGGGCCGATGGTCCTGGACCCGGCGCACTGGTTGCGGCTGGACCGGGCCGCCGCGGCTGAAGAGGCGCTGCGGCGGCTGGGCGTGGAGGACGACGTCGGCGACGCCGAGCTTCTCGCGCAGACTCCCGATGACCCGGTGGCGCAAGCCGTGCTGGACTCGTCGTTGGACTGCGCGAGTCTGCTGGTCCCGGTCCGCGACTCCGAAGGCAAGGTGGTCGACTTTCTCAACGCGGGGCTCAACGACGCGGCCCGGGACCTGTTCGGCCGGGGGGTCGACGAACTGATCGGCCGCCGTTTGCTGCGGGTCGATCCAGGGTCGGCCCTGAACGGGCTGTTCGAGGCCTACGTGGAGGTGCTGGAGTCCGGAAAGGCGTATGCGCGCGGGCCGTTCCACTTCTCCACGGCGCAGAACGGCGTCGCGCGCTCAACGCGGCTCACCGTACGCTGCGTGCGAGTGCCCACCGGCATCTGCGTGACCTGGCGCTACCACGACGAGGAGGACCGCATCCGGCGTCGGCTGGAGCGGGCCGAACGGCTCGCCCAGGTCGGTTTCGGTGAGTGGGACCTGGTCTCCGACGAGCACACGTGGTCAGCGCAGATGCTGGCCAACTACGGGCGTACTGCGCAGGACGGCCCGGTGCCGGTGGACGAGCTGCAGAAGATCGTCATGGCGGAGGACCTGCCGCTGGTGGAGGACAGTTTCCGCACCCTGTTCACCCGCCGTGAGCCGATCGAGCTGGAGCTCCGGATCATGACCGCGGCCGGGGAGAACCGTCACCTGTGGCTATTCGCCGAGCCGGTGCTGGACGGCTCCGGCCGGCCGGTCGCGATCAGCTTCGTCTCGCAGGACATCACCCGTCGGCGTTATATCGAGGAGGCGCTCGCCGAGACCCGCAAGGAGTTCCTGCGGCAGCAGAGCGAGACCGTCCGCGAGCGGCAGGTGACCCTCACCCTGCGGCGGGCGATCCTTCCCCCAGATCATGAGCTGGTCACCATGCCGGGCTTGCACGCCGCCGTCCGAAGCCTGGCCGCGGAGAGCACCGCCCGCATCGGCGGCGACTGGTATGCGACGCGGGCGCTGCAGGACGGCCGTGCACTGCTCGCGATCGGGGATGCCGCCGGCCACGGGCTGGCGGCCACCGCCGCCATGGCCCGGATGCGCATGGGGCTGCTCGGGCTCGCCTACACCGGCGAGGACACCGGCGAACTCGCCCGGTGGCTGAACCAGCTGGTGAGCGATCTGGAACCGGCGACCATCGGCACGGCGCTGGTGGCCCACTACTGTCCCCGCGCGCGGCTCATGCGATGGACCTGCGCGGGGCATCCGCCTCCGATCCTGCTCAGGGACGGACATGCGGCCCGGTTGGACGTCGATCCCGATCCGGTGCTCGGCGGCTTCCCCGACGCCGTCTACTCAACGATCACCACTCAGCTGCGGAGCGGCGACCTGATCCTGCTCTACACCGATGGGCTGATCGAACGCCGAGGCGATGATCTCGACGAGCGGATCGCCCGGCTGGTGGAGATCGTCGAGGGGGCGGCCGCCTCCCCCGAGCACGTACTGGATGCCGTACTGGCCCAGATGGGGCACGACCGGGACGCGGACGACACCACCCTGTTCGCCGTACGAGTCGATTGACGCTGATCGGAGCCCCGGTTCTCGAGCCGCCGCATCAGTCGGCCGGTGTGGTGATGGTCAGGCCATAGTTCCCGCCGATGCGCACCGGCGGGGTGAGGTGCCAGTTGCCCTGGTCGGCGAGCTCTTGCAGCGCCTGGGGCCGGCCGACCGCCCGGGGCCAGTCCGCCTGGCGGCCGGGGGTGCAGGGGTGCTTCAGGCGCCGGATCCGGATCGTGTTGAACCGGCGGAGCCACGCCGCCTCGGGAACCCCGGCGGCGGGACCGCCCTTCATGGTCCGGTGAGTCTCGGAGGCGATCTTCAGCAGGCCGTCACAGGCGGTGGGGCCGGGGCCCATCATGAGCGCGGTGTCGAAGAGGTTCTCCAGCCCCAGGGCGGTCTTGATGCCCTCGCGCCGGGCGACCACGCGGGCGGGCGTGAGATACGAGTCGTGGCCCACGTCGAGCTGGATCCGCCGGAAGACGGGGTCGAGGGAGGCCTGCTTCCAGTCGGTGGTGAAACCTCCGCTGAGACCGGTGGTCTTCTCCGTTCTGGCATGGGCGAGCCGCTGGAGGGCCCGGGTGTGCTTCTTCAGGACGTTGCCGGGTACGGCGGAGTTGTAGGCCTTTACCACGTCGAGCACATCGCCGTATTTCGTGCAGAACCCGATCCAGCCCGCGGTGAGGCCGCAGCCGTCATGCTGGTTCTTGATGAAGTCGTACTGCGGGACGACCCGGCTGTTCTCGAAGACCGCGGTGATGTCGTGCATCATCATGAGCTGCCGTGCCTCGGGCCGAGTCTGGACTTGGGCCGCCGGAGTGGTCCGGGCCGGAGCGGGGGAGCTGGGGCTCCCTGGGACGGCGGGCGGGACGGCCGGTTCGGCGGCAGAGCCCGTGGGGCCGTTGGAACAGGCCGCCACCGTGCCGGCCAGGACGGTGCCGAGGATGACGGCCGGTCCACCGCGAGAGAACACGGCCGCCAGCTTAGAGCGTGTCCCCTGGGTGTCGTCCGCCGCGAGCGGAACATGGATTCACGGGACACGTGTACCAGGGGCGCGGATCCTCAGGGCTCAGTGGGACGCAGGAGCCCGGGACTTCGGCGGTTTGGGTTTGGTCGGCCTCGGGGTCGCCCTCGGGGTCGCCCTCGGGTCACCGGGACCGAAGCTCAGCCGCAGCGCCTGACCCTGTCGGCCAGGGCTGCCCAGGTTCTTGCCGTTGACGGTCAATTGGGTGGCTCCGGCATCGTCCAGCGACAGCGTCAGACGCCGGCGGTCGGTCCAGGCCCGGCGGCTGCGGGCCTGCACCTTTCCTTTGAAGAGCAGTTTCCCGGCGGCGTTATGCACGCTCACCTGGCTGGTCCCCTTGGCGTACAGACGCACCTCGACGTTCGGGAAAGGGGCCGCGGCCTTGTGCGCGATGGCCGCCGAAGGGGTGGGGCTCGGCGTGCCCTTGATCATCGCCGCCGGGTGCGAACGTCCGTGAGCGCCGATGATGAGCGCGAACAGTGCGTATCCGACGATGACGATGAGGCAGACTGCCGCGGCCATGGCCCAGCTGGGTCTGTACCGCTGGGACACTTTCCAGACCCTGCCCTGCAAGGTCGACGTGCCCAGTGGCAGGGCGGGAGGTCCGCCCTCCGGCCAGCCGTGTGCCAGATCATAGGACTTGATCAATGGAACGGGATCGATTCCGATGACCCGAGCGATGCTGCGTAACTGAGCCCGGACATAGAAGTCGCCACCGCACAACGCGTAGTCGTCACGCTCGATCGCCTCGATGATCGGCGCACGGATCTTGGTCTTCGCGCTGATCTCCGTCACCGTCAGACCGGCGGCGTGCCGCGCCGCCGCAAGAGTCTCCCCGATCTGCACGTCATCCTCCTCGGCGCTGAGGCGCCATCGTCAGATCCCACTTCGCCCCACTTGAGTGGGTAATTGGCCACGCAGAGTGACTACCCGTGATCATTATGGTTCATCCTTGCCGGTAGGAGAGCAGCGGCCGCTGTATGGTCAACGTTTTCCAAAGCGATCAGCGGCAGCGCCCGGACGCCAAGGAGCGCCTCGACCAGGCGAACCGGAGAATCAGCAATCCTTCTTCCGTTTTTCTTACCTGCGAGTAACGCTGTCGGCGTGTTCGCCGCCATGGAAGCCGCCTTCGTACCAGCCGAACCCTCGGTGGTGCTGCGGGGGCCGCAGCCGCGACCACACCGCCACCGGCCAGGACGTTGGCCGCGACGATCAGCTTGGTGGTCCCGTGCCGACAAAGGGCCCGCCGGACATGCGCGGGAGCCGCACAATTCGCGACCTGGCTCGGGGAAAGAGTGGCGGCCGCTCCCGGCCAGATGATTTCACCGCGGAGCGATCTTTTCGCCTGTGGCCACACCCACCGAATCCTGCACCGCGAGGCGGTATGCCGACCGTTTCTTGACCAGGGGCGGAAGCCGTTCGCGGATATGCTCGGGAAGCTCTACAACCTGTGGGCCACTCGAGAAGGCCCACCCCCGGGGTCGAACGATGCGCGATCGGCCCGCGTACCGTGAGTATGACCGCAACCAGGGGGGGACTGATCGCAATGACGCAAGCGCACATCGGGGTTACCGGCCTGGCGGTGATGGGCCGAAACCTCGCCCGGAACCTGGCCCGGCACGGGTATTCGGTCGCAGTGCACAACCGGACGGTGACCAAGACCAAGGACCTCGTCGAGGAGTTCGGCCACGAGGGGACCTTCCTGCCGGCCGAGACACCGGAACAGTTCGTCGCGTCGCTGGAGCGCCCCCGTCGACTGGTGATCATGGTCAAGGCCGGGGCCCCCACCGACGCGGTGATCGACGAGTTCGTGCCGCTGCTGGAACCGGGCGACATGATCGTCGACGGTGGCAACGCGCACTTCGCTGACACCCGGCGGCGTGAGGCGGCGTTGCGGGAGCGCGGCCTGCACTTCGTAGGCACCGGGATCTCCGGTGGCGAGGAGGGGGCGCTGCACGGGCCGAGCATCATGCCGGGCGGTTCGGCGGAGTCGTACGAGTCACTGGGCCCGCTGCTGGAGGACATCGCGGCCAAGGTCGACGGCGAACCCTGCTGCACCCACGTCGGCCCGGACGGTGCCGGGCATTTTGTCAAGATGGTGCACAACGGCATCGAGTACGCCGACATGCAGCTCATCGGCGAGGCGTACGACCTGCTCCGGCATGGGGCGGACCTGCCCCCCGCCGAGATCGCCGAAGTCTTCCGTACCTGGAACACCGGCCGCCTCGAGTCCTACCTCATCGAGATCACCGCCGAGATACTGGCGCACACCGACGACACCACCGGCAGGCCGTTCGTCGACGTGGTGCTGGATCAGGCCGAGCAGAAGGGCACCGGCCGCTGGACCGTACAGACGGCGCTGGATCTGGGCGTACCGGTCAGCGGCATCGCCGAGGCGGTCTTCGCGCGGTCGCTGTCCGGGCACGCCGAGTTGCGGCGGGCGGCCCACGGGCTGCCCGGCCCGAGACGGGCCCCGTCCACCGGCACCGACGGATTCGCCGACGACGTGGAGCAGGCGCTGTACGCCTCGAAGATCGTCGCCTATGCGCAGGGCTTCCACCAGATCCAGGCCGGCAGCGCCGAGTACGACTGGAACATCAATTCCGGGGCGATGGCCACGATCTGGCGGGGCGGCTGCATCATCCGAGCCCGTTTCCTCGACCGCATCCGGGCCGCGTACGACGCCGACCCGGCCACTCCGACCCTGCTGACCGACGACCATTTCGCCGAGAGCATCGGCGCGGCGCAGGACGCCTGGCGGCGAGTGGTGATCACCGCCACGGAGCTGGGCATCCCGGCACCAGGCTTCGCGACCGCCCTGGCCTACTACGACGGGCTACGGGCGGAACGGCTCCCTGCCGCACTCACCCAGGCGCAGCGTGACTTCTTCGGAGCCCACACCTATCGCAGGACCGATCGCGACGGCACGTTCCACACCCTGTGGGGAGGGGACCGTAGCGAGATTCCAGCCTGAGCGGATCCGGCTGACGGAGTCTGACGTGGATGTCGAGTATCGCTCCCCCGAACGCATGCGTCCGGGGGAGCGTTGCAGCAGTAAAGCCGTCCCGCAGTGGCAGCCTGGCGACCCCGAATTCTGATTCGCCGGGTCGACTACCACCAGATGGAGGGTGAGCTCGGCAGGCCCGAGACCGATGAGGCGCAGGTCGTCGAGTCGCATCGCCTGATCGTCGAGGCGCTGCGGGCGCGTGACCCGGACCGGGCCGCCGAGGTCATCGATCTGCACTTCGCCGATGTCCGCGCACGCATCGACCACCTTGGCCGCCCAGGAAAGCCAGCCATGACAGCACCGGAGTCTCCATGAGGCCGTTGCCGGAACGGATGACCGATCACTGGTGGTGGCGGCCCGGCGTTCACCCCGGCCGCCGTCTTCTCGTCTGGCACATCCTCTTCCACGACCAGGCCGACGTTCGGGCCATGGTCGCCGAGTGTCAGGGCAGGCTCGACGGAATCGGCGGCCTCGATGTGATCCCCGATGAGTGGCTGCACATGACCACACAGATCGTCGGTTTCGAGGACGAGATCAGCTCCGGCGAGATCCAGGACATGACCGCGGCGGTCGCCGAGCGGCTGCGGCCGCTCGACCCGGTGGCCGTGGAACTCGGCAGGCCCTTGTTCCAGACCGAGGGCGTCGCGCTGGGTATCCAGCCGCCGCGGGCGCTCGACCCGGTCCGTCACGGGCTCCGTGCGGCGACGGCGAGCACCGTGACCGCTCACCATCTCGACGACGCACCGGGGTGGACCCCGCACCTCTCGATCGCCTATAGCAACGGCGACGGGCCGACCGCGCCGGTCATCGAGGCACTACGCCCGCATCCCGCACCGCGTACGGCGGTGATCCGTGAGGTTCACCTGGTCGCGCAGGTACGAGATGGCCACCTGTACCGGTGGGAACAGATCACGGCCAGCTCGCTCGGCGGATAGGGAGAACCCGCCGTGGGGCGGCGCGCCATCAACGGCGGCGGCCGACTCCCGCGTACATCCACCGGGTGCCGGTTCGGGCGCTCATCGGATTGTCCGGGCGCCACTGCGGAACCCAGACGACTCCGGGCTCGATGAGGTCGAAGCCGTCGAAGAGCGCCTGGACCTGCGCCCGGGTACGGGACTGGATCTTCGTCTCGGTGTCGTTCCAGGCCTGGCGGGCCTGCTCCCCGACCTCGGGGTGCCCTTCGGTCGTGGTGTGGGAGACGATCAGGTAGCTGCCCGGCACGATGGCCTCGCGGAATGCGGAGACGGCCTTCTCAGTCTCGGTATCGGTGGCAAATTGCAGCACCGCGACCATGAGCACCGCCACCGGGAGATCGAAGTCGATACGTGCCCGTACCGTCGGATGGCTCAGGACCGACTCGGGTTCGCGCACATCGGCCTGTACGACCGCGGTGGTCTCGGCGGCCGGCAGCAGTGCGCGCGCGTGGGTGAGCACGATGGGGTCGTTGTCGATGTAGACGACCCGGGCGTCCGGCGCCAGCGCATGTGCGACCTCGTGCACGTGGCCCTGGGTGGGCAGGCCGGTGCCGAGATCGATGAACTGCCGGATGCCCGCCCGGATCGCGAACCGCACGGCCCGGCCGAGGAACGCCCGGTTCTCACGGGCCGCGCGGGGAACATCGGGAGAGGCCTCGATCGCGACCTGGGCCGCCGCCCGATCGACCTCGAAGTTGTCCTTGCCCCCCAGTAGCACATCGTAGATCCGAGCCGTGCTCGGCTTGGTCATGTCGACTCCGGGCAGCCCCGCTCGACCCCGGAATTCTGTCACCGACTTCACCCCCACATAGTGCATACCAGATCCACCCTACGAGGTGATTCGTCGCAATAATCGCGAATCCTCAATTAGATGACCAGTTAGTCATTTTTTCGTCACGCCGGGTGCCTGACAAGAGGTCGTGCGGCCGGCCCGGCTGTCACACCGCGGCGTGGTGCAGCGCAGCCGGTCGGCGGGCGGCCGGAAAGGGGCGTGCGGTATGTTGATCATGGAATTCTTCGGGGCGAGGACCTCTGCGCGGCTGAGAATGCCCTCAGATCTGGACAGGTATCCAGAAACCGGATCCAGAGATAGCGTTCCACTAGACCACGGAGGAGATGAGACGTGACCGACGAGGCCCGGCGCCCGGCAGATCTCGACACGACGAGGCCTAACGTCGCCCGTATGACCGATTACTTCCTGGGAGGTAAGGACAACTTCGCCGCTGACCGGCAGGCCGCTGAAAAGCTCCTTACCATCGCTCCAGAGATCCTGGTCATGGCGAAGGCGGCCCAGGCCTTTCAGAGTCGGGTGGTGCGTTACCTCGTCGAGCACGGCATCACCCAGTTCATCAATGTGGGCTCGGGGCTTCCCACCCAGAACAACACTCACGAGGTCGCCCGATCGATCTCCGCCGATGCACGGGTGGTGTACGTCGACGACGATCCGGTCGTGCTCTCCCATGCCCGGGCGATCCTCGGCAGGGACCCGAATACCTGTGTCGTCAAAGGCGATGTCCTGCATCCTGATGAGCTCATCGCCGACCCTGACCTGCAGAAGCTGATCGACTTCGACCAGCCGGTCGCCATCCTCATCTTCGGTGTTCTCCAGTTCATCCCGGCCGAGGACGACCCCTTTGGATGCGTCGCCCGGCTGCGGGACTTGATGCCGGCCGGGAGTTACCTCGTCCTCACGCACGTCGTCTTCGACACGCGCCCCGACGCGGCGGAGCCGATCGTCGACGTGTACAAGCAGGTTCTCAACCGGGCCGAGGACGCCTCACGCACACGTGAGGAGGTGCTGCGGTTCTTCGACGGGCTTGAACTGGTCGAGCCCGGGCTCGTCTACGTTCGCGAGTGGCGCCCCGACAACCCTCTGGCCGTCCAGGTGTCGGAGAAGGCATGGAGTGTCGGCGGAGCCGCTCGCAAGGGTACGGCCTCGGACTCTTAGCGGTTCTGCGCGGAGGCGCACAGGAATTTGGGTGGTTCCGATATTCGGCTTGTGGCGCTGGTCAATGCCATGGCGAAAGATCGAGGATCATCAGTGGTGTGTCTGATGGCGACTGGGCTGCCTATTGGTAACTATGCAGCGACCCTCTGGCAGTGGAATACTGGGCGATTCAGCCGTCCGAGGAGCTTGTCATATGGCCACGTCTCAGCCGCACGAGGATTCTTCGGCTCTCAGTAGGCTCGCTCCGCCCCATGGTGGCCCGACCGTGCTGAAGATTCTGCTCGGATCTCAGCTGCGGCGCCTCCGGGAGGCCAGGAGCATCAGCCGTGATGACGCTGGGTACGCCATCAGGGCGTCCGGCTCCAAGATCAGCAGGCTCGAGCGCGGCCGGGTGGGCTTCAAAGATCGCGACGTGGCCGACCTGCTGAGCCTGTACGGCGTGTACGACGAGCGAGAGCGAATGGCGCTCATGTCGCTGGCCCACCAGGCCAACGAGCCCGGCTGGTGGCACAAATACTCAAATGTGCTGCCGAACTGGTTCGAGGTTTACATCGGGCTTGAAGAGGCCGCGTCGCGGATCCGTTCTTATGAAGTCCAATTCGTGCCCGGACTCCTTCAGACCGAGGGCTATACCCGTGCCGTGACTCTTCTCGGGCACCCTGACGCTCCGAGCGAGGAGATCGAGCGGCGAGTGGCCCTGCGGATGGCCCGTCAGAAGATCCTTACTCGAGACGACGAGGCCCCGGATCTCTGGGCGGTGATCGACGAGGCGATCATCCAGCGGCCGCTGGGTGGCACCGAGACGATGCGCGAGCAGCTCGAGCACCTCCTCGAGGTCACCGAACTGCCCAATGTCATCCTGCATGTCATGCCCTTCCGCAAGGGCGGCCACGCCGCCGCCGGCGGCCCCTTCAGCATCCTGCGTTTCGCCGAGCCCGAACTGCCCGACGTCGTCTACCTCGAGCAGCTCACCAGCGCCCTCTACCTCGACAAACCTGAAGAGGTCGACCCGTATCTGGCGGTGATGGAACGGCTCTGCATGGAGGCCGAACCGGCCTCCGCCACCCCCGACATCCTCAACCGGGCCCTCCGCGACCTATGACCGGATCGCGGACGGCCTAGCGGGGACATGCCCTAAGCCTGAACCGCGAGGTACTTCACCTCGAGATACTCGTGGATGCCTTCAAAGCCGCCCTCGCGGCCGAGACCGGATTGCTTGACCCCGCCGAAGGGAGCTGCCGGGTTGGAGACCAGTCCACGATTGAGCCCGACCATGCCGGCCTCCAGCGCCTCGCCGATCCGTAGGGCGCGGTCGAGGTCGCGGGTGTAGGCGAAGGCCACCAGTCCCGCCGAGGTGGCGTTGGCCGCTGCCAGCATGCTCTGTTCGTCGGGATAGGCGGCGATCGCGGCGACCGGACCGAAAATCTCCTGCTGGGTGATCTGTGCCTCTGGCGGCACATCGGTGAGCAGCGTGGGCGGGTAGAAGTATCCCGGGCCGGCCGGGACCTCGCCGCCCAGCCGGATCTTCGCGCCGCGCCGCTCGGCGTCGGCGACGAGTCCGGCGACCTTGTCTCGGGCGGCCGCGTCGATGAGCGGCCCGACCTGGGAGTCCGGTGCCCCGCCCGGGCCGAGGCGCAGCGCGGCCAGCCGCTCGCGCAGGGCGTCGGCGAACACGTCGGCGACGGCCTCGTGGACGATGAACCGGTTCGCGGCCACGCAGGACTGCCCCGCATTACGCATCTTCGCCACCATGGCCCCCTCGACCGCCGCATCGAGGTCCGCGTCGGCGAAGACCAGGAAGGGCGCGTTGCCGCCGAGCTCCATAGAGGTCCGTAGCACGCTGGACGCGCTCTGTGCGAGCAACCGTCGGCCGACCTCGGTGGAGCCGGTGAACGACAGCTTGCGGAGCCGCCCGTCGGCCAGCAGCGCACCGGTCACCTCGGCGGGGGAGAGGGTCGGGAGGGCATTGACCACCCCGTCGGGCACGCCCGCGTCGGCGAACAGCGCGGCCAGTGCGAGCGCGCACAGCGGTGTGGCCTCGGCGGGCTTGATGATCACAGTGCAGCCGGCGGCCAGGGCGGGGGCCACTTTTCGGGTGATCATGGCCAGGGGGAAGTTCCACTGCGTGATCAGGTAGCACGGGCCGACCGGCTGCCGGGTCGTCACAATGCGGAAGTCCCCGGTCGGTGCCGTTCGGTAGTCACCGGAGACCCGGACCGCCTCCTCGGAGAACCAGCGCAGGAAGTCGGCGGCGTAGGCCACCTCGGCCCGGGATTCGGCCAGCGGCCGTCACATCTCCAGGGTCGCGAGCCCGGCGAACAGCTCGGTCCGCTCGATCATCAGCTCGAACGCGCGCCGCAGGATGTCGGCGCGGATCCGGGGTGGCGTGGCCGCCCAGGAGGTCTGGGCGTTCGCCGCTGCGTCGAGTGCGCGGATCGCGTCCTCGTCGCTCGCGTCGGCGACCCGGGCGGCGACCTCCCCGGTGGCCGGGTCGGCCACGTCGAAGGTGGCGTCGGTGTCGGTCCAGGCGCCGCCGATGAACAGCCCGCGCGGTACGTCGTCGTACATCGGTATTCCTTTCAGCTCGCCGCGGCGAGGAGGCCGCGGACCTCGTCGGCGGTCGGGAACCTCGGAGTGTTGGCCATGACCTCGTCGTCGAGCGCGTCCTTGGCCAGCAGGTCGAAGTCGGACTCCGTCACCCCGTGATCACCCAGCCGGCCGGTCAGCCCGACGCGGACACCCAGCGCCCGCACCGCCTCGACCGCCGCACCCGCGTTCCACTCGTCCGGTTTGGCGGTGTTCCCGACGCCCAGCGCGAAGGCCACCTGCGCGGTGCGTTCCAGCCGTACCTCCAGGTTGAAGCGGAGCACGTGGGGGAGCAGCATGGTCAGCGCGACGCCGTGCGCGATGTCGAACCGGCCGCCGAGCGGGTGGGCGATGCCGTGGCAGATGCCGAGCCCGGTGGCGGCCATGCCGACGCCCGCCATGTGCGAGGCGAGCAGCATCTGGGTGCGGGCCTCCAGGTCGGTGCCGTCCGCGTAGGCGGCGGGCAGGTTTCCGGAGACCATGGCGATGACC
>JAOPYO010000203.1 GCA_025964575.1 Actinomycetes bacterium
CCCCGGGTTCCCGATCGCCGAGGTCGCCGCCGACGGCTCGTCGGTCATCACCAAACACGACGACACCGGCGGGTTGGTCTCGGTCGGCACCGTCACCGCGCAACTGCTCTACGAAATCGCCGAGCCAGGCTACGCCAACCCCGACGTCGTCGCCCGCTTCGACACGATCCGGCTGAACCAGGAGGGCCCGCACCGGGTGCGGGTCAGCGGTACCCGTGGCAGCCCGCCGCCCGACCGGCTCAAGGTCGCGCTCAACTGCCACGGTGGTTACCGCAACACGATGACTCTCGTGCTGACCGGCCTCGACATCGAAGCCAAGGCCGCATGGGCGGAGCAGGAGCTATTCGACCTGCTCGGCGGGAAGGCATCGTTCGCCGAGACCGACGTCCGACTGTTGCGCTTCGACCGCCCCAACGCTCCGACCAATGAGCAGGCCACCGCCCACCTTCGGATCACGGTCAAGGACGCTGACCCGCAGAAGGTGGGACGCCGCTTCTCCAACGCGACGATGGAGTTGGTTTTGGCGGGCTACGCCGGAATCCACACCACCACGCCGCCCACGGCGGAAAGCCCGTTCGCGATGTACTGGCCTACGACCATTCCCGCGGCCGAGGTGACCCACCTGGTGGAGCTACCGGACGGCGGCACGCTCGAGGTGCCGCACACTGCGGCGAACGACGTCCATGAGGTCCTGGTGAAGGTGCCCAAGGCCGCCCCCGCCTCGTCCCGCCCGTCCGGCGAGACGAGGCGCGTGGCGCTCGGCCGGATCTGCGGCGCCCGGTCCGGAGACAAGGGGGGCAACGCCAACATCGGGCTCTGGACCCGGTCGGCCGAGGCCTATGGGTGGCTCGCCGACACCCTGACCCCCGACCGCCTACGCGAGTTGCTGCCCGAGGCCGCAGATCTGGAGATCCGGCGATTTAAGCTGCCCAACCTGCACGCGCTCAACTTCGTGATCGTGGGGCTGCTCGGGGACGGTGTCGCGTCCGCTACCCGTCCCGACCCACAGGCCAAAGGGCTGGGAGAGTACGTGCGCAGCAGGCACATCAACGTCCCAGCCGGGCTACTGTCGACGTGAGTTTCCAGACACGGGGGTTCCTCACCCCCGTGCCCCGACCCGACCCGACCCGACGATGGCTGTGGCCTTCGGAGGTCAGGCAGGTGGCCGCCGAGACCATCTTCATCGTCCGACGGCCGCCTCGCCGCTGCCCAGAGGCGACAGCGAGCGCCCACTACGATGTGTTCACCACGGCTTTCGGTCGCAGCGGAAGGCGTCGGCCCAGGCAACCACGCGGCCCCATAGGCGCTCGCGGTTGGGGCTCACGTTGTGGTTGTGCCCGGACTCGGCCAACCGATACAGCGTCACGTCGTCGCTCCCCGAGAAATCGCTGCCGACCTCGTGTAGCGGGGCGCCGATGTCCTTGTCGCCGTGCCCGATAAAGACCGGCACGTCGATCATCGCGATCTCCGGTGCGGCATTGCCCGGGATCATGGTGCTGAACCCAGCGACGGCGAGAAGATTCGTCCGAGCCGCCACGAGAGCCTCGTGCACTGACTCTGCGATTGGTACCGCGACCAGCAACTCCGAGTTCCCACGGGGCAGCGTCGGCAGCGGATCAGGGTTCCGCGCTCGGACGAGGTCGACGATGTCGCGGCGCAACGCCTCCGGATCGTTCGCATACCGGACGAGCTCGGGATCCAAATATGACGGAAGACCCCGGCCGCCGTAGCCGAACAGACAGAGCGCTTGATGGCTCCTGTGCCGAGCCTGTTGGTAGATGGTGAGGCTCGCCCCTGCGGAGTGACCACAGCCTATCGACACCAGACCAGGCAGAGGCGGCAAGTCGTCGACCAGCGTGCCCGAGCGGAGGCCGGCGATGACCTGGTCGAAGGCGTACGCGTTGACGTCGGCGACCACCTCGGAGGTCAGGCTGAACCCGTCGGCGGGGCGGCTGCTCTCCCCCACGCCCAGATGGTCGATCGCGACCGCGACGAACCCGCGCGAGGCCAGGTACCGGGCGAAGCTGTAGTTCCCGACGTCGGCGGGCACGTCGAGGTCCCAGTACCTGCGTGACATGCCACCGCCGGGTTGCAACCACCACAGAACCGAGACGTCCTCCACGCCTGCGGACGGGGCGAAAACGTCGACGACAACCTGGTGACCGCCCTCCGGCGCGACAACTCCCACGTCGATCACGAAGCTGGTCCGGACGGTCTGGACAGAGGACATCACGGCACCGTCGCCTTTCCACTGCGCCGGGTGACGGACGAGCGTCGCTGACGACCGGCCGGGACGAATCTCGCCACGCTGCACGTCCCTCCTCGTCGACGGGCCGCAGCCCGACAATAGTAGTTACTATGATCGAGCACCGTCAAGGTCGTCGATTGACACTCCCGACAGCATCCCGCCATGCTCCCGCGCGCCGGGCACGGCCAATGAACCCTTTCCTGTGCGCTCGGCCGTCCTCCGCGTAGTCATGATGTATCCTGATGAATAGTATTTATTTTATATTTCATGAAGGGGCGCCCATGCGAATCCTCGGCGGCGTCCAGGCACCGGCGGGCCGCCATGGCAGGGAACTCCGCGACATGCCAGCACTCCTCACCATGCTCCTGCGCGAGTTGGATCGACGCCAGGCCAGGTACGGCCTGGAGAGCATGTGCATCGGTGGAGGCCAGGGCCTGTCCGGCCTCTTCGAACGGGTCGGGCCGTGAGCCTGTGGTCGCTGCTGGAGCGGCGGGTCGCTCAGACCGGTGAAGGTGAGATGCTCGTGGACGAGCACGGCCGACGGGTGACCTTCCGGGAGTTCCGCGATCGTGCTGAGCGGGTCGCGGCGGGACTTGCCGACCGCGGGGTCCGCCCGGGCACACCGGTCACCTGGCAGCTGCCCACGACCGTGGAGGCACTGGTGCTCACGGCCGCGCTGGCCCGGCTGGGAGCGGTGCAGAACCCGGTCATGCCCGTCTACGGCGCCCGGGACCTCGGCTTCGCCGTCCGGCAGACGGGCGCGCGGCTGCTCGTGGTCGCCTCTGCGTGGAACGACCGCGACCTGGTGACGCCCGCTCGCGAGGTCGCCGCCGGCTCGCCTGGCCTCGACCTGCTCGTCGTGGACGGCGATCTCCCGGAGTCCCCAGCGGTTCCCCTGGTGTCCGACCCGGTGGGTGATCATGTTCGCTGGATCTTCTACACCTCCGGTACGGTGGCCGCACCCAAGGGCGCCCGGCACACCGACGCCTCCGTGCTCGCGTCATCCCGGAGCATGGGAGAGCGCCTGGCCTGCACCCCGCATGACCGGGTCGGCATGGTCTTCCCCGTCGCGCACATCGGCGGCTGCGGCACGTGGCTGGGCACCTGCCTCATGTACGGGTGCACTCTGATCCTCGATGCGGTCTTCGACCCCGACCGCAGCACATGGCTGCAGCGGCGCGAACGGGTCACGCTGGCGGGTTCGGGCACCGTGTTCGCCCAGATCTATCTGGCGGCCCAGCGGCGCCACCCCCACCAACGGCTCTTTCCGGACATACGGGCGCTGACCGCCGGCGCCGCACCCAAGCCGCCCACCCTGCACGCCGATGTCAAGCGTGAGCTCGGAGGGGTCGGGCTGTTGTCAGGCTACGGGATGACCGAGGCCCCGATCCTCACCATGACCGCCGCGGACGACCCGGACGGGGTTCTCGCCGCAACCGAAGGCCGAGCCTGCGCGGGCGTGGATCTGCGGGTGGTGGACGCCGACGGGCGGATGCTCGGCCCCGGGGAGGAGGGTGAGCTACGCGCCAAGGGACCTCAGGTCATGCGCGGATACGTGGACGCCGACCTTGACGCCGACGCCTTCGACCGCGACGGCTACCTGCGGACCGGGGATCTCGGCAGGATCGACGAGCACGGCAACGTCACGATCACCGGTCGTCTCAAGGACATCATCATCCGCAAAGGCGAGAACATCAGCGCGCGAGCGGTCGAGGAGGAACTGCTGCGCCATCCCGGCGTCGCGGACGTCGCCGTGATCGGTCTGCCCGATCCGGAGCTGGGCGAGATGGCCTGCGCCGTGATCGTCGTATGCACCGGTCATCGCACACCGACACTCAAGGACCTCGTGGTCTTCCTCGGCGAACGCGGTGTTCCGCCACGACAGTGGCCGCAGCGACTGGATGTTTTGGACACGCTCCCCAAAAACCCCACGGGTAAGACCGTCAAGGCCGACCTGCGCCGGCGTTACGGCGCACGCCCTTCACCGTAGGCCTTGGACATCGCGCTGTGCCCTCGTACGACGAGAACCTGCAACTGCATCGAGCTGAGGAGACTGGGCCACATGGATCTGGGACTGGGCAACGCCACAGTCGTCGTGAGCGGCGGGTCAAAGGGGATGGGGCGAGCCGCCGCCGAGGTCATGGCCGGTGAGGGCGCCCGCCTCGCGATACTGGCGCGTGGCCTGGACGCGCTGGACGCCACGACCGCCGCCCTGCGAGCCCTCGGGGCGCCCGAGGCGCTGGCAATTCCCACCGACCTGACCGACCGCGCCCAGGTAGACGCCGCCTTCGCCCGGATCGGCGAGCACTGGGGCGAGCTCAACGTACTGGTGAACGCCGCCGGGCCGACCGACGTCGGTATCGCCCGGCGTTTCAACGACGTCGAGGATGACGAATGGCACGCCACCTTCGACATCGGCACGATCAGCGCCGCCCGGTGTGCGCGGGCCGCGCTTCCCTTGCTGCGCAAGGCCGCCTGGGCCCGGATCGTCAACGTGTCGGCCCACTCGGTTCGGCGCCAGTCCCCCGAGCTGGTCGCCTACACGGCCGCCAAGGCGGCCCTCACCAGTTTCAGCAAGAATCTGTCCCTCACGCTGGCGGGTGACGGCATCCTTGTGAACACGGTCTCACCAGGATCGTTCCTGTCCGACGGGATGAAGGAATACCTGCGCTCCCTACCGCCGGAACGCCAGATCGATCCCGACGATCTCCATGGGGTGATGAGGATCATCGACGAGGACTTCGGTCACCCGTCGCAACTGGGACGGGCCGCCCTCCCGGCCGAGATCGGGCCGGTGATCGCGTTCGTCGGGTCCCGGACGAACACCTACATGACAGGTGCCGACATCAACGTTGACGGAGGCTCGGACTTCTGATCTACACCCATGGGCCTGGCCGAACTCAACGGCGAAAACGCGCCTTTGATGCGCGCGATGATCGATGGCTCCAATGCCAAGCGCCTGGGTACCCCGGCCGAGCCCGTCCTCCGGACCATACGAGGGCGCGATCACATACGGTCCGGAGGACGGGAGCGGCGAGCGACCGGCGGTTCCGCCGATCGCGGTCAGGTCCCCGTTCAATCAGCCCTATCCAGCAGGGGCCGTCGGCCCGTCCAGGAGGGAGACGAGCGACGGCCCCTGCCTGCGGCAGTTCGGGAGCCGACGGGGACTAGGGGAGCAGCGTGTCCAGGAACGAGTTGCTGAACACCCGGTGAGGGTCGTAGCCATCCAGGGCGACGAGCGCGCTGTCCCAGTTGCTGCCCGACGGCAGGCCGGCCCGGAAGGTTCCGGGGATGGTGG
>JAOPYO010000261.1 GCA_025964575.1 Actinomycetes bacterium
GCGGCCAGGCACAGCCTGGCAAGGCGGAGGAAGGAGTCGGCCCGGGCTTGGCCGTCGACTGACGACAACGCCGCCAGGCGAAGCCTGGGCGTCGCGAGCCCGGCAGTCCTATCCGCGCGGTCTCTTATCCACAGGCTGTGGATGAACTGCTCTCTCACTCCGCGGAGACGGCAGGATGGTCGGGTGAACGATGCGGTGAAACGAGTGCGGGAAGCCTTTGGCCGGACCGGCTACACGGTCGCAGGAGTGCGGGAGCTGCTCGGGCCGGTGGCCGGTGGGGCGCTGGCCCGGGACGAGATCGTGCCGGCGCTGCGGGCGACCCGCGGCCGTTCCCCGCTGGAGGTGCTGACCAGGCTGTTCTGGCTGCAGACGCCGGTGTCGGAGGGCGAGGTGGCGGCCGCGTTCGGCGAGGCGACCACTGATGACCTGGCCGCCGCCGGGCTGGTCGAGCGCTCGGGCGGCGAACTGCGGGCCACCCTGCACGTCGAGCCGCTAGAGAGCTCGCAGGGCGCCGCCCACGTGGGTTACGTGGTCTCCGATCTGAAGGTACGGCCCGGATCGGGCACCCCACTGTCACTCGATCATGTCGTCGGTGTGGGCGGAGCCTCCGCTAATCTGGCTCAGCTCGTTATCCACAGGCCTGTGGATAACGCTCTCGATCTGGGGACGGGCTCCGGGGTACAGGCCTTGCATCTTGCGGGCAGGGCGGAGGGTCGGCCGAAGAACATCTGTGCGACCGATGTGAACCCCAGGGCGCTGGAGCTGGCCCGGTTGACCTTCGCGCTCTCCGGGGTGGACGGGGTGGAGCGGGCGGAGGGATCGCTGTTCGAGCCGGTGCGGGACCGGACCTTCGACCTGATCGTCTCCAACCCGCCGTTCGTGGTGTCGCCGGAGGGTGACCCTGCCGCTCGGTTCACCTACCGGGAGTCGGGCCTGCCGGGTGACGAGGTCTGCCGCCGGCTGGTGGCCGAAACTCCGGACCACCTCGCCATGGGCGGCTGGGGCCAGTTGCTGGCCAACTGGCTGCACGTCGACGGGGAACCCTGGCAAGAGCGGGTCGGCGGCTGGCTGAGCGACACCGGCTGCGACGCCTGGGTGGTCCAACGGGATGTGCAGGACCCGGCCGAATACGCCGAGCTGTGGCTGCGCGACTCCTGCGAGACGGGAAGCCCGGAATATGTGGCGCGCTATGACGCCTGGCTGGACTACTTCGAACGGCGCAAGGTCACCGGCATCGGATTCGGATGGATCACGCTCCGGAAGGGCGGGCACAGCCACCGGGTGGAGGAGCTGCGGCACGCCGTCGAACAGCCGGTGGGCGGCTACGTGGAACAGGTGCTGCGGGGGCTGGTGGAGTCCGGACTGGACCCGTCGCTGGTCCCGCTGCGCACCGCCACCGGAGTCGTACAAGAGCAGGTCGGGCAGCCTGGCGCGGAGGATCCGGAGCGGATCGTGCTCCGCCAGACCCATGGGCTGCGCCGTGCGGCCGGGGTCGGCACGGTCGAGGCGGCGCTGGCCGGGGTCTGTGACGGGACACTCCCACTGGAGCCACTGATAAGCGCAATTGCGCAGCTCATGGGGCTTTCGGAGGATCACGTATGGGCGCACGCCCGTGGGGTGCTGCCGGAGCTCATCGCCGATGGATTCTTCGAACTCGGCGCCGCTCGGTAGTCGGCCGGTCACACGACAAACGGATCAGTCCCGATAGCGTCCTGGATCGTGGGGAAGGTGCTGCTGCTCAGCCGCCGGCTCAGGTCGCGGTGAATCCGGTACGCCCAGAGCGGGCCGCCGTAGATCATGCCCGTATATCCCTGGACGAGGGTCGCGCCCGCGCGGATCCGCTCCCAGGCGTCGTAGCCGTTTTCCACGCCGCCGACCGAGATGAGCACGAGCCGGCCTTCGGTGCGGCCCCGCAGCCGCCGGAGCACCTCCAGGGACCGCTCCTTCAGCGGGGCCCCGGAGAGCCCGCCGGTCTCTGATACCAGTGCCGGATCGCCGGCCAGTCCTTCGCGGCCGATGGTCGTGTTGGTCGCGATGATGCCATCGAGCCCCAGCTCGAGTGCGAGGTCGGCCACGGCGTCGATATCGGCGTCGGCCAGATCCGGGGCGATCTTCACCAGCAGGGGCACGCGCCGGTCGGCCACCCGGTCGGCGGCCTCCCGGACCGCGGTGAGCAGCGGCCGCAGATGCTCGACGGCCTGGAGGTTCCGCAGCCCCGGGGTGTTCGGTGAACTGACGTTGACGACCAGATAGTCGGCGTGTCCAGCGAGCAGTTCGGTGCTCTCCACATAGTCGCCGATGGCCTCGTTCTCCGGCACGACCTTCGTCTTGCCGATGTTCACCCCGAGAACGGTTCCAGGCGCACGGTTCCGGAGCCGTACCGCGGCGGCCGCCGCGCCGTGGTTGTTGAAGCCCATCCGGTTGATGATCGCCCGGTCTGGGAGCAGCCTGAACAGCCTGGGTCGCGGATTGCCCGGCTGAGCCTGCGCGGTCACCGTGCCGATCTCGACGAAGCCGAAACCGAAGCCTGCCAGCGCGTCGTAGGCCTCGGCGTCCTTGTCGAAGCCGGCCGCGAGACCCAGTGGGCCGGGGAACAGCAGCCCGAGCGCCCTGACGCTCAGCCCGGGGTCGCGCGGACCCAGCAGACGGCGGAGCAGCGCGGTGAGGCCGGGGACCATGGAGATGATCCGCAGTCCGGCCATGCTCGCGCGGTGGACGCCCTCGGCGGGGAGATGCCGGAGGACCAGCGAATACAGGAGTCGATACATCGTGGTCGATTCTCGCAGGCCGCTCTGTAAGATTCGCCAACCGGTTCCCCCGGTGGCGGTTCTGCGCGATGCTGACGGGATGACCGGTAGCCCTGAGGCGCACAAGGCGCCGCCTGCCTGTGGGCACTGTGGAGGTTCGGGCAGCGTCAGTTATGAACGGCCGCACCAGCAGGACGACGGTTCCGTCACCTGGACGACGAGCGTGGAGAGCTGCCACGTGTGCCACGGAAGCGGGATCTGCCGATGAATGTGGCCGACATCCCCTCGGTGTCACGGTGCGGGAACGAGCCATGCGGCTGGTGTGATCGCGACGACTGGCCGTGCCGCTTCTGCGGAGGCTCCGGCCGGTGGTGTCCGGAACGGCCGAACCGTGAGCCCAGCGGCGTGATCGGCTGGGTCCGCATCGACGAGCCGTGCCGCATGTGCGGGCACACCGGCAAAGAGCACGACCCGCTCCCCGGCGCCATCGGCCCCACCACCCGCTGAGCCGCTCTCTTCCGTACGGCTCGTACGCGCGCCGTACGAGCCGTACCGACCGGTTGTGCCTGAGCGACAACCGGCCCGTCACACATTGGCGGTGGGTGCCTTGGCTGTGCGTTTTCGGTTACCCAGACTTAACACGTCCACTTCTGGCTGTCGGGGGCATCGAAAGGAAACGGGATGTCGATTCCGCGCAAAAGGTTGCGGGCTCTGCTGATCGCGGCGGGCACGGCCGTGTCCCTGGGAGTGGTGGTGAACGGCCCTGCCCAGGCGAGCGCATCGCGCGATGTGCTGTTGGTCGGCAACAGCGCCTCGGGCACCGTCAGCTTCCTGGACGGCCGTACGTTCCAGAACCTCGGCTCGTTCAACGTCATTCCCGACCTTCAGCAGCGGCTCGACGCGATGAACCTGGTCGAGAAGGCGGCCTACGAGGTCGTCAAGAACCAGGAGGGCGGGGACCGCTTCGCCGACGACGTGTTCGTGTCACCCGACGGCGGCACGCTCTATGTCTCCCGCGGCAACCTCGACGACGCGGTCGCCTTCGACCTCACGCCCAAGAAGATGCTGTGGCGCTTCAAGGTCGACGGGTTCAAGGCCGACCACGCGATCCTGTCGCCCGACGGCACCCGTTTCACCGTGTCCGCGACCACCGTGGGCAAGGCCCAGGTCATCGACACCGCAACCGGAAATCTCGCGGCCGAGTTCGCCACCGGCTCGTATCCGCATGCCAACGACTACTCCCCGGACGGGAAGTACCTCTACAACTCCAGCATCGGTGTCACCACACTGCCGAAGGTGCTGGAGGGTCTTAAGGGCGCCCGGCAGATCACCGTCGTAAACCCTTCGACGTTCAAGGTCATCAAGACCTATACGTTCGAGCACGGCGTCCGTCCGGCCGTGTTCACCCGGGACAACCAGTGGGCCTACCTTCAGCTGTCGTACCTCAACGGCTTCGCCGAGTTCAACCTGGCGTCGGGGAAGATCACCCGCACGATCAACATGCCGTTCAGTGCCGCGGGCCAGGCACTGAGCCCGGACAGTTACCCGAACAACTCCGCCCACCATGGCATGGCGCTGAACGGCGACGAAAGCAAACTGTGCGACGTCGGCACCATCGACGACTACACGGCGATCGTCTCCCGCCCGGGGCTGACCACCGACGGGACCGTCACCTACGACACCGGCAGCATCCCCTACTGGTCCACGAGCAGCGTGGACGGGCAATACTGCTTCGTCTCGCTGAGTGGCAAGAACGCCGTCTCGGTGATCGACTACCGCACCGCCAAGGAGGTCGCACGCGTTCCGGTCGGCACCTTCCCCCAACGCGAGCGCCTGGGTAAGGTCCCCCAGGACGTCCTGGACGGGCTCTCCTCGGCCGCGGGCTAGCTGGTCGACTCGTGGCGTGTCCCGCACTGGACGAGTGGTTTCATGCGGGACACACCACGAGTCACGGAGGGCTGATGGCGGGCCGAACGGTGTTGCGGCGGGTCGTCGAGCAGATGCGGGCCGATCCGAGGACTCTAGAGGGGGCCGTTGAAGCGGCTCGGGCCAAGTCACCGCCGGTCGCGGCGCTGCCGCTGCATGAGGTCCAGCGGCACATCGCGGGGCTGCTGGCGGTGATCTCCTCGGCCTTCATCGACTCCTCCGGTTCCGGTGATGGGCTGGGCGACGATGTGGAGGTCGCCGACCGGCTGGCCATCGACCGGGCTCTCCAGGGCATCCCGCTGGCCGCGCTGCTGGATGGATTCCAGGCCGGCCGGCGGTATGTGATGCTCCAGCTCGTCGAGCGGGCCAAGGGGGCGGAGCTGTCCACCGATGATCTGGTCGATGCCCTCTACGAGCTGGACTCGTACGCCAACGAGATGCAGAACCGGCTGATCCACTCCTATCGGGAGACCGAGCTGAGCCTGGCCCGCACCACGCACTCCGTGCGGATCGAGGCGCTCCGTGCGCTGCTCAACGACGGGCCCGCGGCCCACATCGCCGAGGCCGGTCTGGACGGCGGCAGGCGCTACCACTGTCTGATCGCCGACCTCAGTGACCCGCGCCGGGCCCAGCAGCTGGAGGCGGTCCTGACCGCCCCAGACGGTCTCGCCGGGATGGTGGACGGCTATCTGTGCGGGGTGACCGGCCGGCTGCCCGGCGCGGACGCGGTGGCGGCCATCCTGGTGATCGCGGCACCGGCCGTGCCACCCGGCCAGCTCGCCGGGACGTACCGGCTGTGCCGGGCGGCGCTGGTGTCCGCCCGCCGGCGAGGGCTCCGCGGGCTGCTTCCGGTCACCGATCTGGCTCTGGCGATCGCGGCCGACGCGTATCCCGGGCTGGGTGAGATGCTCGCCGATGATTTCCTGGCCCGGCTCGAGCCGGCCGAGGAGTTCCACCGGTTGCTGGCCGAGACCGTGCTCGTCTACCTGTCGAAGGGCAACCGGGCCGATCTGACCGCCGCCGCACTGCACGTCCATCCCAACACGGTGAAGCATCGGCTCCGCAGGTTCGGGGAGCTCACCGGCTTCGACGCCGCAGCTCCGGGCGGGGATGTCCTCGGCTACGCCATGCGCTGGAGCTGGTCGCTGCACACCTGGCTGGGCCGACGATCACCGCCGCCGATTTCGTCAAGGACAGATCAGGGGGAATGCGGTAACACGCTTTACGGTTACCAGTAAGTAGCCCCGCGAGAAGCGCTCGCAAGGAGGACAGATGAGCCTGACTGATCGACTGGCCACTCAGGCAAGACGTCTTCCAGGCGGTCGCTACCGGATCACCTCCGAACGTGACATCCCCGTTCCCATGGCTGACGGCACGACACTGCTGGCTGATCGATACGCCCCGGTCGGGCCGGGCCCGCAGCCGACGATCTTGGTCCGTACCCCGTACGGGCGCCGCGGCATCCCCGCGATGATGAACGGGCTGCCCTTCGCCTACCTGGGTTTTCAGGTCCTGGTGCAGAGTGTTCGCGGCACCTTCGGCTCCGGCGGCGAGTTCGATCCGCTCGGCGACGAACGTGAGGACGGGCTGGACACCGTCCGCTGGCTGAAGAAACAGTCGTGGTTCGGCGGATCCTTCGGCACCTACGGACCCAGCTATCTCGGCTACACCGCCTGGGCGGTCGCGGCGGAGGCCGGGCCGGAGCTGAAGGCGATGGCCGCCCAGATCACCGCCTCATCGTTCCGCGACGCGGCATACGTCGGTGGCGCGTTCGCGCTGGAGGCCACGCTGAGCTGGGCCGATCTGACCACCCGGCAGGAACGGCCGCTGGGCCTGGTGCAGGGCGGGCTGCTGTCCAAGCGCCGGGCGGTGCGGGCCGCCCTGTCCGGACGGCCGCTGGGCGAGCTCGACGTGCTGGCCAACGGCGCGGCCATGCCGTTCTTCCAGGATCTTCTTGCCCATCATGGATCCGCCCTCGAAAGCGACGGCACCTACTGGCAGAAACGCGACTTCAGCGCCATGGTGGGCGACGTCGGCGCTCCGGTCACTCTGCTCGGCGGCTGGTACGACGTGTTCCTGCCCTGGGAGCTCAAGGACTATCTGGCGCTCCGGGCGGCGGGGAAAAGGCCGTACCTCACCATCGGTCCGTGGTGGCATGCCGACGCCCGCCATTTCATGGTCAGCACCCGGGAGTCGCTGGCCTGGTTCCGCGCCCATCTGATGGACGACTTCCGCGGACTACGCGCCAACCCGGTACGCCTGTATGTGACGGGTGCGGGGGAGTGGCGAGAGTTCCGGGACTGGCCGGTGCCGGGGACGCGCACGGAACGCTGGCATCTGCAGCCCGGTGGCGGGCTCGGCGAGCGCGGCCCGCTGGCCTCCGAGCCCGGCACCTACCGCTACAACCCGGCCGACCCCACGCCCGCGCTCGGCGGCCCCACCCTGCTGGGCAGCTCCAGGCCGGTGGACAACCGGCCCCTGGAGGCCCGCGACGATGTGCTGGTCTTCACCAGCCAGGTGCTGCGCGCCGATCTGGACGCGATCGGCCCGGTCGGCGCCGACCTCTATGTGCGGTCCAGCCGGGAGCACACCGATTTCGTGGTACGGCTCTGTGACGTGGGACCTGACGGGACTTCGCTGAACGTCTGCGAGGGGGGTCTCCGTCTGTCGCCCGGCACCACTCCGGCCGATGGCGACGGGGTGCGGCGGGTGCTCGTGGACCTGTGGCCGACCGGCCACCGGTTCCGGCGCGGCCACCGGATCCGGGTGCACGTCGCCAGCGGCGCCTATCCGAAGGTGGCCAGGAACCCGGGCACCGGCGAGCCGCTCGGCACCGCCACCACCATGCTCGTTGCCGACCAGGAGGTTTTCCACGACCCCGATCGGCCCTCGGCCATCCTGCTCCCCGTCGTGCCCTGACTAGCCGAGGGTGCGCCGCCAAGCCGCGCTGTTCTCAACGAATCCATCGAGATGCGCCCGGGTGAAGTCTGCGGCGGTCCAGTCCTGTTCAGAGACCTCGTAGCCCGGCGGGCAGGTGTAGCACCAGGCCGTTCCGCCGGCGGTGAGGGTGATCTCGCGCAGGTCGTACCAGTCGTCCTCGAAGGCGTCGAGGACGCGCCATTCCTCGTCGGTGAGACCCGTGATGAGAAGCCCGTCCGCCCTCGTCTCCCCAGGCACCAGCCCAGGGTAGTCACGGCCGGGCAACCCAGCGATCCGCCAGCCGTCCACCGCGGCAGGCGTGTGCTCGGGCATCCGGCCGATCAGGGCGTGCAGGACTTCGGGGAACTGCAACGTGCCATAGACGAACAGCGCCTCAGGGTTCGCCGGGAGACGGCCCTGGTCGTGCAAGCCCGCGGTCTGTGTCATCGAACACCTCCGCGATCACGCTACCGCCCTGGCCGGACCACAGGCTCACTGCATTTGGGCCACCGCGTCGCGGAGAGGGCGTAGGTCGCGCAGGTTAAGGGGTTTCCACGGCCGAGCGGTCCTCCATAGGATGAGCGACTCAATCTCCGCAAATGTGAAGGTCATGATGTCGCAACCTCCCCCGCCAGGTGGTCCGTGGACCTCCCCCCAGGCCGCGCCCGCGTACCCCCCGCAGGGCGGCCAGCCTTACCCGCAGGGCGGCCAGCAGTACGGGGCCCCGGCGCAGCCATATCCAGGCCAGCCGTATCCGGGACAGTCCTATGGGGCACCCGCGCAGCCTTACCCCGCGCAGCCTTACCCCGCGCAGCCGTACCCTCCGCAGCCGTACCAGGGCCAGCAGTACCCTCCGCAGCAGTATCCGGGGGCGCAGGGCTATCCCGGGGCAGGGGGCCCGCAGTGCCGGTTCTGCGGATGCGTACCGGCCGCCGAGGCGACCTTCCGCGGCCACCGGGGCATGATCGTGGTCATGCAGTTCCTGCACGTCAAGGGGCCGTTCTGCCGGGACTGCGGGCTGTCCACGTTCCGGGACATGACCGCGAAGACCCTGATCCAGGGCTGGTATGGCTATGTCTCGTTCGCGGTCACTCCGATCACCGTGCTGATCATCCTGGCCCGGCGGGGCAAGGTCGCGAGCCTGCCCGCACCGCAGCCGCCGCCCTCAGGTGAGCACCGCAACCCGATGGACCCCGGCGCACCTCTGCTGGCCCGGCCCACGGCGCTGATCGGCCTGGCGATCCCGTTCGCGCTGGTGGTGCTGTTCTTCATTCTCGCGGTGTCGCGCGGCTGACCGGCGTCACGCTTTCCAGACCTCCTGGACGCGATCGACGACGGCACCCGCCTGGATGATCCCGGCGTGGTAGGCAGGACGCCAGAGCGTCGGGTTGAGGACGTCGTTACCGAAGACCTCGATGGCATGCTGATCCGGCCCGATCATCGTGACATTGGCAGTGGCGAGGGCTTCGAGTTCGCGCTCCAGGAGGGTGCGGGGGGAGAGATGGGCCATCGGTTCGATGATCACGACTGCGGAGGAGCCCGCGGCCAGGTCGGCGTTGGTGACCGAGCGGACCCCACCGTCCATGTAGAAGCGGCCGTCGATCTCCACCGGTGGGAAGACGCAGGGCACCGCGCAACTCGACGCCACGGCGAGCGGAAGCGAGGCGGCCGAGTCGCGATCCCAGACGACGAAGGCGCCGTCGGCGGTGTCCACCGCGGTGATCAGCAGCGGCCGCTCTGGCCATTCGTGGCTCGGGAGCCGGTCACCGATCTCCTTGATCCGGTCGGCGCCCTCGGCCACCGAGGCCTTCAGAGCCATTGCGCCGACCCTGGCCCTGGCCTCCTGCGGCTCCAGATCCGTGTCGAAGAGCACGGCGAAGGCGGCCAGCATCGCTGAGAAGTCCGCCGGAGCGGGCGGTTCGGCCTCGGCCTCGGCGCGCCCTGCGATGTCGTCGATCGCCAGGGGGAGATCGACACCTGTGGCGATCATGGCTCCCACCACCGAGCCGGCTGAAGTCCCGACGATCAGGTCGGCGTGGGTGAGATCGACCCCGGCGCCCTGCAGCCCGACGATGAGTCCCGCCTCCCACCCGATGCCCGCGATCCCGCCGCCGCCAAGTACCAGCGCACGGCCGGTTTGCCGGGTGTCCGTCGTCATGCTGTGACTCCTCGCTCCGGAATTTAGTTCTAGTTAACCGTAGCCAGTGATAGATCGATCACGTGTTGGCGGTGTGCCAAGACGAAATGCGGAGGCCGTTACCGGCCGTCCTACCTGCCGGGCCTTTCTGCTCGAGTCGCCGCAAGAGCAAGAACGCCAGTCCATGGGAGAGGGCGGTCCGGCAGACCAGGGCTCAGGTGAAAGCCGCCCGCGGACAGGCGAAATCCAGGCCAAGCTGGCGAAGAGCAAGGTCAAGACGGCCAAGGCCCGCGCGCGTTCCCTGCACTGACCACCCTCTAGGTGGCGCCATCCGGTGAGCCGGTCTTGGGCGGCGATCCGGTCTCGGGCGGCGGTCCGGAGCGGGGCGATGACTCGGTCTCGAGCGGGGGCGGGTCCTTCGACCCGCTCAGGTGGGGCCACGCGCGGAAGAAGACGGCGGCGACCGGAACGGAGAGAGCCGCGCCCGGGATGCCGCCGATGACGCCGCCCACCGCCAGGATCATGATGATCGCTAGCGGGTGGAACCGCAGCTGACGTCCGATGACGAGCGGTTGCAGCACATGGCTTTCCAACTGATGCTCGACGATGAGAATACCCAGGAAGACCAGTCCGGCGATGAGCCCCTTGGCGCTGAGCACAACCGCGAGGGCCACGGCACCGGCGAACAGGATCCCGACAAGCGGGATGAAGCTCGCGAAGAAGATCAGTACGGCGAGTGGTGCCACGAGGGGGACGCCCATCACGGTGAGCACAATGGCGATGATGATGCCGTGAATGGCGGCGACTATCACTGTGCCGTGCACATAGTGCGACAGGGTCACCCAGCCTGCCTGACCGGCCCGATTGAGTCGATCCTGGAAGTTGCCGGTGCCGCTGATCAGCCATGACCAGATCAGGCGTCCGTCCTTGAGCAGGAAGAACGTGATGAACAGCATGAGGACCAGGCCGGCGGCGATCTCCCCGACGGTCGCGGTCGCGCTGAGCGCGGTGGTGATCAGCTTGCCGCGCTGCTCCTGGACGTTTGCCAGCAACTTGTCGATCGCGGTATCGAGCTGGGCCTGCTTGAGATGGAATGGCCCGTTGACCAGCCACCTCTGCATCTGTTCGCCCGTATGCCTCAGCTCGCTCACCAGCTTGGGGAACTCGGAGTTGGCGCGCACCCCGACCAGGGTTCCCACTCCGGCGATCACGGCCAGCGCGAGCAGTATCGTCACCCAGGTGGCCGTCAGCGAGTTCAGTCCCCATCGGCGCAGCCGGTCTGTCACCGGCATCAACAGCGCGCAGAGCAGCAGGGCCAGCGCGAGCGGGAGAGTGACGAAAAAGAGTCGGCTGACGATCTGCATCAGCGCATAGACCACGACGCCCACCACGATGAGTCGCCAGCTCCATGCCGCCAGGGTGGCGAGCAGTCTCGGCACCCGTGGTGGGTTGTCGTCCGACACTTTCACTGCCGCATCAGAGGTCGTCGATGCGATCACGTTCGCGCTCCCGTCGATGCGGCTGTCGTGCCCGCTTCTTCGCCGATCAACCCCCGTACGGCCCGAGCTGTTCATCACGGGCGCCCCGGCCGAGGCTCGCCGGCTCTCCTTCATTCCTCACCGTAGGCCGCGAAACGCTGAGGCCCCCCAGATCAAGAGATCTGGGGGGCCTCAGCGGTCAGGGCTTACGCACTGGCACGGCGCGGGGCGCCGCCCTCGGAGTAGCGGCCCCGGGACGAGGAGCCGTTGCGGCGAGGCTGCGGGGAGCGACCACGGGCGCGGCCGTTCGATCCGCCGTTGCGGGACTGCGGGCGCTCGGCAACCGGAGCGATGGTGACCGGAATGCCGGAAGGCAACCGGGCGCCGGTGATCCGGGTCAGCTCGGCGTCGCTCGAGTGCACGCGGGCGCTGTTCGCGGTGATGCCGGCGGTGACCATCATCCGGTCCATCTCGCGGCGCTGGCTGGGCAGCACCAGGGTGACGACCGTGCCGGACTCGCCGGCGCGTGCCGTACGGCCGCCGCGGTGCAGATAGTCCTTGTGGTCCGTGGGCGGGTCGACGTTGACGACCAGGTCGAGGTTGTCGACGTGGATTCCGCGCGCGGCGACGTTGGTGGCCACCAGCACGGTGACCTCCCCGGCGCGGAACTGCTCGAGGGTGCGGGTGCGCTGGGGCTGGGACTTGCCGCCGTGCAGGGCGGCCGCCCGTACACCGCTGGCCAGCAGAGTGCGGGTCAGGCGGTCGGCGGCGTGCTTCATCCCGACGAACATGAGCACCCGGCCCTCACGTGCGGCGATGTTGGTCGTGGCGGCCTGCTTGTCGCCGTCCGAGACGTGCAGCAGGTGGTGCTCCATCGTGGTGACCGCGCCCTGTGACGGGTCCACCGAGTGGGTGACCGGGTCGTTGAGGAAGCGGCGGACCATCCGGTCGACGTTGCGGTCGAGGGTCGCGGAGATCAGCATCTGCTGGCCGCCCTCGATGACGTGGTCGAGCAGCACGGTGACCTGGGGCAGGAAGCCCATGTC
>JAOPYO010000262.1 GCA_025964575.1 Actinomycetes bacterium
GCGGCCAGGCACAGCCTGGCAAGGCGGAGGAAGGAGTCGGCCCGGGCTTGGCCGTCGACTGACGACAACGCCGCCAGGCGAAGCCTGGGCGTCGCGAGCCCGGCAGTCCTATCCGCGCGGTCTCTTAGGAGCGGAAGGCGAAGTGCAGGCGGATGGCGGCGCTGCCGGGGATGGTGTGGATACGGACGAGGTCGGCGATCTGGTGGACGAGTAGCAGCCCGCGCCCGCCGTCCGCGCCAAGGCCGACCGGCCGTCGTCCCGCCAGCGGGTCTGTGAGGTGACCGCCGTCATTGACCTGGCACATGAGATGGTCGGTGTCGGCCCAGACGCGCAGGATGCCCCGACCGCCGCCGTGGACCAGCGAGTTGGCGGCCAGTTCGTTGACGGCGACCTCGAGATCGGGGATCCGGCCTGCGGGCAGGCCCAGGCGGGTGGCGTGTTGGGCCGCGAATCCGCGGGCCAGGTGAAAGCTGCCGGCGTCGATATGCAGGACGGCGACGTCGGTGGCGTTCGCCTCGATATCGTCCAGAGGCCGGTTATGCTCCTGAATGATCTTCTCGGGGGCATAGGCCGTGCTGGCCTGCTCCCCGTGGCGGTCGATCACGATCGGATGAGTGGCGGCGGCATCGGCCAGAATTTCCGGGTCGAGCCGGTCGGCGTCGTAAGGACACAGGATCGTCACCGCACGGCCGGCGAAGGCCAGATTGATCAGTGCCTCGTGTTGGACGCACGCAGGGTATTCGACCTGGCTGCGGCCTGGCCAGATCGGCTCACCTACGATCCGTACCCGATCCGCGGCCCGATGGCTGTCAGCGAAGGCCCGCAAGACCCCGGGGATGATACATCCGGGGTTCCGGCCTGCCACTGTCATGTCGATCCACTGGACCTGATCGATCGTGGCTACGGCCTGGTTGATACCCGGCTGGGCCTGGTCCAGTTCGTCGCGCAAGAGTCGCAGTCGCGGGCCCGGCACCGCCACCGCCACCGGGTCACCGGCCTCCAGACCGGCACGTACGAACGGCACTAGCGCGGCCAGGTACTCCTCTTCCCCGCGGTACAGCACCGCGGGATGCAGAAACGGGTCGGCCGTGCTCATGTCTGAGCCATCCCCGCATTCATGCCATCCTCACCTCGCTTGCCGACGAGCCCGAAAAGCCAAGGCGGAAGCGGATACATCGCGGAGGCTAGTGATCATTGAGGCCGTAAGATAGGGCGAACCGGCTGTGACACCACTTGGAGGGGACATTGGAGACCCTGGAGCTCTCGACGGTCAACCGAGACGGCCATGTCATCGTCACCGTACGAGGCGAACTGAACGTCCTCACCGAGCAACAGTTCGACGCCTATCTCACCGATGTATGCGCGACCGGTTCACAGGTCGTCGTTGACCTGACCGAGCTGACCTTCCTGGACACTTCCGGGCTGGGAGTGCTGCTGCGGTTCTGGAGGGACCTCGGCAAGGACGGAGGTTCCCTCGTTCTCGCCGGGACGCGCTACAGCACGGCCCGCATCCTGTGGACCACCGGTCTGGACAAACGACTCCCGCTGGCCGACGACGTCGATCAAGCAGTCACCTTGGCCGGATCCCGCCCGCCGGCGTAGAGCGAGCGCAGCCCTGCCGAAGGGGATTCGGCACCGGATGTTGCAGCTGTGTTCCTCGACGGCAGGGATCACTGAACCGATACTCGGAGTCGTTGGGTTAACCCCTCTCTGGAAGGTCAGTGGTATGTCGGCGTCCTTCGTTGTCAGATCCCGCATGACCAGTCCGGGCGCGGTGAGTGCCGTGGCGGCGCTCGCCGTCTCCGCTCTGATCGTCGTCTTCACCAGCGTCGTCGCAGGTCCGCATAGTGCGGCGGCTGCGACCAAGCACCGCGTCCTGTTCGACAACAGCAAGGCTGAGACCGCCGGCAACGCCGACTGGATCATCAGCACGAGCATTCCCGACCCGACCGCGCAGAAGGCGTCACCGTCAGTGGAGACCGACTGGACCGGCGCTATCTCGGCGTGGGGTGTCGCGCTGCAGAAGACCGGCAACTACACCCTGGCCACCCTCGGCGCGGGCAAGACCATCACGTACGGCAACTCGTCGAACGCCCAGGACCTGTCGAACTTCGACGAGTTCGTGCTGCCCGAGCCCAACGTCCTGCTCAGCGCGGCGGAGAAGACCGCGGTGATGAAGTTCGTCCAGAACGGCGGCGGCCTGTTCCTGATCTCCGACCACACGGGCAGCGACCGCAACAACGACGGCTCGGACTCTCCCAAGATCATCAATGATCTGATGACCAACAACTCCGTCGACAGCACCGACCCGTTCGGTTTCAGCGTCGACCTGCTCAACATCGCCAGCAACTACCCGACCGCGATCAGTGACAGCACCAACCCGGTGCTCCACGGCCCCTACGGAACGGTGACCGGAAGCGCCATCTACAACGGCACCACCGAGACCCTGCACCCCGCCGACAACGCGAGCGTCAAAGGTCTGCTGTACCTGACGACCGCGACGCCCGGCGGCACCACTGGAGCCTTCTTCACCACCAGCACGTTCGGCCAGGGCCGAGTCGCCATCTGGGGTGACAGCTCCGACATCGACGACGGCACCGGCCAGTCCGGCAACACCCTGTACAACGGCTGGAACGACGCCAAGGGAACCAACGCGCAGCTCGCGCTGAACGCGACCGAATGGCTCGCAGGCAGTGGCTCCACCCCGACGACCACTCCGACGGCCACACCCACGGCCACTCCGACCCCCACACCGACGACCTCGTGCACCGCGTCTCAGCTGCTGACCAACCCGGGTTTCGAGTCCGGTTCCGGCTCCGGATGGGCCGCCAGCTCGGGTGTCATCAGCAACTCGTCGGGTGAGGCGCCCCGTACCGGCTCGTACGACGCCTGGCTTGACGGCTACGGATCGGCGACCACCGACACGCTCTCGCAGGCCGTGACCATACC
>JAOPYO010000266.1 GCA_025964575.1 Actinomycetes bacterium
GCGGCCAGGCACAGCCTGGCAAGGCGGAGGAAGGAGTCGGCCCGGGCTTGGCCGTCGACTGACGACAACGCCGCCAGGCGAAGCCTGGGCGTCGCGAGCCCGGCAGTCCTATCCGCGCGGTCTCTTAACCGGCCTCAGGCGCCGCCAGAGTGACCACGGGCGGGCGGCGGGGCGGTGGAGCGGCGAATGATGAGCTCGCCGGGAAGCGACACGGGGTCTGGGGGGTGGCCGTCGAGTAGCTGCAGCAGGGCGGTCATGCCATGGGCACCGAGCTCTTCGGCGGGCAACCGGACGGTGGTCAGCTCGGGTTCGAGCGCTTCGGCGAGCAGGATGTCGTCGAAGCCGGTGATGGAGAGGTCGATGGGAACCTCGAGCCCGAGATCCCGGGCGGCCTTGTAAGCTCCGGCCGCGATCAGGTCGTCATCGCAGACCAGCACAGTGGGGCGCCCTGGCGAGCGGCTGGGACGGGCGAGCAGGCGGCGGGTGGCTTCGCGGGCGGCGGCGATGTTGATGGCGGTGGCCTCGCGGAAGAGCTCTCCGCCCGGAAGAGCTCGGACGGCGGCGGCGAGGACCTCGCCGCGGGTGCGGAAGGTCCAGGCGTCCACGGCCGCGGCGATGTGCCCGAAGTGGCGATGCCCGAGGGCGGCGAGGTGAGCGCTGATCGCCCGAATGCCGGTGGCCACGTCGAAGTTGACGGTGGGAGCCTGATCGGCAGGGTCGCTGTCGAGCATGACCAGCGGCAGCGGCCCGGGCCCCGCGCGCAGCTCGGTGAGCGCGTCGACGGCCATGGAGGAGGCGAGCACTCCGTCGATCGACTCGTGGGTGGCGGCGAACGGGCTGCGGGCCCGTCCGGCGACGTCCGGCCAGGGATAGACGACCACACCAAAGCCGCGTTCGGCGGCCACCCGGGCGGCACCGGTGTAGACCGCGCCGAAGAAGGGGCTCGTCAGCGTCGGCACGACGAGCAGCACGGTCCGGGCCTGGCCGAGCCGCAGGCTGCGGGCGGCGAGGTTGGGCCGGTAACCGAGCCGTGACGCGGCCTCGCGTACGGACTCGGCGGTGCCGGGGGAGACCCGTCCCGCCCATTTGCCGGCCAGCACGATGGAGACCGTCGACTGCGAGACGCCTGCGGCCTGGGCCACGTCCTTGCTGGTCGGGCGGCTTGCGGTAGGCATCAGTACCTCCTCTCGGGTTCGTCGCTCAGCTGGAGGCAGTCAAATCACAGTAGAGCTTCAGAGCTGAATAGTGATACGTATGACACACCGAGTAATACGTATGACGAGGATTCCCCTGATGCGTGTGTACCTTGACTTCCTTCGAACGCCGTACGCCGTGCGGTTGCTCGGTGGCACTCTGCTGGGTCGGCTCCCCAACGGCATGGCGGGATTGGCCATCATGCTGTTCGTCCGGGCCCACGGAGGTGACTACACCCTGGGCGGGGCGCTGACGGCCGGGTATGTCGTCGCCATGGCGGTCGGCCAGCCGGTGCTCGGTCGCCTCATGGACAGGGCGGGCCAGCCGCGGGTGTTGATCCCGGCCGCGGTGGCGGCGGCCGTGGGCTTCGCATTGCCGGTGGTGACGGGGCTGCATCCGCTGGCGGTGACCACGGGCGCGATCCTGCTCGCCGGGTTCGCCACTCCGCCGCTGGAGGCGGGGTTGCGGGCACTGTGGCCGGTGGTGCTGACGGATCCGGCTCATGTCCTGGTGGCGTACGGGCTGGACGCGGCGGCTCAGGAACTGCTGTTCATCTGCGGCCCGTTGCTCGTGATCGCGGCGGCGGTGTTCTCGCCCGAGGCGGCTCTGCTGCTCTCGGGGCTGCTGGGGGTCGCCGGGACGTTGGTAGTGGTGTCGTCAGGTCCTTCGCGCGACTGGCGTGGCCGGCCCCGGGCGTCGGACTGGGCCGGACCGCTGAGGTCACCGGGATTCCGTACGCTGCTCACCGCTCTGGCCTGCGCGGCGACCGCGCTCGGAGTGATCAGCGTGGGCGCGGTCACGTACGCGGAGAGCCGGCATTCGACCACGGCCTCGGGGCTCTTGCTGGCGGCGAATGCGGCGGGAGCGTTCACGGGCGGGCTGGTGTATGCGGCCCGGCGGCCGAGCGGTCCGGCTCATCGGCGTCTATCGTGGCTGGTCGCGGGATTGGCGGCCGGTTATCTACCGCTCTCGTTGACGCCCGCTCTGCCGCTGATGCTGGTGCTCGCGGTGATCGGTGGAGTGTTCCTCGCACCCGTCCTCGCCTGCACGTTCACTCTGGTCGACGAGCTCGCGCCGCAGGGCACGGTCACCGAGGCGTTCGCTTGGGTGGTGACCGCGATGGCCGGGGGAGCGGCGCTGGGCTCGGCCGCGGCGGGCCGGGCCGGGGACCTCGCGGGCCCGTCCGGCGCCTTCGCTTGTGCCGGGGCCGGCGGAGTGCTTGCGCTGGCCGTACTACTGCTGGGCCGCCGTAGCCTCCGACCTGGTCCGGAGACCCCGGTGGAGGTCCCGGACGGTCCGGCGATCAGCCAGGTCGTTTGACTCGGCCCATCAGCCCCTTGGCATGGTTGACGGAGCCCGGGAGCCAGTGGTCGTATCGCAGCGCGAGGGACAACAGCACGGCGGCCACTCCGGCGATGCCGAGCGCCACCACGTCGTTGTAGAGGTTGCCCAGGTAGAGGGCGAAGAAGTTGCGGAGCCAGGGCAGGGACAGCACGATCAGGAAGGCCGCGGCCATCGCGATGACCAGGCCGACCCGCCACCAGGTGTAGGGCTTGGCGATCAACACCAGCGCCCACATGGCCAGGAAGAACAGCGTGATGGTCGCGGTGGAGCTGTCCTGTGCGAATGCGGTGGCCTTGCTCTCCGTGGCGAGGTAGTAACCGGTGAAGGTCGCAACCCCGCAGGCGATCCCGGCCGGCACCGCGAACCGCAGCACCCGGGGCACGAATCCGGGCCTGGCCCGCTCGGTGTTGGGCGACAGGGCCAGGAAGAATGCCGGGATGCCGATGGTCAGGGCGCTGATCAGCGTGAGATGCCGGGGCAGGAATGGGAAACGTACATGCAGAAGCCCGACCAGGACCGCCAGCAGGATCGAGTAGATCGTCTTGGTGAGGAACAGGTTGGCCACCCGCTCGATGTTCCCGAGCACCCGGCGGCCCTCGGCCACGACGTAAGGCAGGGTCGAGAAGCTGTCGTTCAGCAGCACGATCTTGGCCACGGCCCGGGTGGCTCCGCTGCCGGAACCCATGGAGATGCCCAGGTCGGCATCCTTGAGGGCCAGCACGTCGTTGACGCCATCGCCGGTCATCGCGACCGTGTGGCCCCGTGACTGGAGGGCCTTTACCATGGCCCTCTTCTGCTGCGGGCTGACGCGGCCGAACACCGAGTTCCTCTCCAGGAGGTCGGCCATCTCGCCGAGATCTTCGGACATCGTGCGAGCATCGACCGGATGCTCGGCGCCGGGGATCTCCAGCGAACGGGCGATGGCGCCGACCGACACCGGGTTGTCTCCGGAGATCACCTTGACCGTGACGCCCTGCTGGGCGAAATAGCGCACGGTGTCCAGGGCTTCGGGGCGCAACCGCTGGCGCAGGACCACCAGAGCGGCGGCCTCGGCCGCGACGCCCGAGGTGCCGTGCCTCCGACCGGCGTCGGTGAAGGCACCGTTACTGGAAGCACCGCCCTCGAGGGCACCGTCCGGGACCTGGCAGAGCGCGAGCACCCGTAGCCCGGAGGCGCCCAGCTGCTCGGCCCGGCGCCGGTTCGGGTCCTCCTCGGCCAGCAGCATGTCGGCCGCGCCGAACACCCACGCCCCGTTGTCCGCGAACTCGGCCCCGCTCCATTTGCGGGCGGAGGAGAACGGGACGACCGTGGTGGCCTTCCAGCCGGCTCCGGCGTGCCGCGGGTCCGTCGCATCGCCGGACTTCAGCTCTTCCTCGATGGCCGCCGCGACCGCACGCATTGTGGGATTGGGGCGTGGATCGGTGTCCACCAGGGCGGCCAGCGCGGTATGGACCCGCAGGTCCTCGCGCAGGATCATCAGCTCGTCGAGGTCCATGCCGGGCTCGGTAAGAGTGCCGGTCTTGTCGACGCAGAGCACGTCGACCCGGGCCAGCACCTCGATCGCGGGCAGTTCCTGGACCAGGCACTTGCGCCGGCCGAGCCGTACGACTCCGACCGCGAAGGCGATGCTGGTCATCAGTACGAGGCCCTCGGGGACCATCGTGGCCACCCCCGCGACCGCGCCGACCACGGCGTCGGCGAAGGTCTGCGCCGAGTTCAGCTGGCTGATGATCAGGAGTAGAGCGGTGGGGATGATCAGCCAGGTGACGTACTTCAGGAAGATGTTGATGCCGCCCTGCAGCTCGGACTGGGCAAGGCTGAAGCGGCTGGCCTCCTCGACCAACCTGGCAGCGTAGGCGTCGCGCCCCACCTTGGTGGCGGTGAACGCGCCGCCCCCGGCGACCACGAAGCTGCCGGACATCATCGGGTCGCCCGGGGCCTTGTGCACCGGGTCTGCCTCACCGGTCAGCAGCGACTCGTCGGCTTCGAGCCCCTCGGATTCGCTGACCACCCCGTCGACGATCACCCTGTCGCCCGAGCTCAGCATCATCAGGTCCTCGAGGACGATCTCCTGCTGTTCGAGTTCCCGGACCTCGCCGTCCCGCATGACTCGCACGGGTGTCTCCCCGACCACGGCGAGCCGATCGAGCGTGTGCTTGGCACGCAGCTCCTGAATGATGCCGATCGCGGTGTTGGCGATGATGATCCCGCCGAACAGGCCGTCCTGCCACTGGCCGAATATCATGATCAGCACGAAGAGTGCGCCGATGATCGCGTTGAACCGGGTGAAGACGTTCGCCCGGACGATGTCGCCCACAGATCTGCTGGACCGCCGCGGGATGTCGTTGACCTGGCCCGCCGCGATTCGCTGATCGACCTGCTCTGCCGTCAGCCCGCGTGCGGCGGCCTGTTGTACATCCTTCACGTTCCCCCCGTGGAGGCGCCTTGCCTGCGATCACTCCGGGTGAGTTGAGGTGATCATCTGGTTGTCGGTGATGCGGGCCGTTCCTCGGCACCTGGTGGATCTTCCTTGGGAACGAATGGCTCGGCGAATCGTTCCTCCGGCTCAAGGGGCTCTTCCACCTGTTCGGCGCCGGGGCGGGACTGTTCTCCCGGTGTGCGACGCCCGAACAGGGAGGTGCGGGGGCCCACGACCTGGTCGCGGATCCGCTCGACGATCTGCCCGGCGGCGAGCTGATGAGCGAGCCGGCAGGCCGAGGCGATGGCCAGCGCGTTGGAGGCGCCATGGGCGATGACCACGGTCCCGTTGAGTCCGAGCAGCACCCCGCCGCCGTACGTGTCAGAGCTGAATCGTTCGCGTAGCTCCCGCAGCGGCACGCGCTGCAGAACCGCACCCAGTTTGGCGCGGCGGGTGGAGGTGATCGCGGCGCGTATCTCGGCCGCGATCATCCGTGCTGAGCCCTCCATGGTCTTGAGCGCCACATTGCCGCTGAAGCCGTCGGTGACGATCACATCGACCAGGCCCTTGAGCAGGCCATCTCCCTCGATGTTGCCGACGAACTCAGCTCCGGGCGGGGCTTTCTCACTGAGCAGCTCGAATGCCCGCCGGGTCAGCTTGTTGCCCTTGCCGGGCTCGGAGCCGATGTTCAGCAACGCCACCCGCGGTCGGGTCACACCCAGCGCCACCTGGGCATAGGCCACCCCGAGCCCGGCGAACTGCGCCAGGGTCTCCGGTTTGGGATCGGCGGTGGCACCGGCGTCCAGCAGCACGGTCGGTCGGGGCCGGGTCGGCAGGGTGATCGCGATGGCCGGGCGCATCACACCATGCTGGCCGCGCAACCGCAGCCGGGCGGTGGCCACGACCCCGGCAGTCGAACCGGCCGAGACGAGGGCCGACGCCCGGCCCTGGCGGATCAGCCGGCAGGCGATGGCGATCGAGGACCGGGGCTTACGCCAGCTGGCCAGCGCACCCTCGTCCATCCCCAGCGCCTCTTCGGCGTGCACGATGGGGATCACCCCGATGGCGCCATGCCGCGCCAGCTGCTCCCGAATGCGCGATGCCTGCCCGACGAGCACGAGCCGTACGCCATAGTCGCGGACTGCGGCGACCGCTCCGGCGATGATCTCCTCGGGCGCGTTGTCGCCGCCCATGGTGTCCACGACCACCGGAGCGACTGGCGCGTCCAATGGCATGCCGCGGCTCCTTGTCGTGGGTGGGTGCTTGCGCAGAGTGTGCGCCTCAAAGCATCGTATGCCCGCCGAATGGAGCGTTCGCCGCCGCCGTACGGTGTCGCACACGGCCTGCTGGGCCTCGCACAGCACCGTGTCGTACGAGGTCGTAGGCGACGAACTCAGGTCTCGCCTGGCATCAGTCCTTGGCGTGGCAGTCCGCGCCGAGGCAACCGGCGTTCTGCACGAGCGGCCGGCCGTCGACCAGGATCGTGAAGTACTCCTCCTGGACTTTGGACTCGGCGGCCCCGATGACCTGGATCCTCTCGGACCGGATGGTCTGGCCCGCGCAGGCCACCCGCATCTTCTTCGGGGTCGCCCCGGCCATGCTCCAACAGTTGAGCGGCTTGCTCAGCGTGAGCCCCCGAGCCCGTAGCTCGGCGGTCGCGGTGCCCGGGATCGCCTGCAGCAGCTGCGCCTGGGTGTGATGCCTGAGTTCCCTATGATCGGCGAGGGTGATATATCCGATGGCGATCGCGCAGCCGACCAGGATCAAGGCGCCCAGAGCGCCGATGTAGACCTTCACATGGCATAGCGTCACCCGCCAGGCGGGTCGTCACACGCCAGAGCATGCTGTCTTTCCCGCAACTTGAGCGTGGTCACGCAATAAATCGTCGATTCATTACATGATCACGACTGGTCCTTGCAGCCTAGGCCGAGACAGGATTTGCGGATCACCTCGCGCCCACCGACCAGGATGACGAATTCCTGGCGGGGATGGCGGGTGTCGGCGTCGTAGGCGACTCCCTCGACGCGCACGGGCTGTCCTTCGGTGGTCATGCCCTCGCAGTGCACCCGTACGACCTGCGGGGTGTTGCTGGCGGGCGTGTGGCACTTGAGCCGATTACGCAGCCGGTAGCCGATTCCCTTGAGCTCCGCGGCGGCGCCGCTGGCGGTGGCGTTGCGCAACGCACCATCCGAAAGGGTGACCGTGGGATTCTGGCAGGCCGTGAGGAGCATTCCGATCGCCCCGAGGAACAACGTCATGACGGCGGAGAGCGGCCGAGTCATGCGTCGGACATTACCTCGGCCACCGCGTCGGCGATCTCATCGGGGCGGTCGAGTTGCAGCATGTGCAGGCTTTCCGGCAACTCGATCTGGCGGCCTCGCGGGCTCATCGCGGCCAGTTCGGCATGGCGTTCGACCCAGAAGAGCGCTCGCTCCGGAGTGTCCAGGTCACCGAGGGCGGAGAGTACCACGAGGGGAATCTCCGGGAAGGGACGGCGCCGCCGGAGCCCGGCAAGATCCGCGGCCATCTCGCCGTACGCCTGGTTCTCGGTGAGCACGGTGGCCAGGACCTCACCACGCCCGTAGACCTCACGGATGGTCCGCGACGACGCGATCTCGCCGCGCAGACTGACCTGGGGCAGGATCTGGCGGCGCGCCCAGGGACCGATCACCCGGGCCAGCCGGGTGATCTCCAGCAGGGTGCCGGTCAGCTGGTACACCGGGGTGAACACGTTGGCCAGGCGCAGTCGTACCCGCGCGTCGCGCTCATAGCTCGGATCGACCAGCACCAGGCCGCGGACCAGCTCCGGGTGGATGCGGGCGAACGCCTCGGCGTGGAAGGCGGCCATGGAGTGCGCGACCACCGTCACCGGTTCTCCGGCCCATTTGGCCAGCGCCGCCAGCTCCCGGACCGCCGCGCGCAGGCTCGGCGTCGTGCCCGAACTCGGGCTGAGGCCCATCCCGGGCCGGTCGAAGCAGATCACCCGGTAGTCGTCACGGAGCAATTCGATCACTGGAGCCCAGTCGAAGGAGGCCCCGCCCAGCCCGCTGCTGATCAGCACGGGCGGGCTCTGTGGCTTGCCGGCCGTGACGACGTGCACCATGCTGCCGGCTATCTCGAACAGGTTCACCGGGGGGAACTACCTGCCTTCTCTCGTGCGGGCTTGGTCGAGGCGGCAGCGTCGCAGGCCTGCCGGTAGCGCAGCCGGTCGACGTTCAGCGCCCAGGCGATGACCAGCAGTCCCAGGCACAGCACGCTGATCTGGAGGCGCTGCGCCAGGCCGAGCCATACGCCGAGGTACATGAGCACCAGGGTGCCGAGCGTGACGACGGTTTGGGTAAGGGCGAGCAGCCAGCCCCAGTGCGCCAGCACGGGCCACCAGCCGTAGCGTCGGGCGGCGATCGACAGCGCCAGGACTGCGGCGATGCCGAAAAAGATCACCAGGCTGCTGGTCACCGAGTGGAACTGGTGGGAGAACGAGACCCGCTCGGCGCGTTCCCGCAGGGCACACGTGGTGTCGATGCTGGGCGCGCAGTCCATGGAGAACAGCGAGTCCCCGATCGCCCAGACCCCGAACAGCAGGAGAGAGGTCCAGCCGATGACCGCCCACGGCCGGCGGCGGAGCATCAGCAGGGCTGCCAGGGCGACCCCGATGGTCAGCACTCCGGTGATGAAATCCCCGGCGCTGAACACCAGGTGGTACGGCTGGTCGCGGGCGGACAGCTCGCTGACATAGCCGTCGACGACATCGATATTCGGGCTGAAGAGGAATTCCAGGATCCAGGCGGTGTACGAGACGCCCGCGACGGCGGCGATCACCACGACGAAGCCAGGGAGGACCCCCGGACCTCGTCTGCGGCGCCCTGCGTCCACTGCCCCTCCTCGGCGGTACGTCACACCGCTCCCTTTCAAGCATAAGGAGCCGATGCCGGCGCTTGAACGCGGGATGTGATCTGTCTTCTGGTGCGCCCGCGAAGGATTATGTGGCAGGTCAGGGCAGGTGTGAGATCCGCACCAGGGGTATCACTTCGGGAAAAGAGGAACTTTCTGGTCTCGCCGGGCGTAATTGGCATTTGAGGTTCGGTAGGACGAAACGGGCAAAGACGCTCGAAGGGGGCGGGGAGCCTAAAGATCGCTCCGACCTGAGAAGGCCGGTGCCGGGCGACGAGGAGGTGTGGTTCAGAAGGCCTCGGTGAGGCCGCTTGATCACTGTGCGCTGTATGACTCGCCGGTCAACACCTGCGGGTCACGTCCGCGTGTGGTGATATCACTCGTTCCCAAGACCTCAAGGAGTAATCGCAACGTGACTTTGGTCAACGACGCGGCACCGGCCGCCGTACGATCCGACGGCCGAAAGTTCCGCGCCTACACGGCGAAGCACCTGGACGAGCTCACCGCTCGTGCCGGGTTGCCGTCCGGCCAGCGCCTGGCGATCCAGGCGGTCGCGACAGTCTTGCCGTTCCGGACCAACAGCTACGTCGTGGAGGAGCTGATCGACTGGTCGGCTGCTCCCGATGATCCGATCTACCGGCTCGTCTTCCCGCAGGAGGACATGCTCCCTGCCGAGGACGTGGCACGCATCGCCGACCTGCTCCGGAGGAAGGCCCCACGGACCGAGGTCGAGATGGCCGCGCACGCTGTGCGCATGAAACTCAACCCGCACCCGGCGGGTCAGCTGCAGCTGAACATCCCGACCTTTCACGACCAGCCGATGCCGGGTGTGCAGCACAAGTACCGCGAGACCCTGCTGTTCTTCCCCAAGCAAGGGCAGACGTGCCACGCCTACTGCACGTACTGCTTCCGATGGGCTCAGTTCGTCGGCGAGCCCGACCTGAAGATGGCCGCCGACGACGTCGAGCAACTGCAGCGGTATCTGCTCGCCCACCCGGAGGTCACCAGCGTCCTGTTCACCGGCGGCGACGCCATGATCATGGGAGAGTCGGTGCTCCGACGTTACATCGAGCCGCTGCTCGCGCTCGACCAGATCGAGTCGATCCGGATCGGCACCAAGTCCCTGGCCTACTGGCCGCAGAAGTTCGTGACCGATCCCGACGCCGACGACATGCTCCGGCTGTTCTCGGAGGTCGTGAAGGCGGGCAAGAACCTCGCCTTCATGGCGCACTTCACCCACCCCCGTGAGCTCGAACCACCGGTGGTCCAGGAGGCGTCCAGGCGCATTCAGGACACCGGGGCGATCATCCGCACTCAGGCGCCGCTGATCCGCACGATCAACGACGCCTCGGAGGTGTGGGAGACGATGTGGCGGCAGCAGCTCCGCCTCGGCATGGTCCCCTACTACCTGTTCGTGGAGCGTGACACAGGCCCGCAGGACTACTTCGCGGTGCCGCTGGCGCAGGCGTACGAGATCTTCCGTAACGCGTACAAGAACGTGTCCGGGCTCTGCCGTACGGTCCGCGGACCGTCGATGTCGGCCACCCCCGGCAAGGTGTGCGTCGACGGTGTCGTCGAGGTGTTCGGCGAGAAGGTCTTCGCCCTGCACTTCATCCAGGCTCGCGATCCTGAGCTGGTCGGCAAGCCGTTCTTCGCCAAGTACGACCCGGCGGCGGTCTGGCTGGACGACCTCAAGCCGGCCTTCGCCGACCGCTTCCCCTTCGAAACGTCCATTCCCGTCCCGGCGGACGGCTGACCGTCAGGCCCGGGGTCACAGTGAGGAGGGTGACCCCGGGCCTGACGGTCTACTTCTTGGTCGACTCGATGTAGGCGTCGACGACCTCTTCGGCGTCGCCGTCCATAATCATCTTGCCGTCGTCGATCCAGATCACCCGGTCGCAGGTCTCCTTGACCACGTCGAGCTGATGGGCGACCAGGAAGACGGCGCCGGCGTCCTTGCGCAGCTCCTCGATCCGCTTCTGGCTCTTGACCTTGAACTGGGCGTCACCGGTGGCCAGGGCCTCGTCGATGAGCAGCACGTCATGGGTCTTGGCCGCTGCGATCGCGAACCGGAGCCGGGCCCCCATACCGGACGAGTACGTCCGCATGGGGTACTGGATGAAGCCTTCCTTGAGACCGGCGAAGTCCACGACCTCCTGGTACTTCTGCTTGGTCTCCTGTGGGCTCATGCCCATCGCCAGGCAGCCGAGGATGATGTTGCGTTCGCCGGTGAGGTCCTTCATCAGCGCGGCATTGACGCCCAGCAGCGACGGCTGGCCGTCGGTGAAGACCGCACCACGGTCCGGGGGAAGCAGCCCGGCGATCGCCTTCAGCAGGGTGGACTTGCCGGAGCCGTTGCCGCCGATGATGCCGAGGGCCTCACCCCGGTAGACGACGAAGGACAGGCCCTTGATCGAGTGGAACTCCTTCATCGAGGGCCGGTGCTCTCGGCGCAGGATCCGCATGAACGCGGAGGCCGCGTTGCCCTTGCCACCGGCGCCGTACACCCGATAGACGACGTGCAGGTCGTCCACCACCACGATCGGATCGCGGCTGTGGTCGACCTGCACGCTACTCGTCTTCTCCGCCACCGGGGTCCTGACCTTCGTGTCAGCCACGTCCGTACCTCTCTTCGGCGCGGTGGAACCACATGAACCCGCCGATGAGCAGGGCGAGCGCCCAGCCCAGAGCGTAGAACCACAGATGCATACCTGAGCCTTCGGCGAGGCCACCGACGTTCTTGCCGTGGACCAGGTGCTGAGGCGCGTGGACGTACTTGCGGTAGTCCGGCAGGAGCGATCGCCGGGCGAGCTCGACGTACACATAGCCGGGATTGGCTTCGAGCAACTGGCCGATCCAGGGGTTGGCGCGGATCCCGCTGCTGTTCTTCAGGGAAACGACACTGTAGATGACGCCGGAGAAGTAGAACCAGGTCCGCAGCAGGAACGGCAGCAGCTGGGTGAAGTCGCGGTTGAAGGCGCCGATGCGAGCCATCACCAGGCTGATGCCGACGTTGAACATCAGCTGCATCACCACCACGGGGAGGAGCAGCAGCCAGTGCGCGTCGGGGGTCTCACCGAATGACAGGACGATCAGGAACAGCACCCCCAGCGACAGCACCAGTTGCTGGAGCTCCACGACCGCGTAGGCCAGCGGGAGCGTCGCCCGGGGAAAGTGCAGCGCCCTGATCAGCGACAGATTGTCGCCGACCGAGCGGGATCCGGCGTTGATCGAGCGCTGGGTGAAGCCGAAGAGGAAGACTCCGGCCACCAGCCAGGGCAGGAAGTTGACGTCTTTCCCGAGGCGGCTGGCGTTCAGCAGCAGACCGAAGATCAGGTAGTAGACGCCGGCGTTGAGCAGCGGCGTCAGGAGCTGCCACACCTGACCGAGCCGCGACTCGGTGTACATCGAGATGTTCTTGGCGGAGGCGAACGCCCAAATGAAGTTGCGGCGCTGCCACACCTCGCGGAAATACTTGCCGAGCGCAGGGCGGGCCGCGCTTTTCGTCAGCCCGTGTTGTGCGGCGAACTCGGACAAGTTCGAGGAGCTGTTGGTCATGGGGGGCTCCGCGATCGTGTCGACCGATCCGCCACCCGAGGGCTGTTCCGGGTGACTCATGGCGTCGAGCCTATTGCAGTTGACGGTGTGACAACGACGTTCCACGGTAGGTAGAGCCCGATCTGTGATCTTCCTGGAATCATGCGGGATTCTCTGGGGATACCAAGCCCATGCGGATCACCAGCAGACTGGGCAGAGCCGACCGGCGGGCCTTCGACGCGGTGGCGAACACGCGGTTAACGGGATTTGAACATGTGCTTCCCAGGCTGTCGCGGGTTGCCGACCACTCCGTTCTCTGGTTCACCGTGGCGGCGGGCCTGGCGAGCGCCCAGCGGCCCCGGCTGCGTCGGGCCGCTCTGCGCGGGGTGATCGGGATCGGCATCGCCAGTCCGATCGTCAATCTGGCCGGGAAACAAGCTTTCCGGCGGCAACGCCCGATCATCGACAGGGTGCCGCGTATCCGGGTGCGCTACCGGATCCCGACCTCCCCGGCGTTCCCGTCGGGGCACTCCGCCTCGGCGGCCGCGTTCGCGACCGGGGTGGCAATGGAGGCGCCCGCCTCGGTCGCGGTGCCGGTGGCGGTGGTGGCCGGCACGGTGGCCTTCAGCCGGATCTACAACGGGGCCCACTACCCCGGCGACGTGCTGGCAGGGGTGGCACTGGGCGTCCTGGCCGGGCTGGCCACCCGGACGATCTGGCCGACGCGCGCCGGTCCCGCCCGCGTCGCCCGCACTCGGCCCGTCGAGGTGTGGAAAGCCGCCCAGGGCAGGGATCCCACCGAGATCGACGAGGGCGAAGGAGTCGTGGCCGTGATCAATTCGGCTGCGGGGGCCGGTTCTGTCCGCTTGGAGGGGCTCGTGCCGAGCATCGCCGATCTGGTCCGAGCTGAGCTGCCGCGGGCCGAGGTCCTGGAGCTCGGCCCGGACGATGATCTACCCAAGCTGCTGGACGAGGCGGCCGGGCGGGCCGAGGCGCTGGCCGTCGCGGGAGGTGACGGCACGATCAACGCCGGGGCCCAGGCGGCCCTGAAACACGGGGTGCCGCTGCTCACCATCCCGGGCGGAACCTTTGATCACTTCGCCCGGACGCTGGGGATCGAGACGGTGGCCGAGGCGCTCGCGGTCTTCCGGGGCGGAGCTCTGGCCCGGGTGGACGTCGGCTGCGTCGAAACCCCCGGCGAAGCGCAACACCTCTTCCTCAACACGGCCAGCTTCGGGGCGTACACCGAGCTGGTCGACCAGAGAGAACGGCTGCAGGCCCGGCTCGGCAAGTGGCCCGCGCTCGCGGTGGCGGCCGTACGGGTGTTGCGGCACACCCAGCCGATCGAGGTCCTGGTCAACGGAGACCGGCGGCAGGTCTGGCTGGCGTTCATCGGCAACTGCGCGTATCGCTCACGGGGGGCCGCGCCCACCTGGCGGGACCGTCTCGACGACGGGGAGCTCGACATCCGGTTGATCGCCACCGGCCGGCACGTGCGTCGGCTGCGGGCGATCACCGCGGTGCTGGCCGGGCACCTGCACGTGACCCCGGAATACTCGCACTGGCAGGCCACCAGGCTCACGGTCGAGGCCGTGCCCCCGGAATCGCCCCACAGGAAACGCCTCCGCCGCCTCGGCGCCCGGCCGTCGGCGGAGTCGGAGCGGCGGTCACATCGGTCCGGATCGATACCGCGATCGCCGCTGCTCAGACTGTTGGGACCGGCCCGCCGACGGTCGGAGACGGCACCGGAGCTGCGGCTGGCCCGAGACGGTGAGACCTTCTCGACCACCTCTTCGGTGATATTCACCAAGCAGCCCGCCGCCCTGGCCGTTTTCGTCCCCCGGGTCAGTGGAAAATCAGATCGGCTCGCTTGAGGCCGGTGACGACGGAAGAGCCGTTGTAGGAGACCGGCCCGGCGGGTTCGAGGCTGGAGTACCGGTCCAGGAGTTCCTCCAGAACGATCCGGATCTCCGTCCGGGCCAGCGCCGCTCCCAGGCAGAAGTGCGGGCCGAACCCGAAGGCCAGGCTGATGGCGTCGCTACGCCGGGAGACGTCGAAGTGGTCCGCCGATGGGCCGAAGGCGGAGGCGTCCCGGTTGGCGGAGCCGTACAGGAGCATGAGCCGGTCACCGGCGGCCACCTCGACGCCGCCGATCGAGGTCGGCCGGGTGGCCGTACGCAGGAAGTAGACCACCGGAGAGGTCCAGCGCAGGATCTCCTCCACCGCCGACGGGACCAGCTCCGGGCGCGAGCGCAGCGCCGCCCACTGCGCGGGGTGCTCGGCCAGCGCCAGCAGCCCGCCGGAGATCGAATGCCGGGTCGTCTCGTTGCCTGCGACGAGCAACTGGATCAGGAACATCACCAGCTCGGCGTCCGTGAGCCGGTCGCCGCCCATTTCGGCGGTGCCCTGATGGGGGCTCATTCCCGACCGCGCCAGCTGGGAGATCACATCGCCCCGCGGATCCGCACGGCGCCGGTGGGCCTCTCCGACGAGATACATCCCCGCCTCGACCCGCAGGGTGTTGCGCTCCTCGTCCGTCATCTCCACCGCCCCCGGCACGATGGCCTCGGACCAGCGGAAGAACCGTGGCCAGTCGTCCTCCGGAATGCCGAGCATCAGGCAGATCACCTGGAGCGGCAGCGGCACGGCCAGCTCCGCGACCACGTTCCTCTCGAACCGGGTGAGCAGCACGCGGACCCGCTCGCGCACCGCCGACTCCAGCCCACGCAGCACCGACGGACGGAAGGCCGGCGCCACCAGACCCCGGTAACGGGTGTGACCGGGCGGATCGGTGTGCATGATCGTCGGTGGCGAGTCGTAGGTGAGGTCCATCTCGGGGATCAGGATGCCGTCGCCGGACCGGTAGGTCACCGGGTCCGCGGCGATCGTGCGTACCTCCGCGTGCGTGCCCACCACCCACAGCGTTCCGCGCCCCGCCGCCGCGCCACGGGGGAGATCCGGATGGCGCACCATTCGGCCCTGTGACCGGATCGCCGCGTAGAGGTCGTACGGGTGGCCATCGGCGAACTGGGCGTCCGGGAAGCCCTTCGGGATCACCAGGGTCACCCGAGGATCTCGGGCCGGGGGATGATGAGGGCACCCATTCCCAGCGTCTCGGTCATGGCGGTTCCCCTGTCCTCGGTCCATCTCGTATCTGCTCAAGCGAACGCTAGGTTGGCATGTCGTTGCGTGCAAGTCGCCGGGGGTTTGCTCTGCGCCGCCCGGGTAGGGGCTCCTTGCCGGGGGCCTCTCCCAGGCCGATGACGTGCTGATGACATAGGGGGACGTGCCATGACGACCGGCCACCGCGGTCCGATCACCGCCGAACTCAACGATGAGGACCTCATCCGGGAGCTCACACATCTGTACGACACCCGGATGGACGCGCTGCGGCACGCCCCACTGCAGGCATTCCAGGAACACACCGTGCGCACCGCCGAGTTGGAGACCGAATATCTGCGGCGCAGGCCCGCCCGGGAGATCGATCCGAACCGTTCACGCGACGGTGCCCGCGCCCGCGACTGAGGTGGTGTCCCGGACAGTCGCCGAGGATCATCCGCGCCTGGCGAGACTCGTTCTAGTCTGGGGATATGGCGCTGACCGAGGAAGGCACGTACGCGCTGGGCCAGGAGTCGGGATCGCTTCTGCTCAAGACGAGCCGTACCGGCCTGGGCCGGAAGGCCGGGCATGACCTGACCATCGAGGCGACCCGCTGGTCGGCGAGCGTCACCATCGCCCCCACCGACCCCGCCAGATCCTCGGTGGCGGTCGAAGTCGAGGTCGACGCGCTGGAGGTACGAGAGGGCACCGGCGGGGTGCTCCCGCTCGGTGACTCCGATCGATCCGAGATCAAGAAGAACCTGCGGAAGGTCCTGCAGGCCGACAGGCACCCGACGATCACGTTCCGGTCCACTCGGGTTCAGGGCACGCCCGAGGAGTTCACGGTCGAGGGCGACCTCACCATCACCGGTACGACCCGTACCGTGACCGTTCGTGCCACCGCCGACGGCGACCGGGTGCACGGCGGGACCACCGTCGTTCAGACGGACTTCGGGATCAAGCCCTACTCCGCCTTCTTCGGCGCCCTCAGGCTCGCCGACGAAGTCGACGTCGCCTTCGACCTCACTTTCCCAGACTGATCGGGCCACCTGCCCTACGTCACCCGAACGGCATGGTCGGCTCAGCGGGGACGGGCGACCCGGGCTTCGTCCCAGACGGGCTCATCGGACTCGTAGACCGAGCCGTCCGAGCCGAATACCAGGAACCGGTCGAAGGACTTGGCGAACCACCGGTCGTGGGTGACCGCCAGCACCGTCCCCTCATATGACTCGAGTCCCTCTTGCAGGGCTTCGGCGCTGGCCAGGTCCAGGTTGTCGGTCGGCTCGTCGAGCAGCAGCAGCGTCGCCCCGCCCAACTCCAGCAGCAGGATCTGCAGCCTGGCCTGCTGCCCCCCAGAGAGCGACTCGAACGCCTGGTCGGCGCAGAGTTGCAGCTCATAGCGGGCCAGAGCGGACATGGCGTCGTTGCGGAAGAACGCGTGCTCCGTCATCACGATCTCGCACGGAGTCCTGCCCTCGAGGTCCGGCCGGGCGTGCGTCTGCGCGAACAGTCCTGGCACGACCCGGGCGCCCAGCTTCCCGACACCGGTATATGCGACGGGGGCGACGGGAGCCGCGCTACGCGGGAGTTCCTCCGCGACGCTCGCCAGCGTCCGCAGGAAGTGTGACTTGCCGGAGCCGTTGGAGCCCAGCACCGCGACCCGTTCGGCGTACCAGACCTCGGTGTCGAACGGCTTCATGAGCCCGGTCAGCTCGAGACCTTCACAGATCACCGCGCGCTTGCCCGTGCGGCCGCCGCGCAACCGCATCTTGAGGCTCTGGTCGGCCGGAGGAACCTCCGGAGGCCCTTCCTCGAGGAACTTGCGGAGCCGGGTCTGTGCCGCCTGATAGCGGGACGCCAGCCCATCGTTGAACTTGGCCTTCTGACCGAGGGAGAGCACCAGCTCCTTCAGCTTGGCGTGCTCCTCGTCCCAGCGCCTTCGCAGTTCCTCGAGCCGGCTGATGCGGTCACGGCGAGCTTCGGCGTATGAGGCGAAGCCCCCTCCGTGCACCCAGACCTTGCCCGACTCGACGGTGACGATGCGCTGCGCGGCCTGAGCCAGCAGCTCCCGGTCGTGCGAGACCAGCAGCACTGTTTTCTGCGTGGTCCGCAACTGGTCTTCCAGCCAGAGCTTGCCCGGCACATCGAGGTAGTTGTCGGGCTCGTCGAGCAACAGCACCTCGTCCGGACCTCTGAGCAAGGCCTCGAGGACCAGGCGCTTCTGCTCTCCACCGGAGAGCGTCTTGACGTCCCGCCACCGGCACGAGTCATACGACATTCCGAGTGCCGCCATGCAGCAGGTGTCCCAGAGCACCTCGGACTCATAGCCGCCCGCGTCGCCCCAGCCGGCCAGGGCGTTGGCATAGCGCATCTGGGTGGGCTCGTCGTCGTGCTCCATCATGGCCAGTTCGGCGGCTTCAAGCTCGGCACCCGCTGTGCGCAGCCCCTCGGCCGCGGTGGACAGCAGCAGGGCGTACACGTCCGTCTCGTTCCGGATGTTGCCCACGAATTGGCGCATCACGCCGAGTCCACCGCTTCGGGACACGGTGCCGTCCTGCGGGGTCAGATCTCCGGCGACCAGCCGCATCAGGGTGGTCTTGCCCGCCCCGTTGGGCCCGATCAGGGCAGCGGTCACCCCGTCACCGACCCGGAAGGACACGTCGTCGAGCAGCGCCCTCCCGTCGGGAAGAGCGTGACTCAGATGACCGACCTCTACATGCCCCACGGCAACGGACCCCCTCGCATAACTGCTCAGTGTCGACCACGACGCCATGCCAGACCAAATGTGTTTCCGGCCTGGCTGCCTGGACCGGCCCCACCAGGCGAATCGGGGATTCCGGACAACCATGTTAGCGATTTGGGTTAGGTTGCCTATTTATCGATCTACCTTCGGCCCCCGGCAGGCCGTCCGTAAAGTTCTCGATCTCTGGAGGCATGGTGTCGCGCGAACGGTTCACCCGGCGTGATTTTGGCAAGCTCGCGGGGCTCAGCGGGCTCGGGGTCGCCGCTCCTGTGCTGGTCGCGGGGTGCGCCGCGGAATCGGCCGGCGTGTCCCAGGCCGGAGCCGTCGCCACCCGAGCCTGGCGGATGGGCGGAACGCGCCTGGCGGGGCTCGGCAGCTTCGACACGACGATGAAGAGCTTCATGCAGGCCCGGGGCATCAACGCCGGGTCGCTGGCGGTCACCCGTAAGGGCAAGCTGGTGCTGGCGCGCGGCTATACCTGGAGCACCAGCACGGCGCTCAACGTCCAGCCCACCTCGCTGTTCCGGATCGCCAGCCTCAGCAAGCCGATCACCGCGACCGCCGTGCTGCGCCTGGTCCAGGAAGGCAAGCTCAAGCTGACCGCCAGGGTGACCGATCTGCTCGCACTGACCCCGCCGCCCGGCAAGACGGCCGATCCGCGGCTGAAGGACGTCACCGTGCTCAGGCTGCTCCAGCACCTGGGTGGCTGGGACAGGAATCTCACTCCCGACCCGATGTTCCAGGACCTTGCGATCGCCGCGGAGCTGGGCGTGCCGCTGCCGGTCGGCCGGCCGAGCGTCATGCGGCACGCGACCGGGCTGAAGCTGGATCACGCGCCCGGGAGCACCTACGCCTACAGCAACTATGGCTACCTGCTGCTGGGCCGGATCATCGAGAAGGTCAGCGGCCTGAGCTACGCCACGTACGTCCAGCGGAAGGTGCTCACCCCGCGGGGCATCACCCGGATGAAGCTGGGGCGGACCCTCACTCGCGCGACCGGTGAGGTTCCGTACTACTCGCAGAAGACCGGCAAGACGGTGCTCGAGGCCTCGGGCAAGACCGTGGCCGCTCCGTACGGCTCCTTCAACCTCGAGAACATGGACGCGCACGGCGGATGGCTGGGCACCGCGGTGGACCTCACCCGTTTCGCCACCATCTTCGACGGCACGACGTCCGTGCTGAACAGCACCTCGGTCTCCCGGGCGTTCGCCAAGCCGGAGACCGGGATCCACGACGGCTGGTACTACGGCTGCGGCTGGATGGTACGGCCGGTCACCGGGGGCCGTAACACCTATCACGACGGCAGCCTGCCCGGGACCTCCACGCTGCTGGTCCGCCGGTATGACGGGCTGACCTGGTCGGTGCTGTTCGACCAGCGCGACGACGCCGCCGACCCCACCGGCGCGCACTACGGCGACATCGACCTGCTGATGCACAAGGCCGCCAACGCCGTGACCAAGTGGCCCACGGGGGACCTCTCCAGCAAGTACTTCTGACCTCGCACGGCCATCACGGCCGGTACGGAACCCACCTCGCCCACCTCGTAGGGCTCAGGAGCGCTCAGGAGGCGCTCAGGAGGCGCTCAGGAGCGAAACGAGTCCGGGCGGCGGTCTTGGTAGGGGTAACCTCACCTGCGTGAGTCGGGAAGGCGTAACACCGCAGACTGAAGATTTCTCCGCCTGGTACAACGAGGTTGTCATCAGGGCGCAGCTCGTCGACCGTGGGCCCGTGCGCGGGACCATGGTCATCCGGCCGTACGGCTACCGCATCTGGGAGCTGATCCAGGCCGACCTGGATGGGCGGATCAAGGAGGCCGGGCATGAGAACGCCTGCTTCCCGATGTTCATCCCGGAGTCGTACCTCAAGCGTGAGGCCGAGCACGTCGAGGGCTTCTCGCCGGAGCTGGCCGTGGTCACCCATGCCGGCGGCAAGGAGCTGGAGGAGCCGCTGATCGTGCGGCCCACCTCCGAGACCGTCATCGGCGAGTACATGGCCAAGTGGATCGACTCGCACCGCGATCTGCCGCTGCTGCTCAACCAGTGGGCCAACGTGGTCCGCTGGGAGATGCGGCCGCGCATGTTCCTGCGGACGACCGAGTTCCTCTGGCAGGAGGGCCACACCGCGCACGCCGATGAGGACGACGCGATGCGGGAGACGATGTGGGCGCTGGAGGCCTACGCCGGCCTGGCCCGCGAGCTCGCCGCGATGCCGGTCGTTCCGGGGGAGAAGACTCCTGGCGAGCGCTTCGCCGGAGCGGTACGGACGTACACGATCGAGGGCATGATGCGGGACGGCCGGGCCCTGCAGGCCGGCACCTCACACTACCTGGGCACCAACTTCGCCAAGGCCTTCGAGATCCAGTATCAGGACGTCGAGGGGCAGCTCACCCTTGCCCTCACCACGTCCTGGGGCATGAGCACCCGCATGATCGGCGGGGTCATCTTGACCCACGGCGACGACTAGGGCCTGATCATCCCGCCGCGGCTGGCGCCCTCCCAGGTCGTCATCGTGCCGATCGGCCGCAAGGAGCAGGGTGAGGAGACCGCGGCGAGGGCCCGTGAGCTGGGCGCCGAGCTTCGCAAGGCCGGCATCCGCGTGCACGTGGACGACAACCG
>JAOPYO010000195.1 GCA_025964575.1 Actinomycetes bacterium
TCGAGATCCGCAAGAACGTCCTGAAGTACGACGAGGTCCTCAACCGGCAGCGTCAGGTCATCTACGCCGAGCGCCGTAAGGTCCTCGAGGGCGCCGACCTGCACGACCAGATCCGGCGCATGATCGACGAGGTCGTCACCGGCTACGTCGCGGGTGCCACCAGCGAGGGCTTCGCCGAGGAGTGGGACCTCGACAAGCTGTGGAAGGCGTTCAAGCAGCTGTACCCCGTCTCGCTCACGGTCGACGACCTGGTCGAGGAGGCCGGTGGCGAGATCGCGAACGTGGACGCCAAGCTGCTCACCGAGAAGCTCCGCGAGGATGCTCTGGCGGCCTACGACAAGCGCGAGGCAGAGCTCGGCGACGAGGTCATGCGCGAGTTGGAGCGCCGGGTCATCCTGTCCGTGCTGGACAAGAAGTGGCGCGAGCACCTCTACGAGATGGACTACCTCCAGGAGGGCATTGGGTTGCGCGCGATGGCGCAGCGCGACCCGCTGGTGGAGTACCAGCGTGAGGGCTTCGACATGTTCAACACCATGCTCGAGGCCATCAAGGAGGAGTCGGTCGGCTACCTCTACCACCTCGAGGTCGAGGTCGAGGAGCAGCAGGCGGCACCGGTGGTGGGCGCCAAGCCCATCTCGGTGGCCGCCTCCGCGACCGTGACGGAGGACGAGGGTGAGGTCGCCGAGCACCCGGCCATCCACGCCAAGGGGCTGGAGGAGCCGAAGCGGTCTGGCAAGCTCGACTACTCCGGGCCCAGCGAGGACGGCAGCGTCGAGCACACCGAGTCGGTCGTCGACGACGAGTTCGCCGGAGTGAACCGTAACGACCCCTGCCCTTGCGGCTCGGGTAAGAAGTTCAAGCGCTGCCACGGCGACCCGCGTAGCGCCTAGTCCCAGCCTCCCTTCCGTGATCATGTAATCGTTCGACGAACGATTACATGATCACGTCGGGGTGGCCCTGGGGGGCGGGGGTCAGGCCGGGGAGATGGTGGTCTCGATGGCGGAGCAGAGCCAGCGGCCGCGGAAGGGTTCGAGCCGCAGGGCGATGGCGTGGAAGCGTCCGCCCATCAGCACCACCGCGGACACCTCGGCCACTCCGGGCACCGGTTCCTGCACCCGCCAGGACACCACGCGCGGACGCGCGGACGGCCATCGGTCAGTGCGGGCCGGCCTTTGGCCTGAATGAGCGGGCCGCCGCAGGGCCGGAAGCCCGAGTCCCGCGCAGACCGATGGCGTCGCCCGCCGGCTCAGCTGATGAGCGGGCCGCACTCCCGCGAGCACCTCGACGACCAGTTGCGTGATCGTCTCTGCCGCTCCGGCCAGGTCGGGCTCGCCCTGACCTTTCTGATCCGGCACGGCTCGCAGCCCCGTCCGTGCGCCGGACCCGGATCGAGGCCTACGTCCGGGCTGTGGGTGAGCCTGCGGTCCGGGCGGCCTTGTCGGCGGGGCGTGGCCGGGGGCCAGAGCGAGTGCTCCCGCGACGAGGGACTGATGGCGGCGGGCGGCCGGACCGGTCGGATAGGGGATCAGTCGTACGGCGGCGGGGGAGCGGCGGGGAACACGCCTGCGCATGGAGGCCTCCACGTGAGTGACCTTGGAGCAACTGCACGATCAAGCAGTTGTCCGGCGCCGCACGGTGCGGCGGTCACTCACCAGAGGCGCGAAGGCGCTGATTGATACGTCCTGGCCGGATGCGGCCGTTTCTGAACCGCTCGGGCCCTCGGCCGCCTCCCTCCACCCGCCGGCAACGCACCACCCCGGCGATGGGTCAGGGAGTCACCAGGGGTTCGAGTGTCCCCGGCGAGGAATCTCCAACGCCGTGTGGAGTTGATAGCGGTCGGCCCGATACGTGGACTCGACCAGTTCGGCGCAGACTCCACCGGAGTACGAGCGCTGCTCCAGCCGGAGCACGGCGCTGCCCCGTGCGATGTCGAGGAGCTTCGCGTCGGACGGATCCGCGATCGCCGCCTCAATGGTCTGTTCGCCCGCATCGAACACGATTCCGTAGACGTTGACGAGCACGTCGTAGAGCGAGCGGTCGGCGAGTTGCCGCTCGAGCAGTCCGGGGGCGAGCGCCGCCGGGATGTGTGAGCGTTCGATCGCCATCGGCTGGGCATCGGCGGTGCGGAGCCGCTCTACGACATGGACCTCCGCTCCGGAATCGAGCCCGAAGGCGCGGGCGAGATGTGCGCCGGCCAGTACGGTGCGGCGGTCCAGTTCGCGCGCACCGGGCATCATGCCGCGGGCCTGCATGTCCTCGGTGAAGGAGACCAGGCGCAGCGGCATGTCGATCTTCGGCCGGGCCACGAACGTGCCCTTTCCGGGAACCCGGTACAGCCGTCCCTCCGAAACCAAGTGATCTACGGCCTGCCGGACGGTCATCCGGGACAGACCGTACCGCTGGCAGAGTTCCCGCTCGGACGGGATCGGGGCGTCGACGGGCAGCCGCGCCTCTTCCATCAGGCCGAGCAGTAGCTCGCGGAGCTGGGAGTACTTGGGCACAGGGCTGGTGGGGTCGATGGTGCCCTGATTGATCGGCTGCTTGAGGGGCACGGAATCGCCTCTGGTGACGTGAAGGGTAGACAGGTATGGTTCGTACTGGTCTAGGCCGGACTAGACCACAGGTGGCGAGAGCGTGTCAATGAGCAGGAGTCATACGTGAGCATCCTCATCGCGGCGGATCGGCTCATCGCCGATGGCAGGGTTCTCGGGCCCGGATACGCGCGGGTCGAGAACGGTGTCATCGCCGAGGTGGGTGAGGGCCGTCCCGAGGGTTCGCCGGACCTGACCTTGTCCGGCGGCACGCTCGTACCGGGACTGGTCGATCTGCAGGTCAACGGCTACTACGGCCATGACCTGGTGGACACCGACGAGGTCGGCTGGCATACGGTGGTGCGCCGCCTGCCCGAGACCGGTGTGACGGCGTTCCTGCCCACGTTCATCACGGCTCCGGTGAAGGTTCTCGCGGACGCGCTGCGCCGTACGGTGACGCTGCTGCCCGGCCTGCCCACGGGCAGCCGGGTGCTCGGTGTCCATCTGGAGGGGCCGTTTCTGTCGGAGAAGCGGCGTGGTGCGCACAACGCCGACTACCTGGTCGACCCCACGCCCGAGGCCCTCACCGCGTTGCTGGAGACCGGCCTGGTCCAGATGGTGACCCTGGCGCCCGAACGCGCCGGCGGGCTCGACGCCGTACGCGCACTGACCGACGCGGGTGTGCTGGTCAGCGTCGGCCACAGTGACGCCACCGCCGAGCAGGTCTCCCTGGCCGCCGATGCGGGCGCGCGCAAGGTCACCCACCTGTTCAACGGCCAGTCCGGCATTCACCATCGCCACCCCGGGGTGGCCGCGCAGGCCCTCACCGATGAACGGTTGAGCCCGGGTCTGATCGTTGACCTGCACCATGTGGCGCCGGTGGTCTGCAAGCTCGCCTTCGAGGCCGCGGCCGGCCGGATCGTGCTGGTCACCGACGCGGCCTCGGCGGCAGGGATGCCACCCGGGCGGTACGAACTCGGTGGTGAATCCATCGACCTGCCCGCGGAGGGTCCGCCCGTGCGCGTGGGCGGCGACACCCTCGCCGGGTCCGCACTGAGACTGGATGCCGCGATCGGCAACGCCGTACGGATCGGTATCGACCTGGTCACCGCGGTGGACGCGGCGACCCGGGTGCCGGCGGATCTGATCGGACGCCCCGACCTCGGCCGCCTCGAGCCCGGTGCGGCCGCCGACCTGCTGTGGCTCGGCGAGGATCTGCGCGCCCGCCGGACCTGGGTCGCGGGCCAGACCGTCTTCCAAGCTTCCTGAACTCCCTTAGCTTCCTGAACACCTTACGAGAGGACGACCATGAGTTCCCGCATGAGGGCCGAGATCGGCGAGCAGCCCGAGGCGCTGCGCCGTACGCTCGACTCCCTGTTGCCGAGGGTGTCGGAAATCGGGCAGCTGGCCCGTTCCACCCGCCAGGTACTGTTCATCGCGCGCGGCTCGTCCGACAACGCGGCCGTGTACGGCCGGTATCTGGCGGAGACGCACGCAAGCCGGCTCTCCACACTGGCGGCACCATCGGTCGCGACGGTGTACAAGAAGAAGCTCGACCTGTCCGGAGTCCTCGCCGTGGCGATCAGCCAATCCGGCAAGACCGAGGAGATCGTCGAGACACTCGGATGGGCCGCCGACTGCGGCGCGCGTACGGTCGCGGTCACCAACGGTGCCGGGTCGCCGCTGGCAGAGGCCGCCGAGCTGGCGCTGATCACCGAGGCCGGCGATGAGCTCGCCGTGCCCGCCACCAAGACCTATACGACCCAGCTCGCCGCTCTCGCCGTGCTCGGCCTGGGGCTGGGCGCCGACGTGGACCTGTCCGACCTGCGGCGGGTGCCCGACGAGGTCGAGCGGCTGATCGAGGCCACCGAGGCATCGGAGGCGTTGCCGGCCATCGCCGGGGAACTTTCGGGGGTGCCCGGCGCGGTGGTCTCCGGGCGCGGGATCGCGTTCGGCACCGCGCTCGAGCTGGCGCTCAAGCTCAAGGAGGCGTGCTACCTGCACGCCATGGGACTGTCCTACGCGGATCTGCTGCACGGCCCGATCGCGGTCGTGGATGCGGAGACCCCTGCGATTCTGGTCGCCGCGGGCTCCGGGCCGACACTGCTCGGCACGATCGCGCTGGCCCGCCGGGTGACCGGCGAAGGCGCCCGTGCGTACAGCGTCGGCGGTGGCGCGGAGCTGGCGGCGGCCAGTTCCCTGGCACTGCCAGGCCCGGCCCTGCCGGAGTGGGTCGCGCCGCTGGCTCTGATCGTCCCGGGTCAGCTGCTCACCGAGGTCCTGGCGCGCACGATCGGCCTCGACCCCGACGTGCCGCGCGGTCTCAACAAGGTCACCCAGACCAACTGACCACCTTGCCCCTTCCTTTTCCCTCCCGTGATCAGGCGATCCATGCGGCAACGATTGCGCGATAACGGACTGGGGACGATGGCCAGTGGGGGAAACCGCACGGTGCACCTCCATGCTGGGTCGGCCGGGAACGATTACGGAGGGTATCCATGTGGGAACGTCGTTCGCCCACGGCTCTGGTGACGGCACCGGAGCCCGGAGATGGCTAGCCTGATCGGCTCCCGGGACCATATCGGGGTCGGAATGAGCCCCGGCGCCACCAAGGACGGGTATCCGGTGCCCCTGCTGGCCGATATCGGCAGCCCCAAGGACCTCGCGGCCTCGTTGGCGCACGGCGCGGAGGGCGTGGGGCTCTATCGCACCGAATTCCTGTTCCTGGATCGAACGACCCCGCCGGCGCAGGAGGAGCAGGAGGCGGCCTACCGGTCCGTGCTCGAGGCCTTCCCGTCCGGGCGCGTCGTCGTACGGGTCCTGGACGCCGGTGCCGACACGCCACTGCCCTGCCTGCCGGCGAGTGGGGAGGAACCCAACCCGGCGCTCGGCGAGCGCGGCCTGCGGATGTTGAGCCGCCATCTGGACGTCCTGATGACCCAGCTGGCCGCGCTGGCTCGGTCCGTCACCGGGCTGACCACGGAACTCCACGTCATGGCACCCATGGTGACCGATTTCGAGGACGCCCGGTTCTTCGCCGCGGCGTGCGCGGGCGCAGGCATCGAGCATTCCGGCATCATGATCGAGGTACCGGCTGCCGCGCTCCGCGCCCATGACCTGATCGACGAGGTGGAGTTCTTCAGCATCGGAACCAACGGCCTGGCCCAGTACACCTGCGCCGCCGACCGGCAGGTGGACGCGCTGGCCCGGCTGTGGGACCCGTGGCAGCCCGCGCTGCTGGATCTGGTCGCCGCCTCCGGCCACGCTGCCCATGGCGCGGGCAAGGACTGCGGGGTCTGCGGCGAGGCGGCCGCAGACCCGGCCCTGGCCTGTGTGCTGGTCGGGCTGGGCGTCACGTCGCTGTCGATGGACGCACCGTCGCTGTCGATGGTCCGAGCCGCGCTGGCCGCGCACACCATGGACCAATGCCGGCGTGCCGCCGAGCTGGCCCGTACCGCCCTTTCCGCCGCCGAGGCCTACACCGCGGCGCGTACCGAACTCCACGCACTCGACGACCTGGGCCTCTGAGCCGCCGGGCGGCAGAGGCCCTGCTCAGACGGTGAGGAGCCAGTGGGTGCCGATCTTGCGCAGCACGTACGCGGTACGCAGCACCCCGCCCGGTCGAGGAGCTGCGCCATTCCAGCGCAGGTCGGTGAACTGGACGGTGAACTCCGAGCCGCCCGGCCCGGCGGTCGCGGCCGGCACTCGTACGGTCCGTAGCGCGGTGAGTTGAGCCGCGGTGAGGTGGCGGCCGGCCTGGCCCATCCAGATCTTGCACCCCGGCTTGCCGAACAGGGTCTTCTCGAAGGCCGGGGCCACGTAGACGCAGGCACGGGTGTTCCCGGCGCCCGTGCCGCGCAGAAAGCGCTGGAGCGCGACCCTGGCGGCGAAGCCGAGGGCCCGCGCCGACCGGGAGGGCTTATGGCCGCCCGGCGAGGGGTCGCGGGGCGGAACGCCCAAGGACAGACCGGGTTCGGGGGTCAGCGGCGGTATCGAGGTGTCCACCCGGCCGTTACCGCAGGCGACCAATGGCGCGATGGCGAGTGAGAGGCCCGCCGCGAGGAGTTGGGGACGTCTGAGCACTCGAGACCTCCTCGGGGGGCTGAAGTCACGGTGCGCCGGCCGGCACGTTCGCCGTCGCGGGCCGATCTTCCCAGCTCCGAGGCCTCCGCGTCCATCCAGAGTGCGTTAACGGTAGGCGAGCGCCGTGGGAGATGAACCCGCCGACGTCATGTTGCTTGACCATCGAGAGGGCCTGGGACCCGGAATCCAGGAGTTCCGCATGACCAGGCCCCCCGACGTGGTCGCCCTGCAGATTCTCGCGAACTGGTTGTCGCGAACTAACACCGATGGGGCACGGGTGGGGGGATGCCGAGATGGCGTAGTGCCATTCCGGCAGCGCCCGCCGCACCGTCGCCCGCCGGGGTCGGGTCGTTGGCGAATCGTTGGCGGAGGCCGTTCCGTACCGCGTCGGCGACCGGGCCGTTGCCGAGCACCGACCCGGCCATGACGACCGGGGCGGAGACGTCAGCGGCGGACCGCACCGCGTCCACGTCCAGCAGCAGCCATTCGGCGGCCTCGTCGGCGATACGGCGGGCCACCGAGTCCCCGGCCATCGCGGCCGCGGAGACCACCGGTCCGAGTTTGCCGAGTGCGGCGGGCGGCGCCGCGTACACCTCTTTGATGATCGCCTGGGTGAGCGTGTTCCGGACCTGACCTGGCAGCAGGGTCCGGGTGGCCGGGGCAGGGGCCGTGGCCGTGGCCACGCCGCCGCCGCGTGGCGGCGGCGGTGGCTCCTCCGGGGCGGTGGTGGAGGGGACGAGCTCCTGCACGAACTGGTGACCGAGCAGTGCCCGGGGCACCGACTCGGCCAGGATCGTCGGCCCGCCGCGCCCGTCAAAGGAGGCAAGGGCTGCCCGGACCGCTTCCTTTCCGATCCAGACGGCGGACCCTTCGTCGCCGACCAGCCAGCCGTAGCCGTCGGCCCGGCGTACGATGGGGCCGTCGTCGATGACGGCGGCGCCTGCTCCGGTGCCGGCGAAGACGACGATGCCCGCCGGGGCAGTGGTGCCGGCGGCGAACGCCACCGCGATGTCGGTCACCACGGTGGGTGCTCCGGTCAGTCCGCAGACGTGCCAGGCGGAGGTCGCCGCGCGTACGGCGGCGGGTCTTCCCGCCGAACCGGCTCCGGCTATGCCGAAGACGCCGCGCAGGACGAGGTAGGGATCGAGGTCGCCCAGCGCGGCGCGCAGGGCGGTGGTGAGTGAAGTTGCGGTATCGCCGCCGGAGTTGCGGTTGGCGCCAGGCGCCGTACCGGATCCGACGACGACCCCACTCAGGGTCATGACTACGCAGCGGGTCTTCGTGCCACCCGCATCTACGCCGACCACGTACGGACCGGCCAAATGGGTCAACACAGCGTGACCGTAGACCTTTCGGCATTGACGGGATATTCGGCTTGTAAGAAACTTTCTGTCATGAGGAAAACGCCCGGACAGGACCCCATCGGCGCAGCGCCCACGAATACCGAAACGAAAGCCGGGACTGCGGACACGCAGGGGGGCGCACCACCGCTCAGCACGGTCGTGCGCGTCCGTTCCCTGCTCCCTTCGCTGCCCCCTGCGGAGCGCCGCGTGGCTCAAAGGGTCATCGATGACCCTGAGGCTGTAGCCAACTCCACCATCACGGAACTAGCACAGGCTTGTGGCACAAGTGAGACGACGGTCATCAGGTTCTGCAGAGCCATCGGTTTCACCGGATACCCGGAGCTGAGGCTGACCCTTGCGACCGAAGCGGGGCGGGCCCAGACGGCCCAGGGTGGCCGGGTCGTCGGCAGCGACATCGGGCCGGAGGACACCCTGCAGCTGGTGGTCGAGAAGGTCACCTACGCTGACGCCAGGGCGGTCGAGGAGACCGCCGCCCAGCTCGACATCGAGGCGCTCAGCCTGGTGGTCGACACGATCGTGGACGCCCGCCGCGTCGACGTCTACGGGGTGGGTGCCAGTGCCTTCGTTGCGCTGGACTTCCAGCAGAAGCTACACCGCATCGGCCGTACCTGCTTCGCCTGGTCCGACGCGCACATCATGCTGACCAGCGCGGCGGTCCTGGAGAAGGGGGACGTCGCGGTCGGCATCTCGCATACCGGAGCCACCGCCGACACCATCGACGCGCTCGCGGTAGCCCACAAGCGCGGTGCCACCACGGTCGCGCTGACCAACTTCCCGAGGTCGCCCATCGCGGAGGTGGCCGATCATGTGCTGACCACCGCGGCCCGGGAGACCACCTTCCGCTCCGGGGCCACCGCGAGCCGGCTCGCCCAGTTGACCGTCATTGATTGTGTGTTCGTCGGGGTGGCCCAGCGGACGTACGCCCCGACGAGGGAGGCCCTCGAGGCCACTTTCGAGGCAGTGCGGGGACGACGCGTGAGGCAGGAGCGGAAACGGCGATGACGATGCCGTTGAGCGATCTCCCCACGGAGGAACGCAATCCTCGAACCCTCGAGGTCGACATCATGCCCACGCTCGAAGTCCTTCGACTCATCAACGCTGAGGACGAACTGGTGGCCGCAGCGGTCGCCGAGGTCTTGCCGCAGGTCGCTCAGGTCGTGGACCAGGCGGTTGACACCTTCCGCAGAGGGGGGAGGGTGCACTACTTCGGAGCCGGCACGTCCGGTCGGCTCGCCGTTCTCGACGCCGCCGAGTTGCCGCCGACGTACGGCATTGATCGTGGCTGCATCGTGGCGCACAACGCGGGCGGGCTGGGCGCGCTTTATCAGTCGATGGAGGACGTCGAGGACGACCCGGAGCTTGGTGCCCGCGACGCGGATTCCGTACGATCCGGTGACGTCGCGATCGGCATCGCGGCGAGTGGCCGCACCCCGTACGTCGTCGGAGCGCTCCAGGCGGCGGCACTGACCGGCGCCTTCACCGTGCTGATCAGCGCCAACCCGAGCGCGTCCTTCGGCACCGAGGTGGACGTGCACATCGGGCTGGCCACCGGCCCGGAGGTGATCAGCGGCTCCACCCGGATGAAGGCGGGTACCGCCACCAAGCTGGTACTCAACGCGTTCTCGACCACGGTGATGGTCCGGATGGGGCGTACGTACTCGAACCTGATGGTCAGCGTGAACGCGCTCAACGGCAAGCTGCGGCGGCGGCTGGTCCGCATCCTCAGTGAGGCCACCGACCTGGACACGGTGACCTGTGAGGAGGCGCTGGCCGAGGCGGGCGGGGACACCCGGGTGGCCCTGGTCGCCCTGCTCTGCGAGGTGCCGGCCGCGCGAGCCTCCGCCGCCCTGCAGACCAGCGGAGGCGCGGTACGCGAGGCGGTGGCTCAACTCAGATGACGGCGTAGCTCCTGGCGGGCGACGGTGCGGACGTGCACCTCGTCCGGGCCATCGAAGATCCGCATGGCGCGGACCCAGGCGTACATCGCGGCGAGGGGGGTGTCGTCCGAGACGCCCATCGCGCCGTGCACCTGGATGGCCCGGTCGAGCACCTCGAGCGTGATCCGGGGGACGATCACCTTAATGCCGGCGATCTCCGTACGGGCTGCGCGGGCGTCGGCTTGGTCGATCAGCCAGGCTGTCTTGAGCACCAGCAGGCGGGCCTGCTCGATCGCCATCCGGGACTCGGCGATCTGCTGCTGGACGACTCCCTGTTCGGCGAGCGGCTTGCCGAACGCGATGCGGGACGAGGCCCGGCGGCACATGAGCTCCAGCGCCCGCTCGGCCATGCCGATCGCCCTCATGCAGTGGTGGATCCGGCCGGGGCCGAGCCGAGCCTGGGCGATGAGGAAGCCGTCGCCTTCGTTGGCGATCAGGTTGGCGACCGGCACTCGGACATCGGTGAAGACCATTTCGGAGTGGCCGTGCTGGTCCTGGTACCCGAAGATCGGTAGATGCCGGACGATCTCGACGCCCGGAGTGTCCCTGGGAACGAGGATCTGGGACTGCTGCCGGTGTGCCGGGGCGTTCGGGTCGGTCTTGCCCATCACGATGAAGATCTTGCAGCGCTCGTCCGCCGCACCCGTGATGAACCACTTGGTGCCGTTGATGAGGTAATCGTCACCGTCCCGCTCGATCCGGGTGGCGATGTTCGTCGCGTCCGAGGAGGCCACGGCGGGTTCGGTCATCGCGAAGGCGGACCGGATCTCACCGTTCAGCAGGGGCTCCAGCCACTGCTTCTGCTGGGCCCCGGTGCCGAACATGTGCAGGACTTCCATGTTCCCGGTGTCCGGCGCGCCGCAGTTCACCGCCTCGGGGGCGATCTCCGGTGAGCGTCCGGTCAACTCGGCCAGCGACGCGTACTCCAGGTTCGACAGCCCGGAGATGTCTGGGAGGAAGAGGTTCCACAGGCCCCGCTTACGCGCTTCGGCCTTGAGCTCCTCGATGATCGGAGGCAGCGCGTGGGGATCGTTCTCCTTCCGCCACGCGGCGTACACGGCTTCCGCGGGGTAGACCCGCTCGTCCATGAATTGCTGCAGTTTCGCCTGGTACTCCCGCGCCTTCGGGCTCGATTCGAAGTCCATGCGCGCCAGTCTGGCAGAACGTTATTCGGTTCTGCGGGGGAGGTCCCTGTACGATCCTTGAGGTCGTCGAGGGGTAGGGAGAGTCATGCCGGTGCTGCGTGGCGTGATCACAGACTGGGGCGGTGTCCTCACCTCGCCGCTCAACGATGCCATCGCGTCGTGGGTCACCGCGGAGCAGCTGGACTCCCAGCACTACCGCCGGGTCATGCGCGCCTGGGTGACCGAGGCCTATGCCGGCCCGGGAACCAATCCCATCCACGGTCTGGAGGACGGGTCGCTGGAGCCGGCGGAGTTCGAACGGATGCTCGCGGCCGAACTGCGCACGGTGGACGGCGGCGCGGTGCCCGCCGAGGGGTTGCTGGACCGCATGTTCCTGGCGTTCCTGCCGGTCGAGCCGATGTACGACGCGCTCCGCGCGGTGCGGGCCCACGGGGTGCGTACGGCGCTGCTCTCCAATTCCTGGGGCAACACCTACCCGCGGGAGCTGTGGGGGGAGCTGTTCGACGCCGTCGTGATCTCCGGTGAGGTCGGTTTGCGCAAGCCGGACGAGGCAATCTACCGCCATGCGCTGGACACCCTGGGCCTGGAACCGGTGGAGTGCGTCTTCGTCGACGACATCGAGCACAACGTCCATGCCGCCGAGGCCCTCGGCATGATCGGCCTCCATCACACCGACGTCCTGGCCACGCTGATCAGACTCGAGGAGTTGCTCGGCGTCCCGCTGACGATCTGAGGGGAGACACCCCCGATCTGGGACGTACGGGGCGGAGCATCCTTCCCGCTGCGGTTGGTGCGACACTGATTGCCGCGACCTGCCACATTTCTCATCCTTGCTCGAAGATCCAGGACTGACATGCGCGTCTATCTGCCGTCCACACTCCCCGCACTGGCCACCGCCCTGGCCGGTGGAGAGGTCGGGCCCGCGCCGCTCGTCGCGTACGCCGTCACCCCGGCCCTGCGCGAGTGGTACTCAGACGGAGACCTCGAGGAGCTCGAGTACGCGGCCATGATGGACGCTGCTCGGGCCTCGTTGCGGCTGCTCGCCGAGGCGCCCGATGCCCCGCCGCGCCGGGTCGTCCTGGCCGCCGAGCTGCCCGACGACCTGGTCTCGTACGAGCCCGGCGACGCGGCCCTGGCCGCGGAGTGGGAGCGCTCGCTGGTCCGGCTCGACGTGCCGGTTCCCCTGGAGAAGGTCGCCTCCGGTCATGTCGACGACGTGATCGCGGGCCCCGCCGTCCGGGCCGCTCTCGAAGCCCTCCCGGCCGCCGACGCTGGTGATGAGGACGCCCGCTTCGCCGTCGACGGCGCCGAGGGCCACGAGCTCATGTGGTACGCCGTGCAGGAGCTTCCCTACCTTTTCCCTTAGCCCGTTCCATACCCGCAGGTCAGGACTGGTTCACGGGCATGGTTGAACCATGCGACGATGCGTGCATATCGACAGAGACGTCGACTTCATGGGGAGTATGCACGATGGACGCCGTGACGAACGTGCCCGGACCGATGAACGAGCCGGTCAAGTCGTACGCACCGGGCAGCCAGGAGCGCGCCGCGCTCGAGGCGAAGATCAAGGAACTCGGCGGCGAGCAGATCCCGCTCACCATGACGATCGGGGGCGAGCAGCGGCAGGGAGGCGGCGCACCCATCGACGCCGTGGAGCCGCACAACCACCAGCACACGCTCGGGCAGCTGAACAACGCCACGGACGATGACGTCCGGGCCGCGATCGAGGCGGCCCGTCGGGCCGCCCCCGGCTGGCGCGCGCTGTCCTTCGACGACCGGGCTGCGATCTTCCTCAAGGCCGCCGAGCTGCTGGCCGGCCCCTGGCGAGCGACGATCAACGGGGCCACGGTGCTCGGCCAGTCGAAGTCGCCCTTCCAGGCCGAGATCGACTCGGCCTGCGAGCTCATCGACTTCTGGCGCTTCAACGCGCACTACGCCCGGCAGATCCTCGCCGAGCAGCCGGAGAGCGCCCCGGGTATCTGGAACCGGCTGGAGTACCGCCCGCTCGAGGGCTTCGTCCTGGCGATCACGCCGTTCAACTTCACCTCGATCGCGGGCAACCTGCCGACCGCACCCGCGGTCATGGGCAATGTCGTGGTCTGGAAGCCGTCGCCCACCCAGCAGTTCTCCGCGCACTTTCTGATGCGGTTGCTGGAGGAGGCCGGGCTGCCGCCCGGTGTGATCAATATGGTCACGGGGGACGGGCAGGCGCTCTCCGAGGTCGCCCTGCCCCACCCGGATCTGGCCGGCATTCACTTCACCGGCTCCACCGCGACCTTCCAGCATCTGTGGCGGACGGTCGGTGAGAACATCACCGGTTACAAGGGCTACCCGAGGTTGGTGGGGGAGACCGGCGGCAAGGACTTCATCGTCGCCCACTCTTCAGCCGATCCGGCCGTGCTCAAGACCGCCATGATCCGGGGTGCGTTCGAGTTCCAGGGTCAGAAGTGCTCGGCGGCCTCTCGCGCGTATGTCCCGCAGTCCCTGTGGGACCGGATGCGCGACGACTTCTGCGACGAGGTCGAGGCACTGACCATGGGCAATGTCGCGGAGGACCTGTCGCTGTTCATGGGCGCGGTGATCGACCGGCGGGCGTTCACCAAGCACCGGGAGGCCATCGAACGGGCTCAGGCGACCGCTTCGATCCGGCTGCTGGCGGGCGGGGACACCGATGACGCCGACGGCTTCTTCGTCCGGCCGACGGTGCTGGCGTCCGAAGACCCCAACGACGAGATCTTCGCCAAGGAGTACTTCGGCCCGATTCTCGGTGTCCATGTCTACGCCGACGCGGACTACGACTCGATGCTCCGGCAGATGGAGAGCGTGTCCCCCTATGGGCTGACCGGCGCGTTCATCGCGCGGGACCGGACGGCCATCGCGGAGGCGAGCGAGCGATTGCGGTTCGCCGCGGGCAACTTCTACGTCAACGACAAGCCCACCGGTGCGGTCGTCGGCCAGCAGCCGTTCGGCGGTGCCCGGGCCAGCGGCACCAACGACAAGGCCGGCTCGGTCTACAACCTGATCCGCTGGGTCAACGCGCGCACGATCAAGGAGACGTTCGTCCCCCCGACCGACTACCGCTACCCGCACATGGCCTGACACTCATCCCCTTTGTGATCATGTAATCGTCCGACGAACGATTGCATGATCACGGAAGTTCATGTGTGAGTTGCACGGACGGGCCGCGAGGCAAGACCATGGGGGCGTTCCCCGGCCCTTGTTCCACCCCCCATGGCTGTGCCCCGCCGCCCCCCAGAAGCTTGGAACTGCATGTCGATGACGCAGCACCGCCTGATCCTCTGGAACATCGATCACACGCTGGTCGACGTCGCGAAGGTCACCCGCGAGGCCTATGCCGAGGCCTTCCAACGCGTTACCGGGCGTCCGCTGGTGCGGCTGGCCCCCACCGCCGGGCGCACCGAATCGGAGATCATCTTCGAGACGCTGGCGTTCAACGGCGTCCCGGCCACCGATGACACCCTGCCGGAGTTCATCGACGCGCTCGCCCAGACGTTCGCGGCCCGGCGTCGCCTCGTCCGGGAACAGGGCAGGGCGCTGCCGGGCGCCAAGGAGGCACTCGACGCGGTCGCCCGGTTGCCGGAGGCGGTGCAGTCCGTGCTCACCGGGGCGATCCAGCCCAACGCGATCATCAAGCTCACCGAACTGGGGCTCGACGAGCACCTCGACTTCGAGGTCGGTGGCTATGGCTCGGAGATCTATCCCAAGGGTGCGCTGGTGGAGCTGGCCAGGACCCGGGCGACCCGCAAATACGGAGTGCCCTTCGGGGAGTCCACCACAGTGATCATCGCCGACTCGCCGTTGGACGTTCGGGCGGCCCACATCGCCCGGGCGACGATCATCGGAGTCGCGACCGGGGCTGCCACCGAGGCGGAGCTGCGATCCTCCGGCGCCGACGTCGTGATGCCGACCCTGGCCGAGACCACGACCCTCGTGCGTGCCATCGAGCACCTCACCGGCCGCAACGCCTCATGATCTCGGAAGTGGACCGCCCATGGAGAATCGCTCAAGTTCCGAGATCATGGAGCAGGCTGGCGAGTCGCGGGTAAATGGTCATTAACAGCCTCTGGGGGTAGCGCGATGCCAGTGTCCGAGGGTGCCCCACTCTGGGAGCCGTCCGATGAGGTCGTGGGCGGAGCGAAGATCACCCGCTATATGCGGTGGTTGTGGGACCGGGGTGTCCTGGTCGAGTCCTACGACGAGCTGTGGCGCTGGTCGGTTGACTCCCTCGACGAGTTCTGGGACTCCATCTGGGCCTACTTCGGAGTGGTCGGTCATCGTGGCAGTGGTCCGGTGCGGTCTGGGGGGCCGATGCCGGTGGACGGGCTCCGGTGGTTCCCCTCCGCGACGCTGAACTACGCCGAGAACGCGCTGCGCCGGGCCTACGATCCGGTCCTCCAGGACCGTACGGCTGTGATCTTCCGCAGCGAGCCCGCCTCGGACGGCGCGGATCGCACGCTTACCTGGGCGGAGCTGGCCAGGGAGGTCGCACAGGCCCAGGCCGGGCTGCGGGCACTGGGCGTCGGTCGTGGTGACCGGGTCGTGGCGTATGTGCCCAACATCCCCGAGGCTCTGATCCTTTTCCTGGCCACCGTGTCGCTGGGGGCGATCTGGTCATCGTGCTCACCCGACTTCGGGGCGCCGAGCGTCATCGACCGGTTCACCCAGATCGAGCCATCGGTGCTCGTGGCCGTCGATGGTTACCGCTACAACGGCAAGGCCTACGACCGCACCGGAGTCCTGCGGGAGATCCAGGCGGCGCTGCCCACGTTGCGGGCCACCGTGCTGATCTCCTATCTGGACGCCGACGCCGGCCTGGACGGGGCCTCGACCTACGGGGAACTGCTCACCGTTGGCCGCCGTTCGGTGAACGACTCACTCACTGGACAGCCACCAGAGCTTCACTTCGAGCCGGTGCCGTTCGATCACCCGCTCTGGATCCTCTATTCCTCGGGCACCACCGGGTTGCCCAAGCCGATCGTGCACGGGCACGGCGGGATCGTGCTGGAGCACCTCAAGGCGCTCTCGTTCCACCAGGATCTTGGGCGCGACGACGTGTTCTTCTGGTACACCACGACCGGCTGGATGATGTGGAACTACCTCATCGGCGGGCTGCTGGTCGGTGCGACCGTCGTGCTCTATGACGGTGCGCCCATCGACCTGTGGGAGCTGACCGCCGAGGCTGGGGTGACCTACTTCGGCACCGGTGCCCCCTACCTCATGGCCTCGTTGAAACAGGGGTTGCAGCCGGGAAAGGACCTCGACCTCTCCCGGCTGCGCGGGATCGGCTCGACCGGCTCACCGCTGCCGCCCGAGGGGTTCGCCTGGGTGTACGCCGCGGTCGGCCGCTCTGGAAAGGCCGACCTGCTGCTCGGCTCGCTGTCCGGTGGTACGGATGTGTGCACCGGTTTCGTCGGCCCTTGCGTGCTGCTGCCGGTGCAGGCCGGGGTCATCCAGTGCCGGGGGCTGGGGGCGAAGGTCGAGGCATACGATCCGTCAGGCCATCCCGTCATCGACGAAGTGGGTGAGCTGGTCCTCACCGAGCCCATGCCCGCCATGCCCGTCTGCTTCTGGAATGACCCGCCCGTCGGAGAGTCTGGGGCAGGTGCCCGTTATCGCGAGTCGTACTTCGTGGACTACCCCGGGGTCTGGCGGCACGGTGATTGGATCAAGATCCTGCCGGACGGTGGCTGCGTCATCTATGGCCGCTCCGATTCGACGCTCAACCGCGGCGGCGTACGGATGGGAACCTCGGACTTCTACCGGGTCGTCGAAGCCTTCGAGGAGATCGCCGACAGCCTGGTCATCGACACCGGACAACTCGGCGCCGACGGCCGCTTGATCCTTTATGTAACGCTGTCCCCCTCGTCTTCGCTGGACGATGCATTGGTAGGCCGGCTGCGTTCCGCGCTGCGTTCGGCCCTGTCGCCACGGCATGTGCCGGACGAGATCCATGTTGTCCCCGGCATCCCGCGCACCCTGTCCGGCAAGAAGCTCGAAGTCCCGGTCCGCAAGATCCTGCAGGGCGTTCCGCTCTCGAAGGCCGCGAACCCCGATGCCATGGCCAACCCCGAAGTGTTGGCCTATTTCACCCCGCTGGACGAATCACCAGGGGGTCAGGGCGCCAGGACGTGACTGGTCCGGTTCCGATCGGGCCGCGCCCCGATCGGAACCGGACCAGCGGACAGGGGCTCAGGTGACGTTGGCGCAGATCACGTAAACGCTTATTCCGACGTCGCGGTAGTTGTTCTGACGGCCGAGGCCGATCCATCCGGTCGCATCATCGGTGGGGAAGGAGCCGACCAGGATGGCATCGTTGCCCTGAGCCTCGGCGCCTCCGCCGATGGCCCTCTTCCCGCTGGGGCACCTGACCGTCCGGCGGGTGAAGTTGGGGACGTTGCTGTTGGAAAGCTTGACGATCTGGTATCCGCTGAAGTCAGCGGCCTGCTGAGGTGTGGACACGGACTTGGCGGACGCCCCCGGCACGGCGGTCGCCACCGTCGCCAGGCTCGCACTGCCGATGAGGGCGGCCAGCGTGAGAGTTGTGAGCTTCTTCGCCTGCATTGCTCTCCTTTACCTAAGTCCCAGGCCCGCTCGGGCCAAGCCCTCACACGGAAGGTCCCAGCACGTGGATCACTGATGCGTCCAGGGGGGTGGGATCGCGTTCTGCTCACTTAAAGTATCCAGGTAATTACTTTCCGTGTCTAGCGTCAATGTTGGACAAAGTTGCCGGGACTTGTCTTCGCTGCCGGTCATCGACCGGGTCCTCATCCGCTTCGATTCGAAGATCATTAACAACTGCGGGGCCCCCTGACCTCGCGCCAGGGCGCGGTCAGAGGACCCCTCAAACTCAGGCTAGAGGATCGTCGGGACGCGGGGCAGCGGGTGCCAGGCGGGGCGGGTGGCGCCGACGAACGCGCGGCGATAGTAGTTGTCGAACCGCGCCACCCGGACGTGGTCGCCGGTGTGCGGCGAGTGGATGAACCGGCCATGGCCCACGTACATCCCGACGTGCCCGAGTCCGTTGAAGAACACCAGGTCTCCCGGCCGTAGGCGGTGCGACGAGATGTGCGTGCGGATGGTGTGGAACTGCGTGCTGGCCATCCGGGCCAGTCGTACGCCCGCGTGCCGCCAGGATTGCTGGACGAGACCGGAGCAGTCGAAGCCCCCTCTGCCGGTGCCACCGAAGACGTAGGGCCTGCCGCGTTGGCTGTAGGCGTAGCGCACCGCGCGGGACGCTCGGGCCTTCCAGCCGGCGATCAGTTTGGCCCGGCGATGGCGGACCTTCTCCTGGACCAGTGCCAGCCGCAGCGCTCGGCGCTGTGGCGGGCTTGGCGGGGCGTGCCGGCCATGCGAGGTGTGCGAGGTGTGCGAGGTGTGTCGGCTGTGCAGGCTCTGCGGGACGTGCCAGCCGTCCGGGCCTTGCGGGCCTTGCGGGTCTTGCGGGCTGTGCGGGTCTTGCGGGCTGTGCGGGAGGTACCAGCCGTCGGAGCTTTGCGGGTCTTGTGGACTTTGCAGGACGGACAGGTCCTGCGGACTATCCGGGTCGGTGAGGTCCTCTGGGTCCTGCGGGCCGGGTATCCCCTGCGGGTCGCGCAGGCCGCGTAGGCGGTGTAATCCGGGTAGGCCCCGCAGATCTCGCGGGCCAGGGATGCCCTGCAGAGCCCTACCGGCCTGTTGCGCCATGGTTCGAGCATGTTCTTCCGCTTGGAACTGTGTGTCGGCGAACGCCGTGGCCGACGCCGCCATGAGAGCCAGTGTGAGGCTCGCCGTAGCGGCGGCCGCCTTTACCGGAACAGACACCTTGCACTCCTCCTTGGTGAACCAATGAAGATCACTAGGCGTGTCTCTACCCCACTCTCCGTAATTACACGCGCGTATTTCTCGGCTCTGACCTGCGGTTTCGCGCAACTCGTACTGATTGATGGGTAACTCTGACGGCAGGCCGAACCACTACCCGGGAAGCCGCATCTCACTGAATGCGGGACCAACCGGGCACCCTTGACCGGCGGGCTCGCGAGACCCCCGAGAGGAGCGGTCCGTCATGCAGGCGACGACCGTGGACCGGATGGCCGGGACACCGCTGCACGCAGGCGACCCGCGACGGCTGGGACCGTATGAGCTGCTTTCCCGGCTGGGCACCGGAGGCCAGGGGGCGGTCTTCCTGGGCCTGGCGAAGGACGACCATCGTAGCGGAGGCACCTCCGGCAAGCGGGTCGCGATCAAGCTGCTGCACGCCGACCTGACCGAGAACCCCGCGGCGCGCGCCCGGTTCGTTCGGGAGGCGGCGGCGGCCAAGAAGGTCGCGCGGTTCTGCGCCGCCCAGGTGCTGGACGCCGACGTGGAGGGCGACCGCCCGTACATCGTGAGTGAGTACGTCGAGGGACCCTCGCTGGGCCAACTGGTCAAGGATCGGGGCCCGGTCAGCGGGGGAGCGCTGGAGCGGCTGGCGATCGGCACCGCGACCGCGCTGGTGGCGATTCACCAGGCGGGCATCGTGCACCGTGACCTCAAGCCCGCCAATGTGCTGGTGGCCCAGGACGGCCCGCGGGTCATCGACTTCGGGATCGCCAAGGCACTGGACGGCACCGCGACGGTGTCCAGCCGGGTCGTCGGCACCCCCGCGTACATGGCTCCGGAGCAGTTGCAGGGTGTCTCGATCGGCCCGGCCGTCGACGTCTTCGCCTGGGGCGCGCTGATGACCTTCGCCGCGACCGGTCTTCCACCGTTCGGGATGGACTCGATCCCTCTGGTCGTCAACCGGATCCTCAACGCCGATCCTCAGCTGGGAGGGCTGTCCGGGTCGTTGCGGGAGCTGGTGAGCGACTGCTTGGCCAAGGACCCGGCCCGACGCCCGACGGCACGCCGGATCCTGCTGCGGCTGCTCGGCCAGGAAACGGGCGTGGTGCCCCTGACCGGCCCCGACATGGTCGGTACCGAGGTCCTGCAACAGGCCGCGACCCTCGCCGCGACGCGATTCCCGCTCCCCGCTCCGGTGGCGCGGTCCTCGTTCGAGGGTGAGGCGATACCGCCCGCCGCGGCAGCGCCGTACGACGCGACGCGGGCCATGGCGGGCGCGCCGTACGACGGGACGAAGTCCATGCCGTACGACGGCGCGACGCAGTCCCACGAGTACGGATTGCCGCCGGTGGCCGATTTCCCACAGGCGGGGTACGCGCCGCAGCGCCGCAGGGGCAGAGGACTGGTGGCTCTCGCCTGCGCAGGTGGAGCGGCGGCCTTGGCAGTGGCGGGAGCACTTCTGCTGTCGTCCCAAAGCCCGGTGCTGCACGTGAAGGACATGGGATCGACGTCCAAGCCGAGCGGCTCGGTCTCGGGCAACGCCGGCGGTGGGACCGACTCGGCGCCACGGCAGCCCATCCATCAGGCCCCGCGGACCGGCGGGACCACCGGTGGCACGAACGGCGGGACCAACAGCGGCACGAACGGCGGCACCGGCGGCACCGGCGGCGGCACGTACGGCGGGACCAATGGCGGCACGAACGGCGGGACCAACGGTGGCACGAGCGGCTGGACCAACGGCGGCACCGACGGGGGGACCACGGGCGGGACGAACGGCGGTGGGACGAGTGGGCCGACCGACAAACCGACCGACGGCACGACGAGCGGGCCGACTGACGGCACGACGAGCGGGCCGACCGACAAGCCCGGGACCACAGGCGGGACCACAAGCGGGTCGACCGGAACGACGAAGGACGGGTCCAGCCAGCCCTCGAACTGCGGATACACCGGCTGTACCTGATCGGCCCGGGAGCGCATCAGGTCGATCGCACCAAAAGGCATCTAACGCTCATCGGTTGCGCGTCGTACGCTCGAGCTCACTGACTGCGGAGGGAGCGGTCCGCCATGGACGACGGGGTTCCGGATGGTGTCACCACCCCCTTGCAGCCGGGTGATCCGCGGCGGCTCGGGGCGTACGAGCTGCTCGGCCGGCTGGGGGTGGGCGGCCAGGGTGCTGTCTTCCTGGGCACGACGGGAATCGGCCAGCAGGTCGCCATCAAGCTGCTGCACCCCGAGCTGCTGGACAACACCGCGGCGCGGGGCCGGTTCATCCGGGAGGCGATCGCGGCCAAGAAGGTCGCCCGCTTCTGCGCAGCCCAGGTGCTGGACGTGGACATGGCGGGTGACCGCCCCTACATCGTGAGTGAGTACGTCCCCGGCCCCTCGCTGCAGGCCGTCGTCGCGGAGCAGGGGCCGATCACCGGGGGAGCATTGGACCGGCTGGCGATCGGCATCGCCACCGCTCTGGTGGCCATCCACCAGGTGGGGATCGTTCACCGCGACCTCAAGCCGGCCAACGTACTGATGGGTCCTGACGGCCCAAGAGTGATCGACTTCGGGATCGCCCGGGCGCTGGACACGCCGTCCGCGACCTCCAGTCGTGGGGTCGGCACGCCCGGCTACATGGCGCCCGAACAGTTGCGCGGCGAGGATGTGGGTGCGGCGGCGGACATCTTCGCCTGGGGGGCGACGATCGGCTACGCCGCGACCGGACGGTCGCCGTTCGGCTCGGACTCGGTCGGTGCGGTGCTGATGCGCTGCCTCAGCGAACCGCCCGATCTCGCGGGACTGTCCGGGCCGCTGCGCGACATGGTCGACGCGGCGCTCGACAAGAACCCGGCGAACCGGCCGCCCGCCCGCGGGCTGCTGCTGCGGATGCTCGGCCACGAGGAGACCCAGGCCCCGGCGGAGATGATGGCCGAGGGCGCGACCATGGCGGCCCGCCGTACCCCGCCGCACGGCACCCCGGTTCAGCATCAGGCGCAGCCGTACGGTGGTCAGGTCGCGCCGGTCGACTTCTCACAGCAGGAGACGCACGCGGCGGCACACGCGAGCACCCGGCCGCAGCAGGGTAGCCTCGACTGGCAGAGCACGTCTCCGGGAGCACCGGAGACGACCAGGCGGCGTAGGGGCCGGGTCGCCGCACTCGCGGTGATGGCGACCGTGCTGGTCACCGCGGCCATCCTGGTCGGCACCATGCTGGTGGCCGGTCTCGGTTCCGGGAAGGGCGGCGGCGGAGGCGGGACGACGACGGCTCCGGCCGGGGCCGTCACGTCGGGCGTCGACCCGAACGGCGGCGTCGTCCCCGTGACCAGCTCATCGGTGCCGGTGCGGTCCAACACGCCCACCGGCGGGACCACCTACAGCCAGGTCACCTGCTGGAACGGTACCAAGGCGGATTCCTATGATCAGTGCCCGGCCAGGCCCAGGTCGTCGTGCCCAAGCGGCAAGGTCAAGGACAGCAGTACCGGCAACTGCGTGCCCTCACCCTGCCCCGAGGGGACGACGCGGGGCTCGGATGGCACCTGCCACAGCCCCGAGCCGTCCCACTGCGACCCACCTGGCGTGCTGCAGCCCGATCACAGTTGCGTAACACCGCCGACGGAGGATCCCTGCACATCGTCGAACCCGCCGTCGACCTGTGGCCCCCAACCGGGCACCACCCGTGGGCGGAACCACCAGCCCAAGCCGCAAACGTCCACCTCATCGCAGTGATCGTCGGGACAAAACTGGAAATCTCGCTAAGGTGGCGTGGAGTGGACCGCGCCACAATGGGGTGGCGTGGTGGCGGTCGCGTGCGTAAAACCTTACGGCCGGGCACGGCCTGTCTGCGGACAGTCGTGCCCTTGCACGGGGATCCTTGACGCGGGTGGCCGGCGCGTCACTAAGGAGTGAGAAAGTAATGGGCGGCAAGCTCGAAGCGGCGAAGGACGACCTGCTCAAACGTGCGGCGGAGGTCTGTGCCCGGACCCCTGGCACGGGAGCGGCCGACGTCGGGGAGGCGCTGGAGTTCCTGCGCCTCTACTACCGGGGCGTGGCGCCGGAGGATCTTCTCGACCGCGATCCCGTCGACATCTGCGGCCCGGCGATGGCCCATCGGGTCCTGGGGGAGGAGCGGCCGCAGGGACGGGCCAAGGTGCGCGCCTTCACGCCCACCCTCGAGGAGTACGGCTGGGATCCCGGGCACTCCATCGTCCAGATGGTCACCGACGACATGCCCTACCTGGTCGACTCGCTCACGATGGAGCTCAACCGGCATGAGCTGACCACCCACCTCATCGTGCACCCGCTGCTCGGCGTGGACCGCGATGTCGCCGGGAAGCTGCACGGATTCCGGGGCAACCGGGACACTGACCAGGACCTCGACGAGTCGTGGATCCATATCGAGATCGACCGCACCAGTGACCGGGAGCTGCTGGACCTCCTGGAGGCCGATCTGCAGCGGGTGCTGCACGATGTACGTGCCGCCGTCGAGGACGAGCAGAAGATGCGCTCGCTGGCCGGGGCCATCGCGATAGAGATCGCCGAACAGGCCCCGCCGCTGCCGCACAAGGAGATCGCCGAGAGCGTCGAGCTGCTCGACTGGCTGGCCGACGGCCATTTCACCTTCCTCGGCTACCGTGACTACTCCCTCAGCGAGGACGGCGCGGCGCTGCGTACCATACCCGGCACCGGGCTCGGCATCCTGCGCGAGGACAAGCAGGAGTCCGACAGCTTCGCCGCGCTCCCGTCGGAGGTCCGGGCGAAGGCGCGTGAGAAGCGGCTGCTCATCCTCACCAAGGCCAACTCGCGGGCCACCGTTCACCGGCCGCACTACCTCGACTACATCGGGGTCAAGAAGTTCGACGCCAAGGGCGAGGTGATCGGCGAGCGCCGGTTCCTCGGGCTGTTCACCCATGTCGCCTACAGCGAGTCGATCGCGCACATCCCGGTGCTCAAGCGCAAGCTCGACGAGGTCCTCGCCCGGGTCGGCTTCACCCCGGAGAGCTACGACGGGCAGGATCTCATCGAGATCCTCGAGGACTACCCGCGCGACGAGCTGTTCCAGACCTCGGTGGAGGAGCTGGAGCCCATCGCGATGGGGGTGCTGCGGCTGAGGGAGCGCCGCCAGCTCAAGCTGTTCCTGCGCAAGGACGACTACGGCCGCTACATGTCGTGCCTGGTCTACCTGCCGCGCGACCGCTACACCACCAAGATCCGGCTGCGCATCCAGGAGATCCTGCGCCGCGCGTTCGACGGTGTCGCCGTCGATTACAGCGCCCAGGTGTCGGAATCGATGCTGGCCCGCCTGCACGTGGTCGTACGGAGCGAACGTGGCAGGCAGCTGCCTGACGTGGACGCCGACGAGCTGGAGCGGCGCCTGGCGGGCGCGACCCGGTCGTGGGCCGACGATCTGGTCGAGGCGATCGTCGAGCAGTGCGGCGAGGAGGGCTCAGGGGTGCTCACCCGCCGCTACGGCGACGCGTTCCCCGAGGGCTACAAGGCCGACTTCCCGGCCCGTACAGCCGTCGCCGACCTCAAGCGGCTCGACCTCCTCACCGAGCCCGGCGAGACCACGATCAATCTGTACGAGCCGTACAACGCGGCGCCCGGCGAGCGGCGCCTCAAGATCTACCGGCTGGGGTCGCCCATCTCTCTCTCCCACGTGCTGCCGCTGCTGCAGAACCTGGGCGTGGAGGTCATCGACGAGCGGCCGTACGAGATCATCACCGCCGATCGCTCACCGGCCTGGATCTACGACCTGGGCCTGCGGTATGAGCCGTCCCCGGACGTCGCCGACGACGAGGTCAAGGGACTCTTCCAGGAGGCGTTCCGCGCACTGTGGCGCGGCGACATCGAGAACGACGGCTTCAACGCGCTGGTCCTGCACGTCGGCCTGACCTGGCGGGAGGCGATGGTGCTGCGGGCGTACGCCCTGTACCTGCGCCAGACCAGGACCTCCTTCAGCAAGCGCTACATGGAACAGGTGCTGCTCCGCAACGCCTCCCTCACCCGCCTGCTCGTGCGGTTCTTCGAGAGCCGAATGGACCCGAGCCTGGCCCATGGTGAGGACGAGCGCAGCGCCGGTATCGCGGAGGAGATCGAGGGCAAGCTCGACGAGGTCGCCAGTCTGGACGAGGATCGGATCCTGCGCGCCTACAACGCCATGATTCGCGCCACCCTGCGCACGAACCTCTACCAGAACAAGCCGTACCTCTCGATCAAGTTCGACCCGCAGCAGATCCCCGACCTGCCCCAGCCGCGGCCCAAGTACGAGATCTTCGTCTACTCGCCTCGGGTCGAGGGCGTGCACCTGCGCTTCGGCTCGGTGGCGCGCGGTGGACTGCGCTGGTCGGACCGGCGGGAGGACTTCCGCACCGAGATCCTCGGCCTGGTCAAGGCGCAGGCGGTGAAGAACACCGTCATCGTGCCGGCCGGCGCCAAGGGCGGTTTCGTCGGCAAGAAGCTGCCCGACCCGAGCGACCGCGACGCCTTCATGAAGGCGGGCATCGAGTGCTACAAGGAGTTCATCTGCGGGCTCCTCGACATCACCGACAACCTGGTGAACGGTCAGGTCGTGCCCGCGCCCGACGTCGTACGCCATGACGGCGACGACACCTATCTGGTGGTCGCGGCGGACAAGGGCACCGCGACGTTCTCCGACATCGCCAACGAGGTCGCGGCGTCGTACGGCTTCTGGCTCGGCGACGCGTTCGCCTCCGGCGGATCTGTCGGCTACGACCACAAGGCCATGGGCATCACAGCGCGCGGCGCCTGGGAATCGGTGAAATACCACTTCCGCTCGCTCGGCAAGGATGTGCAGAACGAGGACTTCACCGTCGTCGGCGTCGGCGACATGTCCGGGGACGTGTTCGGCAACGGCATGCTGCTGTCCCAGCACATCCAACTGATCTTCGCCTTCGACCACCGGCACATCTTCATCGATCCCACCCCCGACGCGGCGACGTCCTTCGAGGAGCGCAAGCGGCTGTTCGCGCTGCCCCGCAGCTCCTGGGAGGACTACGACACCTCGCTCATCTCGAAGGGCGGCGGGATCTATCCGCGCACCGCGAAGTCGATCCGGCTGAACCCGCAGATCCGCGATGCTCTCGGAATCGCCCCCGATGTCGCGGCGATGGCCCCGTACGAGCTGATCCACGCGGCCCTCTGCGCACCTGTGGACCTGCTGTGGAACGGCGGGATCGGCACCTACGTCAAGTCGGCCGCCGAGAACCACGCCGACGTGGGGGACAAGGCCAACGACTCGCTCCGGGCCGACGCCGTCGATCTGCGGTGCAAGGTCATCGGCGAGGGCGGCAACCTGGGGATGACCCAGCTCGGCCGGATCGAGTTCGCCAAGGGCGGCGGCCTGGTCAACACGGACTTCATCGACAACTCCGCCGGGGTCGACACGTCCGACCACGAGGTCAACATCAAGATCCTGCTGGATCAGGTGGTCCGCGACGGCGAGCTGACCGGCAAGCAGCGCAACCAGCTGCTCTACGACATGACCACCGAAGTCGGCGACCTGGTGCTGCCCGACAACTACCGGCAGAATGTGGTGCTGGCGGCGGCGCGTGCCCAGGCCACCGGCATGATGCACGTCCACTCCCGCTATCTGCGCAGACTCGAGCGGGATGGCAAACTCAAGCGGCGGCTGGAGTTCCTCCCCGACGACAAGACGCTCGCCGAGCGCAGGCAGGCCGGGCTGGGGCTGTTCCAGCCCGAGTTCGCGGTGTTGCTCGCCTACACCAAGCTGACACTGGAGGACGAGCTGGTCGAGTCGGCGCTGCCCGACGAGAGCTATCTCGAGAGCTGGCTGGTCGACTACTTCCCGACCCCGCTGCACGAGAAGTTCCGCACCTACATGGACCGGCATCCGCTCCGCAGGGAGATCATCACCACCCGGGTCGTGAACGACCTGGTCAACCGCAGCGGAATCAGTTTCGTGTTCCGGATCAACGAGGAGACCGGAGCGGAGCCCTCCGACATCGCCCGTGCCTACCTGGTCGCCCGAGCGGTGTTCGACATGCCGCGATTCTGGGCCTCGGTGGAGGCACTCGACCATCAGGTCGAGGAGTCCGCGCAGATCTCGATGCTGCTGGAGGCCCGCAAGCTCACCGAGCGGGGCGCCCGTTGGCTGCTGCACAACCGGCGACCGCCGTTCGACATCGCCGAGACCATCGACTCCTTCGCCGGCGGCGCGCTGGCACTGGCGCCCATCCTGCCCAAGCTGCTGGTCGGCCGGGATCTGGACGCCTTCGAGGAGCGCCGCTCGGACTTCGCCGAGCGCGGCGTGCCAGACGAACTGGCGGAGCAGGTGGCGATGATGGTGCCCGCCTACTCGACGTTCGACCTGGTCGAGATCGCCCGCGCCACCGACCGGCCGGTGCAGGAGACCGCCGAGGTCTACTTCGATCTCGCCGATCGGTTGCAGCTCTCCCGGCTGCGCGACCGGATCACCGCGCTACCCCGCGACGACCGGTGGCGCTCGATGGCCCGATCCTCCCTGCGCGACGACCTGTACGCGGCGCATGCGGCGCTCACCCGGGATGTCCTGGTGACCACCTTGCCAGGGGCCCTGCCGGAGGAACGGCTGGCGGCCTGGGTGGAGAAGAACGAGGCCGCGGTCATGCGCTCCCGCCAGACCCTCACCGAGATCTGGGAGAGTGACAGCTTCGACCTCGCCACCCTGTCGGTGGCACTCGGCGCCATCCGCACCCTTGTGACGGCGAGCACGCTCCCGCGCTGACACCTCCGCCGTGATCTGCCCGCGCACCATCTTCCGTGATCATGCAATCGGTCGACGAACGATTGCATGATCACGGGCGGGGCGGGGCGTTCAGCCGCTCTCTGGGTCATCGGGTGCCGGCGGGCCCGCACGCAGCGGTCGCTCGGGATAGTGCCGGACCGCCGGCACCCGACGAGTCTTGGAGGCCCCGCGTTCAGGGCCGTGACTCAGTGGGCCGATCTAGAGGCCGAGCCACTGCGGGCGCTGAACAGCCCGAGCAAAAGAGGGAGCGCCGCGATTGCGGTAAGACGTCCACGCATGAGTGCCCCCCGAGGGGTAAGGCGACGGTGCAGTGCACTCATCATCACACGGTGACGGAAAAATTACCCTGCGAATGCGAAAGTCGGCCTCGGAAGGCCTGTCAGGCCCAGGTCAGGAGGCGTCGGCCTCGGCCTCGGCACGGCGGAGCCAGCGGATCTCGGCGTCGATGAAGTCGTCGATCGCACCGTCGAGGACGGCCTGCGGGTTGCCCTCTTCGTGGTTGGTGCGCAGGTCCTTGACCATCTGGTAGGGCTGGAGGACGTAGCTGCGGATCTGGGTGCCCCAGCTGCTGGTGCCCTCACCTCGCAGTTTGTTCATCTCATCGGTCTCTTCCTGCCGCTTGCGCTCCAGCAGCTTGGCCTGAAGGACCGTCATCGCGGTGGCCTTGTTCTGCAGCTGGCTGCGTTCGTTCTGGCAGGACACGACGATGCCGGTCGGCAGGTGGGTGAGGCGCACCGCGGAGTCGGTCGTGTTGACTCCCTGCCCGCCGGGACCAGAAGATCGGTAGACGTCCACCCGCAGGTCGTCGTCCGGGATGTCGATGTGGTCGGTCTGCTCGACCACCGGCACCACGTCCACACCGGCGAACGAGGTCTGCCGGCGGCCCTGGTTGTCGAATGGTGAGATCCGGACCAGCCGGTGGGTGCCATGCTCTCCGCGGAGCGTGCCGTAGGCATACGGGGCCTTGACCGTGAAGGTCGTCGACTTGATCCCGGCCTCCTCCGCGAAGGAGGTCTCGTAGATCTCGGTCGGATAGCCATGACGCTCGGCCCAGCGGGTGTACATCCGCTGCAACTGCTGGGCGACGTCGGCGGCGTCCACCCCACCCGCCTGGGAGTTGATCGTGACCAACGCCTCGCGGGCGTCGTATTCCCCGGACATCAGGGTGCGAATCTCGAGCTGCTGGATGTCCGCGAGGAGGGTTGCCAGCTCGCGGTCGGCCTCCTCGCGGGTGTCGGCGTCGTCCTCCGCCTCCGCCAGCTCGTACAGCACGCCCACGTCGTCGAGACGGCTGCGCAGTCCCTCGACCTTGCTCAGCTCGCTCTCGAGATACGACAGCCGGCGTGTGACGTCCTGTGCGTGGTCCTGGTCGTTCCACAGGCTGGGGTCGGCCGCCTCCTCCCGGAGCTCGGCGATGTCCCTGCGCATCACATCGAGGTCGAGTACGGCCTCGATGCCGGTGAGCGTCGAGTTGAGCTCCTTGAGCTGATCTACGGGGTCGATGACTGCCACGACCCCAGCTTATCGGCGGTCTGCGGCGCACAGGGCGCCGAATACCCTCGGGTGGGCCGTTGCCAGGGTTGATGCGCAGTTGAGGCCGGTCGGACTCCGTATGAGTTCGTACGGATGGCAGAATCAGCGGTCAGCAAGAGTGGATTTCGGACGACCTGGGGGGCTGTACGGTGCGAAAGACGGCAGCCGCGCTGATGGCCGTGCTGCTTCTGCCTGGGATGACCGCGTGCGCACAGCGGAAGAAGACGCCCACGAGGCCGGTGGCCATCACCTCCACGCCCGCCCCTGAGGCGCTCACGCCGCAGGTCGCGGCGCAGGCTCTGAAGGAGTACATCAACAACGAGGACGTGGCCCGGGCCAGCGGTGACGAACGGCTGGCCCTGTCCTGGGCGGGCGACGGGCAGGCGCTGCTGACCGCGGCGGAGTTCCGCAAGTCGGCGTTCACCGGCGACCCGGTGCCCCGATACGTCTACGGCAAACCGACCCTGTACGTCCCCCGGCTCACCTCGTACCCGCAGTGGTTCGTGGCGTCGGTGGATCGCACGGTGCAGGGGCATCCGACGTCGAAGTATTCGGCTTTGATGGCGTTCAACCGCGCCTCGGTCTCCGGCAGGTGGAAGCTGAGCCTGTCCACGCTGGTCCTCAAGGGTGCGAAGGCTCCCCAGATCAAGGTGGATCCCGAGGGGTACGCGACGCCGCTGGCGACGTTCGACGGGGACCTGGTGATCAGGCCGCGCGACGTGCAGTCCATCCAGGCGGGCATGGCGGAAGAGGGCGCGGACAATCCCGGCCGGAGGGTCATGAAGCCCGGCCTCTACACCTCGGGCTACTACACGCAGACGCAGAAGGCCAAGAAGAAGGCCAAGGACGCCGGGCTCACCTACGAGCCCGTCTTCACCGCTACGACCTTCCCGGTGTTCGCGCTGCGGACCGTCGACGGAGGGGGTCTGGTGCTGTACGCGCTGAGCCGCAACACCGTGACGTACGTCCGGAAGAAGGGCCTGCAGCCGGCCGTTCCCCGGGAGGTCGCCCACCTGCTCGACTCGCGGATCCTGAAGGACCAGCTGCAGGTCTGGGAGACGCTGCAGTTCGGCGTGTACGACCCGGCCAAGCCGAAGACGAAGACCGCCCAGCCCAAGACGGACGTGATCGCTCAGGACGGTGCGGCGACCAACGCGGCCAACAAGGCGAGCTCCTAGGGCATGTCCCCGTGGATCTCGTCCGTCACGAACGGGGACATGGATCTACGGGGCTTGCCCTCGTTAGTACATCTGACGGAGCACCAGCGCCAGGACGAACATCAGCACCAGCGCGAGCAGGATCAGGGCCGGCGGCACCGCCGGGCCATGGTGGTGCACTTCGGCTCGGGTGGCTCGGCAGCTGGGACAGCGTCCCTCGACGACCGGACCCGAGCATCGAGCACAGATCAGATGTTCGCAGCTCATCCTGCACCCCTCCCTTCCCGATCACTGCGGCCCTCGCTCCCGATCCGGTCCCGGTAACGGAACCCTGACTCGGATAGCTGGGTCGGTTACGCCCAAGTTGGACGATCCATGCCAGTGTCCCCTCTAGACTGCGGGATGGCCAACCGGTCCGCCAAACCGGAGCCCGCTTCGGTAGATGTCTCCTAGCTTTGGTTTTTCTCAGCCAGGAATACGGACACCGTTGTTCAACAGCCCCTAGACTGGCACGCCGTGATGCAGCCGTGATCCACTTCGACAACGTCACCAAGGTCTACCCGAACCAGAACCGGCCAGCCCTCCAGCATGTGAACGTCGCCGTAGAAAAAGGCGAGTTCGTCTTCCTGGTGGGTCCGTCGGGCTCTGGTAAGTCGACCTTCCTGCGACTCGTGCTCAAAGAAGAGCGTCCAACAACAGGTCATGTTCATGTGGCCGGCAAAGATCTCAGCCGGTTGACCAACTGGAAGGTGCCGCATCTGCGGCGCCGGATCGGTTGTGTCTTCCAGGACTTCCGGCTCCTCCCCAACAAGAACGTCTTCGAGAACGTCGCGTTCGCACTCGAGGTGATCGGCAAGCCGAAGCGGTTCATCGGCAAGGTCGTGCCCGAGGTGATCGATCTGGTCGGTCTCGAAGGTAAACAGCACCGGCTGCCCGACGAGCTCTCCGGTGGCGAGCAGCAGCGCGTCGCCATCGCCAGGGCCTTCGTCAACCGACCGATGATCCTGCTCGCCGACGAGCCGACCGGGAACATCGACCCGGCAACCTCCATCGGCATCATGAAGGTGCTGGACCGGATCAACCGGACGGGCACCACCGTCGTCATGGCCACCCACGACGCCGCGATCGTCGACGCCTTCCGCAAGCGGGTCGTCGAACTCGAGGACGGCAGGGTCGTCCGCGACCAGGCGCGTGGAGTCTACGGTCAGGCCTATTGATCCATATGGCCCCCGCCATGCGTACTGAGTCGTAGGGCCACGGCCTGACCGAACACCCACGTGGAACCACCGATCAGCGAGGACAGCGAAGGACATGCGAGTACAGTTCGTCTTCCAGGAGATCTGGATCGGTCTCCGCCGGAACCTGACGATGACGATCTCGCTCGTCATCACCGTCGCCATCGCCATGGCGCTTTTCGGCACCGGTCTGCTCATCAGGGCTCAGGTCGACAACTCCAAGAGTTATTGGTACGGCAAGGTCCAAGTCTCGGTTTTCCTCTGCAACAAGGCGAGCTCGAACCCGGCCTGTAGCAAGCGGGACGTCACCGATCAGGAGAAGGCCACCCTCAAGGCTGACCTGGAGAAGATGCCGCAGGTCAGCCAGGGCGGTGTGATAGAGGAGACTCCGGCTCAGGCGTTCGTGCGTTTCAAGGACCGTTTCGCCAGCCAGCCGGGCTTCGTGCAGAGCACCAAGGAAGGCGACATCCCCGGCTCCTTCCGGGTCCGGTTGAAGAACCCGGAGCAGTGGAAGATCGTCGTCGATCAGCTGAACGGCAAGCCGGGCGTGGACCAGGTGGTCAACGAGCAGGAGATCCTGAAGAAGTTCTTCACCATCCTGAACGGCCTGCAGTATGCCGCGCTGATCATCGCGCTCATCCAGGTGATCGCGGCGGTGCTGCTGGTGGCGAACACGGTCCGGCTGTCGGCGTTCAACCGGCGACGAGAGACCGGCATCATGCGGTTGGTCGGGGCCTCGAACACCTACATCCAGCTGCCGTTCATCCTCGAGGGCGCGATCGCCGGCTTCGTCGGCGGGATCATCGCCACCGGACTGCTGATCATCGCCAAGTTGATGTTGATCGACCGGTTGCAGGGCTCGCTGCAGTTCGCCAGTCAGCTGGGCTGGGGGTCGGTGATCCAGGTCATCGTGATCTCGATAGTCTTCGGAATCCTGCTGTGCGCCGGAGCCTCGTTCCTCACCCTCCGCCGCTACCTGCGCGTCTGATCGCGCTTTAGCTTCACCTGTGGCGCGGGCCGATGCCGGCGTCGGCTCGCGCGCGTAGACTGCTCGGCATGCTCCGGCTCACGGGTCGTGTGCTCCACGGGACGGTCGTCGTCGTCGCCGTGGTCTGCGCCTACGGTGCCGGGATCATGAGCGGCGCCGGCCCGATGAAACGTACGCCTCAGGCGATCGAACCGGCCCTGCTCGACGAGGCGGCCGGTCGCATCGCCACGGAGGCAGCGGTGCCGGTGCCGCGCGGTGAGCTGGAACGCGCCGCCATCAACGCGATGCTGCACCGGCTGGGTGATCGCTGGGCGCACTACTACACCGCACAGGAGTACGACGACGTGCAGGGCCGGCTCAATGGTCGCTACAGCGGGGTCGGTCTGTGGCTGGGCGCGGCCGACGGTTCGGCCGTACGGGTGGCCAGTGTGCAGCCTGGCTCGGCCGCCGCGAAGGCGGGCGTACGCGTCGGGGACGTGATCGTCGCCGTGTCGGGCGTACCGGCCACCGGCTGGACCGTGACCAAGGTCGCGATGGCCCTGCGCAGTCAATCGGTGGCCGGGGTGGGGCTCACGGTCCGCCGGGGCGCGATGGAACACCGTTTCCAACTGGTGCGGTCACAAGTGCGGACCACCGACGTGACCGTGGAACAGCGTCCTGGCCACGTGCGGCTGATCCAGATCGGAGCTTTTACCCGGGGCGTGGGGCGGCAGGTGCGGAGTGCGGTGACCGCGGACCTGCCCGGCCACGCGGGCGGGATAGTCCTCGATCTGCGCGGGAACCCGGGCGGCTTACTCGACGAGGCGGTGGACACCACCTCGGCCTTCCTCGCCAATGGTCCGGTGGTCACCTACGAGAAGCGTGGCAGGGCGCCGCAGCGGTTCGACGTGACCGCCCCCGGCGATGCGAAGACCCCGCTGGTCGTGCTCGTGGACGCCGGTACGGCGAGCGCCGCGGAAATCGTGGCCGGGTCCCTGAGTGACCGGGAGCGCGCGGTGATCGTAGGATCGCGTACGTTCGGAAAGGGATCGGTCCAGGAACCGGTCCGGTTGGGCGACGGGTCCGCGCTGGAACTGACCGTCGGTCGCTACCGGACCCCCGGCGGCCGTAACCTCGACGGGGTCGGGATCGATCCTGACGTGGCGATCTCCTCCGATCGCCCACCCCAGGTGGCCGAGCAGCGCGCACTGGCCGTGCTGCACGGTCTGCTCGCCACGCTGCCGACGAAAGACCGAGGCTGATCAAGTGCCACGTGAGCAAGGGCGCAAGCTCATTGCCCAGAACAAAAAGGCCCGTTACGACTACCACATCGATGACACGTGGGAGGCGGGTCTGGTCCTGATGGGCACCGAAGTCAAGTCGCTGCGCATGGGACGGGCCTCGCTGGTCGACGGCTACGCTCAGGTCCGTGACGGCGAGTTGTGGCTGATGAACGTGCACATCCCGGAGTACCTCCAGGGCACGTGGACCAATCACTCGGCTCGCCGGAGCCGCAAGCTGCTCCTGCACAAGAGGGAGATCCAGCGGATCATCGAAAAGACCAGGGAGTCGGGATTGACGTTGATCCCGCTCTCCTTGTATTTCAATGACGGCAGGGCCAAGGTCGAGATCGGGCTGGCGCGCGGCAAGAAGTCACACGACAAGCGCCAGGCCATAGCGGAGCGTGAGGGAAAACGGGAGATGGCGCGTGCCACTCGGCACCGTGGGCGGGCCCCCGGCAGTGTGTAGGACACCGGAACATCACCATGCGGTCGAGGTCTCGGGTGGCGGGGCATAGTCATGGGGGCGATGAAAGGATTGTGGATGACGAAGGCCAGAAGGGCCGGCGCCACGCTGGCCTGTGGGATGCTCATCAGCACCCTGGGAGCCTGCGGCTTCGCTGAGCCTTCGCCGTTCCCGACCGTCAAGGACTTCCTGATCGCGTGGCAGGTCCAGAACTACACGGCGGCGGCCGGCCACACCACCGGCGACCACGCCGCCGTGGCCGCCGCGCTGCGGGACGTGCCTCAGCAGCTCGACGCGGCCTCGGTCAAGCTGTCGATCAACAAGTCGAAGATCGTCCCGAGTGGCGACGGCTATGACGCCCAGTTCCAGGTCAAGATCGACTTGGGTGAGAACGGGGATCCCTGGACCTACCCGAGTCAGATGCATCTGCGCCGGGTCGGTACCGGCTGGAAGATCGTCTGGAATCCCTCGATCATCCACCCACTGCTGGGAGAGGGTCAGCGGCTGGCCGTGGTCACCGACACGCCGAATCGAGCGCAGGTCCAGGATTCCCAAGGCAAGCCACTGATGCATTCGGTCCTGACCGACGTCGTGGGCGTCGTCCCCCGTTCGCTGCGCGATTCCAAGGCCACTCTCAGCGCACTGGCCGCGATCACCAAGCTGGACCAGGAGCGGCTGATCGGACGGGTCAACTCGGCACCATCGCAGGAGTTCCTCCAGCTGGCGATGCTGGAGGACACTCCGGAGAACAGGGCCGTCATCGCCAAGATCGGGCAGATCCCGGGCGTGATCGTGCAGCCGCCCAAGAAGTTGCAGATCGCGCCGAAGATGGCCACCGAGTACGTCGGCACCCTCGGCCCGGCGACCGCGGTGAAGCTGCAGCAGGTCGGTGCGCCCTACCAGCCGGGTGACACGATCGGCGACTCCGGGCTGCAGCTGCTCTACCAGCGCCAGCTCGCCAGCACCCCGACGGTGAAGGTCGTTGCGGAGAACCCACAGGACCCGGCGGGCAAAGAGCCCACTGTGCTTGCTACCTGGCCGTCCAAGGAGATCCCTCAGCCGGTCCGTACGACCCTGGTGCAGAACATCCAGCTCAAAGCAGAGAGGGCGCTCAAGGGCCTGGGAATGCGGGCCTCAATGGCCGTGGTCCGCCCCTCCACAGGTGACGTGGTGGCCGTGGCCAACAATGGGACCAACGGCCGGAACCTCGCACTCGAGGGCGAGTATCCGCCCGGCATGACCTTCGGCCTCGTGTCGGCCGAGGCGCTGTACCAGCGCGGCGAACAGTTGGGCAAGCTGCCCTGTCCCGCCACGGCCACCGTCGGCGGCCAGGTGATCAACAACCCTTCGCCGCAGTCCGGCACCTTGCCGTTCGAAGGGAACTTCGCCAAGTCCTGCACGACGATGCTGGCGCAGCTCAGCAGCTCGCTCGATGGCGCCACTCTGGTCCGCGAGGCGAGCAAGTTCGGCCTGGGCAGCCTCGACTGGGGACTGACGGTCCCCGTCTTCACCGGTTCGGTGCCGGCCCCCGCCAACGCCGGCGAGAAGGCCCTCGCCATGATCGGCCAGGGCAAGGTGCTCACGAGCCCTCTCTCCATGGCTCTGGTGGCGGGGGCGGTCGAGGCCGGGACCTGGCGGCCACCGCAGCTGTTGAGCAGCTCATCCGTTCAGTCGCCGTTGCAGACGCAAACGCCTCCGGCGCAGCCGTACCCGCTGGCGCCCCGGGTCGTCAGTAGCCTCCAGAACCTCATGCGCCGGTCGGTCGTATCCGGCGCTGCCAAGAAGGCCCAACCGCCCAAGCAGGCAAAGGTGTACGGCGTGGCCGCCACGGTTGACTATGACAAGGGCAAGAACGTCTCCTGGTTCGTGGGCTACCAAGGGGACTTGGCTTTCGCCATCGCGGTGGAGGGCAGGGTCGACGCCGCCACGCTGGCTGCGAAGTTCCTCGGCCCGTACAAGGTGCCCCAGGCGGCGTCAGCTTCAAAGCCGGGAGTGGGGAAGACCGGTACGGGAGGCACCCGGCCGGCCGGTAAGACCAGCCCGGTTACGCACCACTGAAGCCACTGCGTTACAGGATTTCCGCCTTCCGTTATCGCTTTGTTATTTCTTTACCCTGAGATCGCAACCTTCACAGGGGGCCCGTACGTCTTTGTGAGTGACTGAGATCCCGCCTGGGGGGTTGCGGACTCAGTCGCCGTGATGAGACCAGAGCCTCGTCTCGGGGGGAGGCTCTGTCGTCCGGACCGGCCCGACCCTGCCGGTCAGCCCCGGTGGGTGCGACACGTTACGCATCCATCGGGGCCACATCATTTTCTGGCACCCGATCACGCCCGGGGGGAATCTCGTTGGCGTATCGGGTGTTGACCATGTACGGTCTGTTCTGGACACCTCGGTGTCCGGTTGACAACTCAACATGGGGGTGACTGGCTTCGACTGCGGTAGTCGAGTCAGGTGAAGCGGGTCGAGGGTTGTGGTCGTGACCTCGTTAATCCTGTGACCACAAACCAATAAGTGCCAACACTAAGCGCACTGAGTTCGCCCTCGCCGCCTGAGGCGAGTAGCGACTCTGTCAGCCCGGTAGCGTCTCCGAACCGGGATCTGGCATCGTAAGGAGACTCCACCTGATGGCCCGGACGCGGGGTCGGTAGGAAAAACAAACAGCGGCTGAGCCGTTCGGCAACTTGCCTGCGTGAGAGCCGGGGCCGAGAAAACAACTAGCAGGCTGCGCCCGGAGAAGACCTGAATCATTGCCGTAGGACCAGGGTTCGATTCCCTGCACCTCCACTCGTGACTGGGATCGCCTGCTCGCAAGCTGTGCTTGCTCGCCGGCGGTCCTTCGTCATGTCTGCCCGGGGGCGACCCCCGGACCCCCCGGGCGGGGGCTCTGCCCCCGCACCCCCGCGTGGGTGCAGGGGTTCGGGTAACTAACGAGGGACGACCCGTATGCGCCGGGTGCACTGGGCCCCGCACCCCCGCGTATGGGCTCCTCGGTCATCTGGTCATCTGGTCATCTGGTCGGGTGAGTCAGGCTTGCGCCGCCCTGCCCGGCGTGCGTTACCGGGCAAGATTCTCGAGGTCACTCTAGGAAGCAGATTGGCCACTAATAAGGTCCAATCTGGGTCAAAGTCATTGGGCCAATGTAGGCTTGGCGCGGTGAACGGGCCTTACGCACAGCCGTCCCTGCCGCCGCGCCAGGGCGGGTTCCGCGACTTCTTCACGGGGATCGGTTACCTCGTCCGCGGGCTGGGCTGGGTGGCCCGCCATCCCAGGCAATGGCTGTTCGGCCTCATCCCAGCGCTGATCGTTCTGGCGTTCTATGTCGCCGGGCTGGTGAGCCTCGGGGTCTACGCCGAGGATGTGGCCCGATGGGTCACGCCGTTCGCCGACCACTGGTCGCACGATCTGCGGCAGGCCGTCCGGGTGATCACGGCGTTGGCCATCTTCGGCTCGGCCGCGTTCCTCGCCATGGTCATGTTCACGGCGATCACTTTGGTGGTCGGTGAACCCTTCTACGAGTCCCTCTCGGAGCGGGCGGAGAACGACCACGGCGGCGCTCCGCAGGGACCGGACGTCTCGTTGTTCAAGCAGCTGCTCCGTGGGATCGGCGACGGGCTGATCCTGGGCTTTTTTGCCGGGCTCTTCACCGTGCTGTTCTTCGCGCTGGGCTTCATCCCGGTCGTCGGCCAGACGGTGGTGCCGGTCCTGGCCGCCTGTGTGACGGGCTATTTCCTTACCAGTGAGCTCACCGCGCTGGCTCTGGAGCGGCGGGGCCTGCGACGGCGGGAACGTTTTTTGTTGCTGAAGCGGCACCGGCCGCTCGCCGTGGGGTTCGGCGCCGCCACCGTGGTGCTGTTCCTCATCCCGCTCGGCGCCGTACTGGCCATGCCGGGGGCAGTGGTCGGCGGCACCCTGCTGGCGAGGGAGAGACTCGCCCCATCTGCACCGATACCTCCGGGCGGACCGTCGGAGCGCGCCCGTCGCTAGCCGCTGGACCGTGGGCTCTCCAAATCCGCCCGTGACGGGGCGTAACGGGGCGGCATCCGCGAACGATCAGTCGATAACAAGATGTGTCCAGAGTGTGATTGCCTCTCCTGCGGCAAATATTGATCTTCGCGTAGCCTGTGCCGCATGTCCGATCAGGGGGAGCGCTGGAACGCGCCCGGTGGCGAAGTGAATGACTACGCACCGACCGACCGTTCAATGGGTCCGATGCCACGGCCCGGTGAGGCGAATCCATTCGCCGCACCGGCCCCGGAGGGCGGGCCGGCCGGGCCACAGCCACCAGGGTCCGGTGTCACGATGGCCTCGCCGCAAGAGTCGGCCGTGGGTCGTTTGACCTTCTCGGCCGAGCTGATCGAGGTCCCCGATGGCCGTACCGACTTCTCGCCGGTAGAGTTCCCCACTCCCGGATTCCCGCCACCGCCACCGCTGGAGCCGGCCGCCGCGGAGTCCGCCACCTCAGGGCTCCCAGCGCCGGAATTCCACGCCTCCGACTTCCGGGAGCACAGATACGCCGAGACGGAATTCCACCCGCAGGGGTTCCCCGATCAGGGCTTTTCCGAGCAGGAGTTCCCAGCCGTCGGCGCTCCCCGAAGGCGTACATCTGAAATGTCAGGATTTGAAGCGCAGGCCGAGACCCCCGGTGGCCGGTTCGGCACATCCGCAGAGCAGCCGGCCTGGGATTCCCAGTCCTTCGACGGTGTCGAATCGGGCGCGGGCGACAGCAACTACGCCGGGGTCGACATGTCCGGGCCCGGTACGCCGCCCAAGCCCGGCATGCCGAGCTCCGGGAACTGGCGGATGCCGGAGTGGATGGCTGAGGAGGGCAAGGACGGCGGAGCCACCCCGGATGGGCTCGACGGTGACGAGGGTGGCGGCCGGTCCCGTGTGGCGCTGTTCGCGGGCGTCAGCCTGCTGGTGATCGCACTGGTCGCCGCGGCGGTCGTGTTCCTCCTCAAGTCCAGTGACAACACCAAGAACGCACCGCCATCGACGCCGGCGACGGGTGCTCAGGCGAAGAAGACGGCGGCCAAGCGGTCGGCAGCCGGTGTCGCGCTGCCTCCGGAGAAGCAGCTGCAGAAGTTCACCGGCACCCACTCCCCGGTGGCCGGCCGCATCAACGACACGTTCAGCGGGCTCTCGTACCCTCGCTTCGGCCCGCCGTGGCAGGTCCCCACCCGCAAGAGCGGGCTGGCACTGCTCGGCTGGTCCGGCCAGCAGATCGTGGTGACCGAGAAGAACCCCAAGCAGCTCTGGTACGGCCAGCTGATGACCGGCGTGCTCGGCCCGGCTGAGCAGGACATCTACGGGGGTTCCGGCACCGAGCGTGAGGCGGCCGTCGCCTACGCCAAGTCGACCGAGGCCCGCCTGTACGGATTCGCCCATAAGACGCGGCCGCTGGCCTCCCAGCCGCTCCAGTTGAACGGCCACAAGGGCTGGCTGGTCAGCTCGTTTCTGACCTTCCACCGGACGGGCGTCAAGGCCACCGGCGACATCGTGACCGTGGCGGTGATCGATACGGGCCGAAAGAGCCCGGCGGTGCTGCTCATGGCGGTGCCCAACACCCACAAGAAGCTATGGCCGGACATCAATTTCCTGGTCAGCTCGCTGAAGGTGCTGCCCTAGGGCAAGCCCCGGCGGGCTGCCGAGGTCGATTTTGTGTCATGCGAGTTACCGCCGGGGTCTAGGCCGAGGGTGAGGTTTCGCATACCCTGCCGGACGTGTCAGAGAACGAGGGGCCGGTCCCTGTCACCAGTGCCTGGCTGAATGCCGCCTACATTCCTCCGGACGATGTGACCACGGGGCCGATCCCGACGATCACCGACGACATGACCGCCGACGACGTGGCGCGGCTCTCTCAGGTGCAGGCCCTCATGTCCTCTTCGGCACCCTCCGCGACGGACCCGACCGTCGCCGAGGACCCCGGCGCAGGACAGGCATCTGCTCTGGAAAAGCAGGCAGTGCCGGACGACGGTACGGCGGAGACCGTCTCTGCGGCTCCTGTCGAGGTGGCCGCGTCGCGCGAGCCGGCAGAAGAGGAGACCGTCACCGGCGGCGGCGCGGACGTGGGAAGCGGCGAGAGCGTCGACGACTCCGAAGCCGTGACGACGATGTTCGCCGTGGTGACCGAGGAGGTGGCGGAGGATGCCGAGACGACGTCGTTCGCGGCCGTGGATCCGTGGATGGAGCCGAGCATCGCCCAGAATCGGGTGGTGCTGTCCAGCGAGGAAGACACCGGGGCCGGGGCACCGCCCCTCCGCCGTCAGCGATCCCGAGCCGTCCTGATCGCGATGGCCGGAGCCCTGGTCGTCGTGATCCTGGGCGTTATGGCCGCGGTGGCCTTCGGCGGACAGCGTGACCAGGATCCGAATCCGGCGCCGGTTCCGTCCGTTCCGGCCTCGGCACCTCCCACACTGAGCAGCACGGCCGGCCCGGACAAGGCGTTCCCGCACTGATCCGGAGGGAGGAGCCCGGTGCGCGGGCGGATCACCGAACAAGGCGGAGAAGGCCGTGCGCCCGGACATCCGCGCCATCGTGAAGTCCCTCCGCGTCGCTCGTTGACCGAGGGCGAGCACATCGCGCGGCCGAGCGGCCGTGGTGCGCCCCGTCAGGGCATTCACGTCCTAGCCGTTCGCCCTCAGCATCGGGTCTGACAGGGCAAACTAGGGCGGAATCTCGACCCTGGAGTAGCGATGCTGGTCACCCAACTTTCGAAGCCGGCCGCACGGTCTGCCGATGGCGGGCATCAGGACGCGCTCGACGGGCTCCGGGCGATCGCCATCCTGCTAGTGATCTTCCTCCATGTGGGGGATGAGACGGCTCAGACCAGTAGCAACGCGTTGCCCTGGCGGATCATCGAAAGCGGCGGCGTCGGGGTGTCGGTCTTCTTCGCGCTGTCCGGGCTGCTGCTCTATCGGCCCTGGGCCCGGGCGGTGCTGGGTGGGGGCGGGAACAGGGGTGGCCTTCCCGGCCCCGACACCCGGGTGTATCTGTGGCGGCGGGTGCTGCGGATCGTGCCGGCCTACTGGGTGATGCTCATCGTCGGCCTGTTCGTCTTCAACCCCGGCCACGTGGGCTCCGTACGCACCTGGTTCGAGATGCTCACCTTGACCCAGAACTACGATCCCGCACCGTGGTGGAAAGGGGTCGGCCCGGACGGTCTCGGCCCCATGTGGAGCCTGTCAGCGGAGGCGTCCTTCTATCTGGTGCTGCCGTTGATCGCGGCCGGGTTGCGCCGGTTCGCCCTACGGGCCGGAGAGGATCTGGACGGACGGGCCAAACGGTTGCTCTACGGCCTCGGGACGATTGCCTTGGTGACCTTTGCCTGCACGGTGGCGATGCGGCTCTGGGCCGACTACGACACGATGTTCTACTACGAGCATCTGCTGCCGCGGTGGATGATCGATTTTCTCGCGGGGATGGCATTGACGGTGCTGGCCGAGTGGGCGCGGCGCAGACCCAGAGGCCCGGCCGCCCGGTGGGTCACAACGGTCGGCGGGATGCTGGGCTCCTGCTGGCTGGCGGCGTTCTGCGCGCTGGTCGTGGTCTCCACGCCGGTCGGCCTCTCCCCTGCCGCGGTCCTTCCGGACCTGCCTGTACCACAGAACGCGGCGCAGTACCTCGTCTCCGCGATCCTGTACCTGGTGATCGCGGTGGCCCTGGTGGCACCGGTGGCGTTGTCGCCCTCCCATCCCCTGACCCTGGCGGTCCTGGGTAACCGGGTCGTCCGGTGGCTCGGTCTCATCTCGTACGGGCTGTTCCTATGGCACCAGCTCGTCATCTTCGGCTGGTACAAGGTCACCGGCAGGCCGATCTGGAACCACGACTTCTGGCTGGTGCTGCCGGTCGTCCTCGTCGTCGGCATCGCCATCTCCACCGTGAGCTTCTACGTGATCGAGAAGCCCGCGTTGCGGCTGCGGGGACTGGTGAAAGGCGCTAGCGCCAGACGAGCTTGATCTGTTCGGGCTCCGGCCCGGCCGCGAAGACCCGTTCCTCAGCACGGATACCGAGTGTGGCGATCAGCAGGCCGAGCACCCCCAGGCCCAGCAGCTGCGGCACCGTGTCGGTCAGCGGCCCGGACAGGACGCCGTCGCCCTGGAGCTGGAGGTAGGTACCCAAGGCCAGCACGGCACCTGCCAGTCCCATCATGGCCGCCGCGCTGATCGGCTGGTTGGCCGGTACGAGCGGTGCCGACCGGCGACGGAAGAACACGGCCAGCGCACAGGCGCCGGGGACCAGGATCAGCCCGGCGAAACCCCCGGCCCAGAAACCGACGACGACGGAGACCGGCCACATCCACCATGGTCCGGGGCCGCGTGGCCGCGACGCGGGCCAGGCACCCCGTCCCCGTACGGCGGAGGCCGCGATCACCAGCAGCACCAGGAGCAGCCCGACCAGCAGGACCACTCGATAGGTCCCATCAGGCTCGTAGTCCAGCCGTACGGTCCCGGCACCGCCGGCCGGCACCGCCCAGCCTTGCCGCCAGCCGTCGATTCGGACCGCCTGCAACCGGGTGCCGTTCAGGGTGGCGGCCCAGCCGGCGTTGAAGTTCTCGTTGACGACCAGGTAGCTGCGGCCGGCCGTCTGGACATCGACCGTCCGGCTCTGCGGGGTCCAGGGACCGATGGTGGGGGACCGGCCGATCACCTTGGGCGGGGCCTTGGCATCGGCGGATCGCAGCACCGCGGACGTGATCCGGTAAGGGTCGGTGGACGGCACGCTGATCCGCTGCTCGGCCGAACCCGCGCCGGACAGCACCGGAGCCCTACCACAGGAGGTGTAGCGCACCGGCCAGCCGCGGAGCAGGTCGGCGGCGGTCCCCCCGCTGATCCGGGTGAGGATCCGCTGCTGCCCGAGGGTGAAGGTCGGGCCGGTGCCACAGGCCGTTTTGAGCGGCGCCTCCGGGGCGGACCCCAGCGACGTCACCCCGGGAATGCGCAGATCACTGATCTGGATGCCCGGGGACTTCGGAAAGGTGATGACCAGGCGCTTGGCGTGCATCGGGGCGAAGGCGAGCACGCCCTTGTCGTTGGTCAGCCCTTCGCGGATGACGCCGTCCCCGCTGATCCGCACTGCCGTAGCCGGGGAGCTCTGGAACGGGAAGAGAAAGGTGATCTTCGAGAGACTGATCTTCTTCCCGAAGTCGATGGTGAGCCGGGGATTGGCATCGTCCGTACTGGCCACCCAGGTGGTGGCCGGATCACCGTCGAACGCGGAGCGGGCAGAATCCGCCGGATGCTTCACGTAGGTCGAGGACGCCTCGATGTCGGGCTGCCCGGGAACGGAGGCGTACTGCTTGATCAGACCCAGATCGCTGAGGACCGCCGACCCGGTGAGCCGCTGCTCGCCGGACGCGGACGAGGTGAAGATCCGCTGGAAGGCCTTGCCGTCCTCACTCTGCCTGCCGAGGGAGGGGGAACAGACCAGCCGGGGCCCGATCATGCAGGGGGCCGCCGCGTCGGTGAGCCCGGTGAACACCAGGGTGGAGGCTCCGGCGCTCTTGGGGAGGGCGATGAACCGTTGCGGGGTCACTCCAGGGATCGACAACTCCGAGATGGCCACCCGGGTCCCGGCGTTCTGCCTCGGCACCCCGTTCAGCCGGGTGACCTTGACCCGCACCCAATCGGTCGGCCCTTGCGGTGCCGCCAGTTTCTGCGCGGAGCCGGTGGCCGCGATCGGCTGCTTCAGCGAGCCCGCCGCGGTCGAGATCTCGACTTCGCTGACCGCCGGGCCGAGCTGCGGCGTGCTGGTGAAGGCCACCGAGATGTGGTTCAGATCGACCGGCCGGTCCAGCCGGACCTCGAGCCATTCCCCTAGGGCCCCGTTCCACCCCGATGACATCCACTGGGTGTCCGGGTCGCCGTCCAGCGCCGCGAACGGATGCTTGTTGCGCGACCCGTCGCTGGACAAGGCGGTGCTGTCGGAGGCCGACGACGACGCGGTGACGGACTTGATCCCGGAGTAGCGGACCACGGACTGATAGTGGTCCCAGCCCGGCGCGATGACGTCCTTGGTCCGGGAGGCGCCCTTGTACGGCTCGTCGACGGTCATCGTGGGGGAGCTGCCGTTGCGCAGATCGGAGAAGTTGACCTCCCGGCGGCGCAGCGTGTCGGTGATCACTGTGTCCGCGCCCGGAACGTCCTTGCCGTCGTCGTTCAGCAGGATCGGGCGGTCGTCCTTCAGCATCCCCTCGTCGGCCAGAGTGAGCAGCGCCTCTGGCCCGCCGATGACCCGCAACGGCCTGGCCGCCGAGGTCACGGTGGCGACCGCCGTGGCCTGCGGCACCTCGTAGATCTCCACGGCCTTGTACGGCTGGTCGAACGAGCTCACCGCGTTGGCGGCCGGGAAGCCCATGTCGCTGCCGAACTCGGCGACCTTGGACAGCCCCGGGCTCCGTTCGAGAGCCTCGTGTACCCGAGCCGGCCAGGCCCCGCCCAGCTCCGCACGGTCCAGATCGTTGCGTACGACCAGGAACCGTACGCCGATCCGGGACAGCACGTCGACCAGCCCCTGTGAGCCCTGACCGGTGGCGAACCGGTCGTCGATCGCCTCCATCAACCGGCCCAGACCGGCGGAGCCGTACGGCACGACCATCCGGTTGGCCCAGCGGACCTGCAGCAACGGCTGGAGCGGATCGTCCATGGCCCGCCCCCAGACGAACTCGCCGAAGCGCACTCCGGGCACAGCCAGCACGGTGTTCTTGCCGGCGTTCCGATTGAGCCAGTCCGCAGCGTCCTGCCAGTATCCGGGGACCGAGCGGAATACCCCCGCAGGGGACAGTCCGGGGCTCAACACGGGGGTGAACGAGGCGGTGACGGACACCAGCACCAGCAGCGCCCCGGCCGGGCGCCATCGGCGCAGTCCCTGGACTCCCGGCCGCAGGGTGAACAGCGGAGCCTGCAGCGCGTTCCTGAGCAGGTGGGCCAGGCCCAGCACCAGCGGCAGCCGGATCAGCGCGTCGAACTTGTGGATGTTGCGGAACGGGGCCAGCGCCGTGTCGAACAGTCCGCGCAGCTGCCCGGTGAAGGGGGAGGTGAGTTCGCCGGGATGTCCGGTGACGATGATGGCGACCCCGAGCGCCAGGCTGAGCACCAGGAAGACCCGCTCGGGCAGCCCGCGTCGGCTTAGTCCCATCAGCCCGAGCCCGGCCACGGTCCCGGTGATCAGGATCAGCCATGGCCCGGTGGAGAGCGCGTTGCCGGCCGGCCACCAGGGGGACCCCTGGGTGGGCAGATACCCCACCCACTGGGAGGCCCCGCGCAGGACGTTGGTGATCGAGGTGACCCGGGTGGTGGTGGCGGCGTTCTCGGTGAAGTCGAGGAAGGGGAAGATGTACTTCCCCATCAGATAGGTCGGCACCAGCCACCACAGGGTGGCCGCCGACGTCCACACCAGCCACCAGCCGAGCAGCCGACGCCGGCGAGGGCCCGGCGTCCGGGTGAGCAGGAACAGCAGTGGCACGACCAGAACGGCGAGCTCGGCGGTGGCGTTGATGCCGCCGCAGCAGACGATCGCCAGCCCGGACAGGGCGGCCGCCCGCCGGGGGCTGCCGCGGCGCGATCCGTGGACGAGAGGTAGCAGGATCCAGGGCAGCACCGCCATCGGGAGGAACTCCGAGGAGTTGATGCCGATGAGCTCCTGGGCCCGGGGCGCCAGCGCGTACGCGAACCCGGCGAGCAGCCGGCTGTTGGGACCGCCGATGCCCAGCGCCTCGCCGAGCTTGACGATGCCCAGGAAGGCGGCGCTCAGCACGGCCGCGATCCACAGCCGCTGCACCACCCAGGGGGCGAGCCCGACCGCATCGCCCAGCAGATAGAAGGGGCCCATCGGGAAGAGGTAGCCATAGGCCTGGTTCTGCACCTGACCGAAGTACGCGGTGGGATCCCACATGTGCAGGGCCCGGCCGAGGAAGCCCGAGGGGTTCAGGGGCATGTCGAGCTTGGTATCGGGGAGGATCCGGCCGGGCGCGATCACGAAGGACACGGTGGCGAGGACCAGGGTCGCCACCGCGATCCTGATCCGCTCCCTCAGCTCCATGTCGGTCCCCGCCACGTCGCCCATGTCATCAGGGGCCGGGGGATGCTCGTGCCGGGAAAGGACCCCGAGGGTCACGGCCCTGTTCCGGGACGGCCGGTGAGCAGCTCGGTGCGGGTGGCGGGGCGGATGTCGAGGATCTCCCGGCCGGGGCCGGTCAGCAGCGCCCGCAGCCGCACCGGATCAGTGTTCTCAACGATCACGGATCGCGCCGCCGGACCTTCTCGGTAGTCGGCGACATAGGCGTCGCCGCCTCCGGTCACCGGCTCGGATCTGATCAGCCGGGCCATCCGCTCGGCGCTGCCGTCCCAGGAGAACGCGGCCGCCCAGCGGGTGCAGGCCGCCCTGACCTCGGCCCGCCGCTCCGGCTCCGAGATCTCCTTCAAGGCCCGCTCGATCGTGTCGGCGAGGTCCTCGCCGACCGTGGCCAGCCAGCCGGTCTCACCGTCACGGACGGCCTCGCGGAGCCCGTCCACGTTAGGGGCGACAGTCGGCACGCCGAGGGAGGCGGCCTCGATGACGGACAGTCCCCAGCCCTCGAACTCGGAGGCCGAGATGTGCAGCCGGGCACCGGCCAGCAGGGCGTTCTTCTCGGACTCGGGCAGGTATCCGTGCAGCCGAACGGTCCCCTGCAGACCGCTCTGGGCGATCCGGGCTTTGAGCATGTCGTGTTCGGGTCCGCGGCCGACGATGTGCAGGATGAGACCGGGCCAGCGCTGCCGGAGCCGGTCCGCGGCGTCGATGACCCGCTCGATCCGTTTGTGGGTGACCAGCCGGCCGACGACGATGATCGCCGGATCGCCGTCCGCGTGCGCCGGGTTCACCGGCTGGAGGGCGGGGGTGCCGTTGGGCACGACGAAGATCGGGCCGCCCCAGCGCAACTGGTCGCGCATCGCGGTGGCGGTGGAAGGGGAGACCGCTACCGCCGGGTGCCTGCGGTAGACCCGGCGGGCGATCGGCCCCTCGAATGCCTTGCCGATGGCGGCCATGGCGCCGCGGAGATAGACGAAGAACTGCCGGCCGTGCACATGGTGGACCAGCAGGATCACCCGGGTCCGCCGGGAGACGGCCAGCGGGGACAAGAACGGGATCCCGTTCATGCAGTCGATGACGACGTCGAAACGGCCCCGGTGGGCCAGCAGCCAGCCGAGCACCAGCGGATACCGGGAGTAGACGCCGCCCATCCGAACCAGCCGGATCCCGTCGTGTTCCTCGCGTCGTGACTGGCCGGGCTCGCGGCTGGTCACGAAGTGCATTCGCGCGCCACGGGCCCCGAGCCCGCGGCTCATCTGCCAGGCGTACTCTTCCGCGCCGCCGGCCGCGTCCTGCCAGGGGTCGCGCCAGTTGACCATGGCGATGCGGAGGCCATCGAGCCGGGTCTGGCCGGCCCCGTCAGGGGCACCCTGGACCTGGACGGCCGAACATGCGAGACGCACCTCATGGTGTCTCGTTTCGCATGCACAGTCTGTTGATGGCCGCACTCAAGCTGCTCGTCAGCGTGACCCGTAGTTGTACAGGGAGTGGATTGGGGTGTCAGGCTTGGCGGAGGCGACGTTCACGATGGCGAGCGAAGATCCGCCCGCGAGGACGGTGCCGATCAGCACGGCGAACAAGATGCGCATGGGGGTTATATCTCCTAGGAACCGGTGCGCCGCATTACCAGGAAGTAAGGAGGATATGCGGTGGTCGCCCAGAGTACTAGGAGGAAAGCGATGAGGTCTGCCGTCAAAACCGTTGCCAGATGAGTACCTTCAGCGACGGGCGCGGGCGATCCGTCGAGTCTGAAGATCGCCAGGTCGCGTCCGTCCAGGACAGGCCGGGCACCTTGCAGTCTCCGCCGGAGTTCGGCTTCATCCGGTCGCCCGACTTTCTCCAGCACCACATAGCGATAGCCCGCGTCGCCCAGCGGGGCGGTCAGCGGAGCGGAGGACCGGACCAGTCCGTCGACGGCCCTGGTCAGTGGATCCTCGGGTGCGAGTTCCCGTGACCCGACCTCGAGACCGTCGTTCCACACGACCCGCCGGTCCAGCACCCTCGGCAGCGGATCGAGCACGGCCCGGCCACCATTCCAGGGGAAGCGCCGGTACGCGCCCCACGGCAGGTCGAGCACGAGGCCGCCGGCCGGGTCACCATTGATGATCGTACGGGCGCGGGCCCAGTCGGCCGGATAGTCCACGGCGGCCAGCCGCCCGGACATCCCCCAGGCCAGTGTCGGCAGGAGCGCGATCGGCGCGATCAGGGCGAGCACCGCCATCCGACTCAACGCGAGCACCAGGAAGCCGAGCCCGATCGCCTCCAGCAGCGCCAGTGGGGCGAGGTAGACGTGGGCGTCCCGCAGCACCCCGAACCCGGGCCAGAGCTCGACCAGGCCGCGGACCAGGGCCCGTCCCGGCTCGGTGATGCCCACACAGGCGACGCCGAAGCCGGTGGCGGCGGCCCAGGCCAGTCCCTTGAGTTGCGGGGTGCGGGCCGTACTGTTTCGCAACGCCCAGCCGAAGGCCCCGATCGCGGTGAGGGACAGGACCAACCGTCCGGTGGCGCCGAACCAGGTCCCATATCCAGGGGGCACGACCTCGGCGTTCCAGATGCCACCGAGCGAGAGCAGGCTGCCGAAGGAGCCGAACGGGGTATCGGCCCGGGCGGCGAACAGGTCCACCCCGGCCGGGTCGGTCCGGCCGTGCCCACCGGCGAGGAGTGCGGGCACCAGCCAGGGCAGCGCCAGCCCGATCAGCACGGCCCCGGCCTTCAGGGCTCTGCGGCCGCGGTGCGGGGCCCCGGCGGCCAGGACCCCGAGGCCCACCACCAGGGCCGAGACGTTCATCGCTGCGAATCCGCCCACGGCGGCGGGCAACAGCGATCGGACCAGCCGGGCGGGCCCGTGCCGCTCGTTGACCGACACCGCGGCGGACAGCGCCCAGGGCAGGCCCGCGTATCCCAGCAGCAGCGCCCACTGGCCGAGCAGCAGCCGTTCGGCCACGTAGGGGTTCCAGACGTAGAAAACGGCGGCGGCCGTCCGGGGCAGCAGGCGTTCGCCGGGGACCAACCGGGCCGCGCCCCAGCCGGCCAGACCGAAGATCAGTAGCAGCACCAGCTTCTGGACGAGGTCGGCAGGAAGCACCGTGGCCAGCCCGGCGATCACCGCGTCGCTGGGCACCTGCCGGGGGAAGGCACCGGTCAGGCCGAACATGGCGCGGGAGGATGGCGGATGCGGCACGAACACCATGTCGTAGCCGAGCGCATACCCCGGTGCGAGCGCCGACCCCAGCATGATCACGCCCAGTGCCAACGCGGTGAGCCCGGGGATCAGTCCCTTCAGGTCCGTCCGCGGGCGCTCAGGGGCCGGCCGGGGCTGCTGCGGCACTCTGTCCTCCGGCATGGGTGAGGGGTTGCGGCGCGGCCGTGCCGTCCGGGAGCAGCCGGGACATGGCAGCGGCGATCATGAGGACCGCGACGTTGTACCAGAGGGTATGTCCGGCCGCACGCAGCTGGTCCGCGGCGGTGACCGGGGGGCCGGCGAAGAAGATCACACCGGCGATCGCGGCCCCGATGGCCGCTCCCATCTGGCTCGCCGAGTTGAACACGCCGGAGGCGGCCCCGGCCTCGGCGGGCAGCACGTCCCTGAGGGCGGTATGCGGGAGCACCGGGGCGATCATGCCCATCCCGATCCCGCTGAGGAACAGCCAGGGTGCGATCTGCAGGCTGCCGATCGCGGTGCCGTACCGGCCGAGCGCCAGGATCAGGCCGAGCATCCCCAGGATCGTGATGCAGGCCCCGAGCCCGACGAACAGCCGGCCGGCGCGATGGCCGTACCAGTTGGTGAGCTGACCCGTGCAGGCGATACCGAGCGGCCAGCTCAGCATGGTCAGCGCCAGATGCAGCGGGGTCCACCCCAGGCCGTCCTGCAGGGACCAGGTCAGCAGCAGGTAGTAACAGGTCGTGCTGGAGCTCAGCACGGTCGTGAGGATCAGCCCCGTGGAGAAGGAGCGCCGGGTGAACAACCGAGGCGGGACCAGGGGGGAGCCGCCCGCACGCTCACGACGCCGCTGGTGCCGTACGAAGAGCGCCCCCGTGGGGACGCTCAGGGCCGGCAGCACCAGCAGCCACCATGGCCAATGCAGATCCCGGCCCTGCATCAGCGGGACGAGGAGTAGCAGTGAGGCCGCCGCCAGCAGTCCGACCCCCGGCAGGTCCAGCCGGGGAGGCCGGTCGGCGCGCGACTCACGCAGCCAGCGCAGCCCGCCGGCCAGGGCGAACACGCCGACCGGGATGTTCACATAGAAGATCAACCGCCAGCCCAGCCCGTACGGATCCGCCGAGATGAGCAGGCCGCCCAGCAGCGGTCCGCTGACGGTGGCCAGGCCCAGCGTCAGACCGGACAGGCTCAGCGCGGCGGTACGCTCCCGGCCGGCCGCGAACTGCGTCGTGATCACCGACATCACCTGCGGGACCATGATGCCGCCGAAGACGCCCTGGGCCACCCTGGCCGCGATCAGCATCTCCGGTGAAACGGCGGCCCCGGCCAGCACCGAGGCCAGGGTGAACCCGCCTACCCCGATCAGGAAGATCTTCTGGCGACCGGCGATGTCGCCCAGCCGGCCACCGGTGACGAGGGTCAGCGCGAAAGCCAGGGCGTACCCGGCCACCACCCACTGCCCGGCCGAGGCGGTGCCGCCCAGGTCATCGTGGATCGAGGGCAGGGCGACGTTCACGATGGTCACATCGACCAGATCCATAAAGGCCGCGAGCAGCACGACGAACAGCGCCGGCCAGGGATGTCGGCCGATGCGCTGGAGCTGATCAAGAGACGGCATTTATAGCTTCATGTAAGGTTGCGGGCGAAGAGCGGCAGCTTGAGTCGATCTATCTGGAATCGCCGCGCGGTCGTTCAATATAACGGCAGCGTCCAGGAGGCCCGAAAATGCGGCGAAAAGTCGGCACGATCCTTGTGGCATTGGGTGCTTTCCTCCTCGTATTCGCGCCGCTGCTCAAGCTCTACGTCGCACCCAGGGTCGTGATCGCGCCGACCGACTTCTTTCAGATGACCGAGCTCAGGGGCACGAACGCGTCCTACTTCGACGGCGCCAAGCTGAAGAACATCACCGGTGCCTCGATCGTCGCGGTCAACACCGTGCGGGGTGACCCGGTGGCCAGCACGACTGACACCGCGGTCTGGGACTACTTCGTCTCCATCAAGGACCCCGATCGTGACTACGCCATCGCCAACCAGACGAGCCGGTACGCGCTCAACCGGCACACCGGTGAGCTGATCAACTGCTGTGGGGCCTCGGTCGAGCAGGACACCAGCGTCCGGCTGGCGGGCCTGGGGGTGATCTGGCCGATCGGCCGGGTCGAACGGAAGACCTACCCCTACTTCGACCCGCAGACCAAGCGGGCCTGGCCGATGAAGTACCAGGGTCAGGACCGGATCCAGGGGACCACCGCCTACCGGTTCGAGCAGACGATCCCGGAGACGAAGGTCGCCACCGTCGGTGCGGTCCCGGGTGCCCTGCTCGGGCTGGACAAGTTCAAGAACTACAAGGTCGACGGCTTCTACACCGCGACCGTGACCATCTGGGTGGATCCGCGGACCGGAATCCCGATCGCGCAGAAGCAGTCGATTCACGCCACGAACCGCACCAAGGACGGCGCCGGGATGTTCGTCGCGGCCAAGACTGATCTGAAGACCACCGAGAAGTCCGAGAAGGACCTGGTCAAGCTGTCGGATGGCTATGCCTGGAAGTTCGCCGCGGTCAACCAGTGGCTGCCGGTCGGAACGCTGGTCCTCGGTCTGTTCCTGCTCGCCATCGGCGTACTCCTCCCGCTCTTCGAGAGCAGCGGTGGCCGGGACGAACGCCCGAGGTCACATGCCAAGGGCGGCCCAGGGCAGACCCCTCGGCCGGAGCCGCAGGCCGAACTCGGGCTCCCCGTTCCGGATCGCCCTGGCTCTGACCGGTATTCGAGCCGGTCCTGATCTGATACGTGTTCCAGCGCCCCGGGTGGGAGGTCCACCCAGGGCGCTGTCTGGTGACGGCTCACTCCAGATCCTCAACTAGAACCTGTTGCAGTTTTGCGGCCGTAGCGCCTACAGTCGGCGTGTGCGGACACGTGTAACCGAGCTATTCGGTATCGAGTACCCGATCTTTGCGTTCAGTCACTGCCGCGACGTGGTCGCCGCAGTGAGCCGCGCTGGCGGCATGGGCGTCCTTGGCGCGCTGTACTTCACCCCCGAGGAGCTCGAGCTCGAGCTCAAGTGGATCGACGAGAACGTCGGCGGCAAGCCGTACGGAGTCGACGTGGTGATGCCGGCGAAGTACGAGGGTGCGGACCTTGGCGACGCGGACGAGCTGCTCGGCAAGCTCCAGGGGATGATCCCCCAGGAGCACCGGCAGTTCCTCGAGGAACTGCTGACGGAGCATGGTGTCGAGCCGTCCACGGAGACCGCCGGGCGCGCTCTGCTGGGCTGGACCGACCAGACGGCACGGCCGCAGGTCGAGGTGGCGCTCCGGCACCCGATCGCGCTGCTGGCCAACGCGCTCGGCCCGCCGCCCGCCGACGTCGTGGAACTGGCACACGAGCACGGGGTCAAGGTGGCCGGCCTGGCCTCCAATGCCCGGCACGCGCGCAAGCAGGTCGAGGTCGGCGTCGACATCATCGTCGCGCAGGGCACCGAGGCCGGCGGTCACACCGGTGACGTGTCGACCATGGTCCTCATCCCCGAGGTGGTCGACGCCGTCGGCGAGGACACCATGGTGCTGGCGGCCGGTGGCATCGGCCGGGGCCGTCAGATGGCGGCCGCGCTGGCGCTGGGCGCCGAGGGAGTATGGACCGGCTCGATCTGGCTCACCGTGGAGGAGGCCGACACCCCCGAGGGTGCGCTGCCCAAGCTGCTCAAGGCCACCTCGCGCGACACCGTACGGTCCCGTGCCTGGACCGGGAAGCCGGCCCGCTTCCTCAAGACGGCGTGGACCGAGGCGTGGGAGAGCGAGAAGTCTCCCGGCTATCTGCCGATGCCGATGCAGTTCATGCTGATCTCCGACGCGCTGCGCCGGATCAGCCGGTCCGGCGACGGCGAGCTGATCACCTTCCCGGTCGGCCAGATCGTCGGCTCGATGAACCAGGTCAAGCCGTCCAGCAAGGTGATCCTCGACATCATCGAGGAGTACATCGAGGCCATCGAGCGCCTCAACACCATCACCGAGGGCTGACTCCCGCGCCGGTTACCAGCGGGTCAGCCAGGAGAGGGCCCGTCCGATGACCAGGTAGACCCCGGCGGCCAGGCCCCAGTTCTGATACATCTGGTGCTTGGGGTCGGGGTTGGTGAACACGTCGTGGAACGGCGACGCCAGCCAGGTGCCCATTCGCATGATCGCGTGTACGACGTCGTTGGCCTGGTTGGCGTCGCTCCAGGTCAGCAATATGCCGAGGCCGAGGATCAGCGCCGCGGCCACGGCCGCCATCCAGAGGGCGGCGCTGATCGGGTTGCGCCGGTGGCGCCGCCGGCGCCGGGCGGTCTTCTGGTCCGCCGGCACGGTCTTGGGCTCGGCCTCCGCGGCCCGCCGCCCGTTGAAGATCCGCGGCCGGGACGTGCCGGTCTCCTCCGCCGTACGCCTGCGGAACAGGCGGGGACGGGTGGTCTGGGGCTCGGTTTCGATCGCGGGCTCTTGGGTCTGGCGCCTGCGCCATATCTGAACGGTCATCGGTGGCTCACTCCTCCTGCGGGGGCAGGTTCAGGTGCCCGCGTTGTGCCTCAGGAGACGTGTTCTAAACAAGACGCAGCACCGCGGCCTCCGCCGCTGCCACAACAAGGTCAGCCTGTTCGCCGTGTTCGGCGAAGGCCATCCCCCGCTGGGAGCCGTTACTTGCCGTGGTAGACGGCGGGACGCTTCTCCTTGAAGGCGCGGGAGCCTTCCTTGGCGTCCGCGGAGCCGATCACCGGCCAGCCGATCTCGTCGGAGACCTTCAGTGCCTCCTCCTCGGGCAGGTGCACGGTCTCCCGGTAGGCGCGCAGGATCGCCTGGGCCGACAGCGGCGCGGAAGCGGCGACGTCGTCGGCGAGCTCACGTGCGACATCCAAGGCCGAACCGTCCGGCACCACCTTGTTGATCAGGCCGTAGCTCAGTGCCTCGTCCGCGGTGACGGAGCGGCCGGTGAGCAGGATGTCCATCGCGTGCACGTACGGGATCTGGCGGGGCAGCCGGATCGCGCTGCCGCCCATCGGGAACAGCCCGCGCTTGGCCTCGAACAGGCCGAGGGTGGCGGAGGCGCCGGCCACCCGCAGGTCGGTGCCGAGCAGCAGTTCGGTGCCGCCGGCCACCGCGTACCCCTCGACCGCCGCGATCAGTGGCTTGGTCGACTGGCCGTCCCGGAGCAGACCTTTCCAGTGGAAGTTCGGGATCTCCTGCGCGCGCTGCTGGACTCGCGGGTCCTCCGATGGGGTACCCATCGCCTTGAGGTCGGCGCCCGCGCAGAACACACCGTCGGCTCCGGTCAGGATTCCGACCCGCACGGAAGGAGTCTCGGAGATGTACGCCCATGCGTCGGCCAGCCCGACCAGCATGTCCGAGCTCAAGGCGTTGCGTGCCGCAGGGCGGTTCATCGTCACGATGACGACATGCCCGTCCTGCTCGACGGTGCAGTGCGGGGTGCTGATCGGCAGCAGCTCGGCCATGCTCTCTCCTCGCTCGGGAGCCGGTCCCGAAAGGCAGGTCCGGCCGGAAAACAAGAACAGATTCTAGTAATTGGCCGGGCCGGTGGACAGGTCTTGCCGAGTAAAACTGAAACGTGATCTACTTTGGATCCGAAACCGACTGAACACACCATACGACGTGCGTCGTATCGGGGACCCGCCAACGAACGCAGGGAGAGCCGATGGGGTCGTTGGGCTTCTGGCGATTGGCGCAGCAGGATCCGGAATGGATCGCGGCTGTCGACCCGGATGGCACCGAATACACCGCCGGTGAGCTACTGAGCCGGTCCAACCGGCTCGTCCACGGTCTGCGAGGGCTGGGTCTGCAGCCAGGCGACGGCGTCTGTGGTCTGGTGCCGAACGGCGTCGACGGGCTGGTGCTCTATCTGGCCGCGCTTCAGGCCGGCTGGTACTACACGCCGATCAACTGGCACCTGACCGGCCCCGAGATCGGCTACATCGTGGCCGACAGTGAGGCCAAGGCGTTCTTCGTCGATGGCCGTCACGCTGCCGAGGGCCTCAAGGGTGCCGACGAGGCCGGGCTGGACCCGCACCGCCGCTTCGCCTTCGGTGAGGCCGAGGGTTTCCAGCCCGTCGAGGAACTCGTCGAGGGGCAGCCCGACACCGCCCCGGCCGATCGCAGCAACGGCGCCACCATGCACTACACCTCGGGCACCACCGGTCGTCCGAAGGGCGTGAAGCGCCGGCTGGCCGGGATCGACCCCGATGACGCCGCGGAGCTGATGACGTTCCTGCTGACCTTCTTCGGCTTCACGCCGGGGCGGCCCGCGGGCAAAGGCGACGAGGCGCATCTGATCACCTCGCCGAACTACCACACGGCGGTCACCCAGTTCGGGGGCTCCGCCCTGCACATGGGCCACACGCTGGTCTACATGGACAAGTGGGACGCCGAGGACACACTCAAGGCGATCGAGAAGTACAAGATCACCAACACGCACATGGTGCCGACCCACTTCAAGCGGCTGCTGTCCCTCCCGAAGGAGACCCGCGAGAAGTACGACGTATCCAGCATGAAGTGGGCCATTCACGCCGCCGCGCCCTGTCCGGTGCCGCTCAAGCACCAGATGCTCGACTGGTGGGGCGAGTGCATCTGGGAGTACTACGCGGCCACCGAGGGCGGCGGCACCATCGCCTCCCCGAAGGACTGGCTGGCGCACCCCGGCACCGTCGGCAGTCGCTGGCCGATCAGCGAACTGCTGATCGTCGACGATGACGGTAACGAGGTGCCTACCGGCACTTCGGGCACGATCTATATGAAGATGGCCGGCGTTGAGTTCGAGTACAAGGGCGACAAGGAAAAGACGGAGAAGGATCGGCTTCGCGACTTCTTCACCGTCGGCGACATCGGTTATCTGACCGAGGACGGCTTCCTGTTCCTGTCCGACCGCAAGGCCGACCTGATCATCTCGGGTGGAGCCAACATCTACCCGGCCGAGATCGAGAACGAGATCATCCTGAATTCCAAGGTCGCGGACGTCGCCGTGTTCGGCATCCCGAACGAGGAATGGGGCGAGGAGATCAAGGCCGTGGTCGAACCCGCCGAGGGCGTGACGCCAGGCCCTGAGCTGACCAAGGAGATCTTCGAGTTCCTCGAGGGCCGGCTGGCGAAGATGAAGTGGCCGCGCACCATCGACTTCGTCGAGACGCTGCCCCGCGAGCCCAACGGCAAGCTCCTCAAACGTAAGCTCCGCGACCCGTACTGGAAGGACCGGCAAAGTGCCATCTAGCCCGAACCACGTCCTGGAGTTCCCGGGCGGGTACACGCGGTCGGTGGGCCCGGTGATCGGCCGGTTTCTGTCCGAGCTGCGCGACGGCCGCCTGGTCGGCGTACGCGCCGAGTCCGGGCGGGTGCTCTTTCCCCCGACGGAGTACGACCCGGACAACGGCAATGCCGTCACAGAGGAGTACGTCGAGGTCGGCCCGGTCGGGACCGTCGTGTCCTGGTCATGGGTGGCCGAGCCGCTCGGCTCGCATCCGCTGCAACGGCCGTTCGCCTGGGCGCTGATCAAGCCCGACGGCGCGGACACCGCGCTGCTGCACGTCCTCGACCTGGGCGTGCACGACCGCGGAGCCAAGCCACCTCGCGAGTTGAAGACCGGCATGCGGGTCCGCCCGCGCTTCAAGACAGCGCGCATCGGTGACATCACCGACATCGAGGCCTTCCTGCCCGAGGTCACGATGATCAACTCCTCGACCCGGCTGGAGTTCGAGCTGAAGCCTGGCAGGGCGCTTGACCGGTTCCTGGACGGCATGTCCGAGGGCCGCATCCTCGGGCACAAGTGCGGGGTCTGCGGCAAGGTCGTCGTGCCGATGAGGGGTCTGTGCCCGACGGATGGCGTGCCCACCACCGAGGAGGTGGAGATCGCGGACACCGGCACGATCACCACCTTCGCGGTCAACAACATCCCGGACCCGCGAGCTCCCGAGGTGCCGTTCGTCTCGGCCTACATCCTGCTCGACGGTGCCGACATCGCGATGCTCACACTGGTCGCCGGCATCCCCGCAAACCAGGTCAGGATGGGCATGCGGGTGAAGGCCGCCTGGAAGCCGCGCGAGGAGTGGGGCCGGACCATCCAGAACATCCGATGGTTCGAGCCGTCCGGCGAACCCGACGCCCCCTTCGAGTCGATCAAGGATTACACATGACCGCGAACCGGCGGCTGCGAGCCGCGAGCGGAGCGAGCACATGAACAGAGACGTGGCGATCGTCGCCTTCTCCCAGACGCATCACACCGCCACCGACCAGGGACTGTCGGAGACCGAGCTGATCCTGCCGGTCCTTCAGGAGATCAAGGCCACGACCGGGCTGAACCGGTTCGGTTTCACCTGCTCAGGGTCCTGCGACTATCTGGTCGGCGCGCCCTTCTCGTTCGTGGCCGCACTGGACGCGGTCGGCGCCTGGCCACCGATCTCGGAGAGTCACGTCGAGATGGACGGCGCCTGGGCGCTGTACGAGGCGTGGGTGAAACTGCAGCATGGCGAGATCGATACCGCTCTGGTCTATGGCTTCGGCAAGCCGAGCCAGGGGGTGCTGCGGCAGGTCATGACCCTGCAGCTCGATCCGTACTACCTGGCTCCCCTCGGCGCGGACCAGGTGTCGCTGGCCGCCCTGCAGGCCCGTGCCTACCTGGACAGGTCCGGCGCCAAGGAGGATGACCTGCTCGCCGTCGCGACCAGGTCCCGTCAGGCCGGCCGCGAGAATCCGTACGCCCTTCATCTGGACGACCCCACGGGCGACGCGGCGTACGACGTGGCGCCGCTCAAGGTGCACGACGTGGCACCGGACGCGGACGGGGTCGCGGCGATCGTGCTGGCTGCCGGCGACAGGGCGCGGGAGCTGTGCGAGCGCCCCGCCTGGATCTGCGGTATCGATCACCGCAGCGACGCCCACTCACTGGGCGCCCGCGACCTGAGCCGATCGGAGTCCACCCGGATCGCCGGTGTCAAGGCGGGGGCGACGGGCATCGAGGTGGCCGAACTGCACGCGCAGTTCAGCCACGAGGAGCTCATCCTGCGGGAGGCCTTGGGCCTCTCCGAAGAGGTCGTGATCAACCCGTCCGGTGGGCCGCTGTCCGCCAACCCGGTGATGGCCACCGGCCTCATCCGGCTCGGCGAGGCCGCCGCCCGGATCCATTCCGGTGCGGCCACCAGGACCCTCGGCCACGCCAGCGCCGGTCCCTGTTTGCAGCAGAACCTCGTCTGCGTCCTCTCGGGAGACAGCAATGGGTAACCCCTGCGCGGTGATCGGGGTCGGCCAGACCCAGTACCGCACCAAGCGCACCGATGTGTCCATCGCCGGGCTGGCCCGTGAGGCGGCCCTGCGGGCGCTGGAGGACGCCGGGCTGACCTGGGCCGACATCGATGCGGTCGTCATCGGCAAGGCGCCCGACCTGTTCGAGGGCGTCATGATGCCGGAGGCGTATCTCGCCGACGCGCTCGGTGCCACCGGTAAGCCGATCATGCGAGTCCATACGGCGGGTAGCGTCGGCGGTTCCACCGGCGTCGTGGCCTCCGGCCTCATCCAGTCGGGCGTGCACGAGCGGGTGCTGGTGCTGGCCTGGGAGAAGCAGTCGGAGTCCAACGCCACCTGGGCGCTGACGGTCAACACGCCCTACAGCACGTCTCTGGTGGTCGGCGCGGGCGGCTACTTCGCCCCGCACATCCGGGCGTACATGCGGCGCTCCGGTGCGCCCGACCACATCGGTGCGCTGGTCGCGGTGAAGGACCGGCAGAATGCGCTGAAGAACCCCTACGCGCATTTGAAGATCCCGGGCATCTCCCAGGAGATGGTCGAGATGACTCCGATGCTGTGGGAGCCGATCCGCTATCTGGAGACGTGCCCGTCCTCGGACGGCGCCTGCGCGATGATCCTGGCGTCCGAGGACGCGGCCAAGAAGGCCCCCAACAGGCCGGCCTGGGTGCACGGCACCGCGATGCGCTCCGAGCCGATCTTCTTCGCCGGCCGTGACACGGTGAACCCGCAGGCCGGCAAGGACTGCGCGGCGGACGTCTACCGGCAGGCGGGCATCTCGGACCCGCGCCGCGAGCTGGACTGCGCCGAGGTCTATGTGCCGTTCTCCTGGTACGAGCCGATGTGGCTGGAGAACCTTGGCTTCTGCGGTGATGGAGAGGGTTGGAAGCTCACCGAATCCGGCGCCACCGCTCTGGACGGGGACATCCCGTGGAACGCCAGCGGCGGTGTGTTGTCCTCCAACCCGATCGGGGCGTCCGGTCTGATCCGCTTCGCTGAGGCGGCCCTGCAGGTGCGGGGCCTGGCTGGTGAGCATCAGGTCGATGGCGCCCGCAAGGCGCTCGGCCACGCCTACGGCGGCGGAGCCCAGTTCTTCGCCATGTGGATCGTCGGCTCGGACAAACCCTGAACCCGTTCTCCGGAGGAGAAGACCGATGGAGTTCAACCACGCTGACCTGTTCGAAGGTGTGGCAGACGCGTTGCCGGAGAGGCTGGCGCTGGTCGTGGGCGACGACCGGCTGACCTTCGCCGAACTGGACGCGCACGCCAACCGGCTCGCCCACTATCTGACCGACACCGGAGTGCAGCCGGGGCAGCATGTGGGCATTCAGCTGTACAACGGCGTCGAGTACATCGCCACTGTGCTCGCCGCGCTGAAGATCCGGGCCGTGCCGATCAACGTGAACTACCGGTACGTGGAGAGCGAACTGCTCTACCTCTACCGGGACTCCGACATGGTCGCTCTCGTCTACGACGTGGAGTTCGATGATCGGGTGGCGGCCACCGCCCCGAAGGCGCCCGCGCTCCGGCATTTTCTCGCGGTCGGTGGTCCCACTACGGTCCCGGGCGCGGTCGCCTACGAGGACGCGCTGGCCGGGCAGTCGGCGACCCGTGGCTTCCCGGAGCGGTCCGGCGAGGACACCTACGTCATCTACACCGGCGGTACGACCGGCATGCCCAAGGGCGTGATGTGGGGCATGGAGGATCTGTTCTTCGCGTTCGCCAACCCGTATGTGGAGACCCCGAAGAAGCCCGAGGACGTGATCGCCCAGGCTTCGGTGTCCGGTCCGCTGGTGATGATGCCGGTGGCGCCGCTCATGCACGGCGCCGCCCAGATGGGCACCTTCATCGGCTGGTGGGGGGGAGCCACGATCGTCTACGTCCGCAAGTTCGACGCCGCCGGAGTGTGGCGGACCATCGAGCGCGAGAAGGTCAACTCCCTCACCATCACCGGCGACGCGATGGCCATGCCGATGGCCGACGAGCTGGCCAGAGCGCGCGACTCGTACGAGCTGTCCTCGCTCCTCGCGTACGTCTCCACCGGTGCGATCCTCACGGGTGCGGTCCGGGACCGGATCCAGGAGTTGCTGCCCAACGTCATCATCATGGACCGGTTCGGCTCGACCGAGTCCGGTTCGACGGCCGAGGCGGTGTCGGGCTCCAGCCCGGAGAAGGGGCTGCGGTTCGCGCCCGACGTCGCCAACGTGACCGTGCTGGACGACGACCTGCAGCCGGTCAAGCCCGGCTCGGGGGTCATCGGTCAGGTGGCACGGACCGGCTTCATCGCCCGCGGCTACTACAACGACCCGGACAAGACCGAGCGCACCTTCCCGGTGGTCGACGGAGTTCGCTGGCTGCTCACCGGCGACATCGCCACTGTCGAGTCCGACGGGACGATCGCGGTGTACGGTCGCGGCTCCCAGGCCATCAACACCGGCGGAGAGAAGGTCTTCCCCGAGGAGGTCGAGGCGGTCCTCAAGGGCCACCCCGGCGTGTACGACGCGGTGGTGACCGGTATCCCGGACGAGCGGTTCGGTTTCCGGGTGGCCGCCGTGGTCCAGCTGTACGACGACGGTACGCCGGTCGAGGAACTCGATCGGCACTGCCGTACCCAGCTCTCGGGCTACAAGGTGCCGCGGACGTACGCCTTCGTCGCCGAGATGCGGCGTTCGCCGGCCGGCAAGGCCGACTACCGTTGGGCCAAGGAGGTCGCCGAGGAGGCGGCGCAGGCATAGGTCCTCGGCAGGCCCTCAGCACGTATTACGGCAGGTCCGTCCGGATGACGTCGGTCGGACCCGCCGTCGTGAGGTCGTGGGCTTCCCGGACGGAGGGAAGCGCGGTCGCGGCGTTCCTGGCCGCACGGCGACCGGACGGCTAAGCTCTCCTCAGGCGAGTTGCTCTAGTAGAGAGTCTCTCGTTATGCGAGTAATTTGGAGGAGTGGTGACGGTGTCGACCCGTGAGCAGATGGCGCTCGAGCTCCAGCAGGCCATGCAGCGCAACACCATGTGGACGGTGTTGCTGCATCACACGGTCGCGGGCAAGGCCGGCATCAACGTCACCGACCTGCAGTGTTTGAACCTACTGTCCCTGGACGGTCCAATGACTCCGGGGCAGCTGGCCCAGTCGATGGGTCTGACGACAGGGGGCGCCATCACCGCCGTCGTCGACCGCCTGGAGAAGGCCGGTTACGTGCTGCGGAGCCGCGACCCCGACGACCGCCGCAAGGTGATCGTCGAGCCGGTCCAGGAGAAGGTGGCGGCGTTGGGCGCGTACTTCGGGCCGATCGCCCAGTCGGTCGGGGCCCGTTTCGCCGGCTACACCGACGAGCAGCTGGAGTTCCTGCTCGAGTTCGCCCGGTCCAACAACAACGCCATGCCAGGTGTGATCAAGCAGGTTCAGTCGATGCGCTAGGGGCGGCCGGTCGTCTTCGAACTGGACACCTCGATCTTCCTGGACGAATGAGGGTCCAGCCCGGGGACGGGCGCGTACCCCCCAGCCGCGTCATCCGTCCCCGGAGTGACTGGTCAGTGCAAATAGCACAGACCCGCTTGCATCCTTCGGCCTCCCGACCGGAGATCTATTTTTCGCCTTACCCACGAACATCGTGACCATGCCCATGTTGAGGTGATGGCCGTCTCAAGAGTGAGGAAAAGATTCCAACCAGGTCGGGTGGTTGAGATGGTGGGCCATGAGCACCGCGGCGGCTTAACGTCACCTGGCGCGTTCGGCCGAGGGGCCGCGGGGGGTTTCCGCGGCGCTGGGTTCTTCTGGGCCCCTCGCCCGTGGCCGGGCGGACGTGATTGGGCCCGGAGACCTATTGAAATTAGGTCTTTGAGGCTATAGGTGCCCGGCTGGCCGAATGGTACCTTCCTCCAGGAATGCTCCGCTCCCTGCTGATGTCGAGGTATCTGGAAATGTCGAGTAAATTCGGCCGCGTATTCATGGCTATTTCCGGGATGGTGATGGCGGGGGTCGCGATCGCGCCAGCTTCTGCCCAGGCGGCCGCCAAGCTTCCTCCTTTGGGGAAGACGGTTTGGCCCCTTGCCTACAACAAGAGCTACTGCGCTTACAACCAAGGGCGCACGAGGGCGATCAAGGTACAGCTCAGTGGAAAGCTGCAGTACACGCGCACGGTTGAGAAGTTCAACAAGAACATCCGGGTCATGTTCCACGACCCGGCGGTGGTCGATCCGAAGCTCAGTGTCACGGTGCTCACAAAGTGTTCCAACGGTAAGAAGGTAAAGATCGACCGGATCTTTGCCGTGCAAAGCTGGTATGCCTGGAAATGTGGAAATATATCGGTCTCCGTAAAGAGTCCCTGGGGCAAAGAACGCTCCAACACCTTCAAGTGCAAAAACCAGGTTCCGGTTGCTTACCGGAGGGGTGACACACGCAAAGGTTCCGCCCTTGCCTGGAACGAGAAGGGTAAGAAGGCGTCGTGGAACTGGGGGAGCAGCGGGAAGTCCATCGGCCAGAATGGAAAGATATGCATGAACTTGGACGTCTACACTGAAACCACTGGCGATGCTATACCGGGAAGGGCATTCGACGTCTGTGTGCCCGCCTCCTACAAGGCGAAGCCGTAGCTGCCGTCCAGCGCGGATGCGGGACCCCGTCCCCTTCAAGGCACATGCGGGGTCCCGTGCGTCGGGCGGTCAGCGGGTGGTGATGATGGCGGAGCCGTGGCCGAAGAGGCCCTGGTTGACGGCGATGCCGGCCCGGGCGCCATCGACCTGACGGCCCTCGGCCTGGCCACGCAGCTGCCAGGTCAGCTCGCACACCTGGGCGATCGCCTGCGCCGGGATCGCCTCGCCGAACGAGGCCAGCCCGCCGCTCGGGTTGACCGGGATCCGCCCTCCCAGCGCGGTGGCGCCCGACCGCAACAGGTCCTCGGCCTCACCGGGCGCACAGAGCCCGATGTCCTCGTACCAGTCGAGTTCGAGAGCGGTCGACAGGTCGTACACCTCGGCCAGCGACAGATCCGAAGGACCGATCCCGGCCTCGTCGTACGCGGCGTCCGCGAGGGCCGAGCGGAAGGGCCGGGAGGGCGGGGGCACGGTCATCGCCGAGTCGGTCGCGAAGTCCGGCAGGTCCAGAACCGTCTTGGGGAAGGTGGGGGTCACCGTGGACAGCGCCGGGATCCTGACCGGGTCGTCGATGCCGCGGGAGCGAGCGAACTCCATCGAGCACAGCACCAGTGAAGCGCCGCCGTCGCTGGTCGCGCAGATGTCGAGCAGCCGCAGCGGGTCGGCCACCACGGCGGACTCGCGGACGTCCTCGACCGACACCTCCTTGCGATAGCGGGCGTTGGGGTTGGCCAGGCCGTGTCGGGCGTTCTTCACCTTGACCGCGGCGAAGTCGTCCAGCGTCGCGCCGTGCAGAGCCATCCGGCGCCGGGCGTACAGCGCGAAGTAGATCGGGTTGGTCGCGCCGAGCAGCCGGAACCGCAGCCAGTCCGGATCGTCCGGCCGGTCGCCGCCCACCGGCTTGAAAAACCCCTTGGGGGCGGCATCCGCGCCGACCACGAGGGCGACATCGCAGAGCCCGGCCAGGATCTGCGCACGTGCGTTGGCGATCGCTTGGGCCCCCGAGGCACAGGCGGCATAGCTACTGGACACCCGGGCGCCGGACCAGCCGAGTGCCTGGGCGAACGTCGCCCCGGCGATGAACCCCGGATAGCCGTTACGGATGGTGTCGGCACCGGCGACGTACTGGATGTCCGGCCAGGTCAGTCCCGCGTCCGCCAGCGCCGCACGGGCGGCGGCCAGGCCGTACTCCACGAAGTTGCGGCCCCACTTGCCCCACGGATGCATCCCCGCACCCAGAACGGCTATGTCCCTTGTCATTGCTCGCTCCGCTCGCTGTTCGCGTCCGCCGGGATGCGACGGCTTCCCTCGTCGCTCGTGCCTCGCTCCTCAGTCCAGCCGCCGCGCGGCCGCTCACGGGTCATTGCTCGCTCCGCTCGCTGTTCGCGACGGGCTTCCATAGCCAGGTGATGTATTCGGCCTCGTCGTCCTCGTAGAGGGTGCCGGTGGTCAGCTCGACCTCCATGCCGACGGCCAGTTCGGCCACGCCGACGCCGGGCGCCGTCTGGCCGAGGATCACCATCTGCTCGACCTCCAACTCGACGGCTACGACGGTGTACGGCTCGAAGGGTTCGGCGGCGATGTAGGGCGGCGGCGGCTTGTAGCGGGCGTCGGCATACGACCAGACCCGGCCGCGGTTCGACAGTGCGTACTCCTCGAGCTCCGACCCGTCCTTGGGTCCGCCGCATGAAGGGTTGCGGCAGGCCAGCTCGTTGCGTGGGAAGTACGGCGTGCCGCAGCTCGTGCAGCGGGTGCCGAGCAGACGCACGTCGCCCTCCTCGGTCGTGAACCAGCCCTCGATGGCGGGGCGTTGTTCTTTGATCTGCGGCACTCGAGCGACCTCCGTCTATCAACCAAGCGACCGTTCAAATCTATAACGCGTTCTAATAGGTCGGAAGCGCCGGGGTCCTCGGGGGCCTACATACCGACTGGTCGGTCGCCTCGCTAAAGTGTCGACCGAGTGGGATTCGGCTAGGTACGGCGTGACACGAGGAGTGCGTACATGCAGACAGGACTGCAGGGGAAGACAGTGCTGATCACTGGCGCTTCGCGGGGCATCGGCAAGGCCATCGCCTTCGCGCTGGCCGAAGAGGGCGCCAACGTCGTGCTCTCCTCCCGCAGGCAGGAGGCCCTCGACGAGGTGGCGGCGGAGCTCAGGACCGCCTACCCCGACGTCGGCGTGCTGCCCAAGGCCGCGCACGTGGGCGACGAGGATCAGGCTCGCGCGTGCATCGACGCGGCGATCACCGAGTTCGGCGGGCTCGACGTGCTGGTCAACAACGCCGGAACCAGTGTGCACTTCGGGCCGATGGTCGAGATCGATGCCGCGGCTGCGGCGAAGACCGTTCAGGTCAACCAGTTCGCGGTGGTCATGTGGACTCAGCTGGCCTGGAAGGCATGGATGGCCGAGCACGGTGGCACGATCATCAACATGGCGAGCGTCGGGGGTCTCGCCACCGAGCACGGCATCGGCTACTACAACGCCACCAAGGCCGCGGTCATCCACCTGACCCGGCAGTTCGCCATGGAACTCGCCCCGGGCGTACGGGTCAACGCGATCGCCCCGGGCCTGGTCAAGACCCAGCTCGCCAAGGCCCTCTGGGAGGGCAACGAAGAGGCGATCAGCAAGTACTTGCCGCTCGGCCGGCTGGGGGAGCCTTCGGACATCGCCAGCGCCGCCGTCTTTCTGGCCGGGGAGACCTCATCCTGGATGACAGGACAGACCATGGTCGTCGACGGCGGTGCCATCATCCGTCCCTCCATCGCCTGACCGACCCCACCCCGTGATCGTGCAATCGACTGCATGATCACGAAGGAGAGAAGGAGAAGAGCATGAGCACTCGCTGGGGACTCACCATTCCGCTGGCGGGGATGGCGCTGCCGGAGCAGCGCGAGATCATCTCTGAGTTGCCCGCGCTGGGCTACACCGATGCCTGGTCCGCGGAGACCAACGGCGCCGACGCCTTCACGCCGCTGGCGCTGGCCTCGCAGTGGGCGGCCTGCTCCGCCCCCGCGGCCACGCCCCAGCCCTCCCGTGAACTGCGGCTCGGCACGGCGATCGTGCCGGTCTACACCCGTGGTCCGGCGCTGCTGGCCCAGCAGGCCGCGACCATGGCGGAGCTGACCCCCGGCCGGTTCGTCCTCGGCATCGGCACGTCCTCCCCGGCGATCGTGGAGCGCTGGAACGGCGTTCCGTTCGTGGAACCGTACAAGAAGGTCAGGGACACCCTGCGCTTCCTCCAGCGCGCGCTCGCCGGGGAGAAGGTCTCCGACGAGGCACTCGGCGTCAAGGGCTTCAAGCTGGACCTGGTGCCCGAGATCCCGCCGAAGATCGTGCTCGCCGCGCTCCGGCCCGGCATGCTGCGGCTGGCCGCGCGCGAGGCCGACGGAGCCATCACCAACTGGCTGGCCCCGCATGACGTACGGAAGGTACGCGGGGAGCTCGGGGCCGAGAAGGAACTGATCGCGCGGGTCTTCGTCTGCCCGACCGAGAATGTCGACGAGGCCCGGCAACTGGGCCGCTGGCTGATCGCCGCCTACATGACCGTGCCGGTGTACGCCGCGTTCCACGAGTGGCTCGGCCGGGGGGACGCGCTCAAGCCGATGAACGAGGCCTGGGCGGCCGGCGATCGCAAGGGCGCGCTCGAGGCCATCCCGGACGAGGTCGTCGACGATCTGATCGTGCACGGCTCCCCGGCCGCCTGCCGGACTCGCATCCGGGAGTACCAGGAGAACGGACTGGACACCCCGGTTCTCATGGTGCTGCCCGGCGGTGGTCTGACGATGCCCGACGCCGTACGCGCTCTCGCGCCCACCGCGGGCTGATCTTCTGCCTTTGCGTTTACCCGACGTTTCCGTGGTGGCTGCTTGGCTGTTCTAGTATCGCCGAGCTCTTCTCTGTGGGCAACATCCGGGGGCGACACGCAACATGGGTCTGCTGGACGGGTCATTGTTGACCCTGTCGGTTCTGCTCGCGATGGCGGCTCCGGCCGCCTGCATGGTTCTGTGGAACCGGCTCGGCGGTCCGAGGGCCGTACAGTTCGGCGGCCGGCTCGGACTGATCGCGGTCTGCCAGGTGACGGTGCTCCTGCTGGCCGGGCTGCTGGTCAACCGGAGCTTCCAGCTGTACGCCTCCTGGGACGACCTGTTCGGCCGCAGCGGAAGTGGGGGTGATGTCCAGCCGGCCCCCGGAGCGGGACCCCGGGAGGGCGGTCGGTTGTCGCCGCACGGTGTCGGCACCAAGATTAACTTTGGGTACGTCCGTGACAACCAGACCTACAGCGCGACCTTCCTCGGGCACGCCTCGGGAATACGCGCGCTGGTGCGGGTCTGGCTGCCGCCGGAGTACACCCACTCGGCCTACGCCAACGCGAGGTTCCCGGTGATCGAGCTGTTTCCCGGCTTTCCCGGCACGCCGTCGACCTGGTTCAACGCCTTGCAGGCGGGGAACAAGCTGCGCGAGGCCATGTTCCGGGGACAGGCCAAGCCGTACATCCTGGTGGCGCCGACCATCACGGTCCAGCCGGGCCGGGACACAGAGTGCACCGACATCCCGAACGGCCCACAGGTCGCGACCTGGCTGACCAAGGACATCCGGGAGGCGATGACGGAGAACTTCCGCGCCCTGCCAGGGGCGGACTCCTGGGCGGCCATGGGCTACTCGACCGGCGGCTTCTGCGCGGCCAAGCTGACCGAGCAGCATCCGGAGATGTTCCGTGCCGGAGTCAGCCTGGCCGGCTATTTCGCCCCGAGCTCGCCCGACATCACCAGAGATCCCAAGTTGGCCAAGGCCAACAACGCCTATGAGCTGCTCAGCACCAAACCGGCGGTCTCGTTGCTGCTGGCCGGGTCCGACCAGGATTCGAACACCGCGTCCTCGATCGCCGCGATGACCAAAGCGATGCGACCGCCGACGCAGATCTTCAAGTACATCGTGCCGAAGGGCGGCCACAACGTCCACGTCTGGCAGCAGATGCTGCCCAAGGCCTACGAGTGGATCAGCAAGCAGCTCCTTGGCCCCACCTAGGAAAGCACCCGCTAGGAAAGCCCTAACTAGGAAAGAAAGGGGCGTGCCTAGGCCAGGGGTGCTGCCGTTCGAGCTGGGCGGCCAGTCCGATCAGCAGCGACTCCTTGCCGGGGGTGGCGACGAGCTGGACGGCGAGAGGCAGCCCTTCCGGGCTCAGCCCGGCGGGGACGGACGCCGCCGGATAGCCCGCCAGGTTCCACGCCCCGGCCATCGGGGCGTACCTCAGTGAGGTCACCACACTGTGCATCCAGGACCCCTCGCCCCACCGGCGCGCGTGCGGGGCGAGCTGGGCCAGGGTCGGCATGACCAGCACGTCGTGCCGTTCGAAGAACGGCGCGAGGGCCTGGCAAAGCCGCTCCCGGTCGTCGTCGCGCGGTGGCCTGACCTTGGTGAACAGCCGTCCTGCGGCGGCATGCCGGCGGGTGCGGGTCTCGAGTCGCGGATCAGAGAGGTACGGCTCCGCGTCGGCGGCCGGGCAGGCCAGCCAGCGCGCGGTCACTGCGGTCGCCGCCCAGAGGGGATAGCGGGGATCGTCGTGCTCGACGGTGTGGCCGAGCCCGGCCAGGGTCTTGCCGGCCGCGCGGACCGCCCCGACGAAGTCCCGGTTGATGATCACACCTGCGGCGGGCGGCTTGGCCGAGATCGCCACTCTCACGCGTTCCGGCTCCGCGATCGCGGCGAGTGAGGCGTCACCGGCCATGACCGCGAGCATCAGGGCGGCGTCGCCTACCGTCGTGGTGAGCGGGCCGTTCTCCGACATTCCCGCCCAGTTGTCGCCGCCGAGCTCAGCGGGGACGACTCCGGTCCCCGGCTTGATCCCGAACAGCCCGCAGTTGGCAGCGGGGATGCGGATGGATCCGGCGCCATCGTTCCCGTGTGCGATGGGGACCATGCCCGAGGCCACGGCCGCGGCGGACCCGCCGGAGGAGCCGCCCGCCGTACGCCCCCGGTCCCAGGGATTGCGCGTGATGCCGTACACGCTGTCGCTGAAGGGATAGATGCCCAGCTCGGGCAGGTTGGTGAGGCCGACGACGACCGCTCCGGCCGCCCTCAGCCGGGCCACCACCGAGTGGTCCTTCTCCTGTGGCCCGTCGGGGGTGGCCGCCGAACCGGATCGCATCGGCTCCCCGGCGACCGGAACGTTGTCCTTGATCGCGACAGGCACCCCGGCCAGCGGCAGATCCGCCCGGTCGGCGCGCGCATCGACCTCCGCCGCCTCGCGGAGGGCGGCCTCGGCGCGGACCCGTACGAAGGCGCCCAGTTCACCGTCCAGTGCGGCGATCCGGTCCAGATGGGCCCGGACGACCTCCTGGGCCGTGACCTCGCCCGCCCGAACCGCCGCCGCGATCTCCGTCGCGGTCCTACCCACCCACTCAGTCATGACCGGAGTCTCCCCCTTCGGGCCCCATTCCGTCGAGTCGTGGCGTGTCCCGCACCGGAGCAGGCCCAGAGTGCGGGACATGCCACGAGTCAACGGGTCAGTCCGGGAGGGACGGGTGCGGGCCGAGGGCCCAGTACTCGAAGAGGCCGTAGCCGACCTGCCCCTCGGCAGGGTCCTCCTGGTACTGGAACCGGCCGACGGCGTCGACCAGGCCCCACATCCGGGCGGCGTCCTCGGCTCGGGTGGTGTCGTAGGTGACGCCCTGCACCTTGAGCTGCTCGCCCTGGTACATCCCGTGCTTCCAGTCGGGTTCCAGTCCGTATCCCGTGCCGACCATGAGGTGCACCGGGAGGATCGGTGTCGCCTGCAGGTCGAAGGGCTCGCCACCCGGTGGATGAAAGGAGATCGTCGCGGTGACGACGTCGCGGGTGCCCTCCGCGTAGACGGGGCGGTACTCGGGCCGGCCGAGGTACTCCGGCTCGCGCGTCTCGTCGGGCCACACCCGTACCGCCTCCTCCAGCACCCGGCGGCCCTTTTCGTCCTCCTGGATGATGCACAGGATCGAGTGGTCCTCGAACTGGATCGGGGTGTAGAGCCAGTAGAACGTGCCGGCGTTCTTGGCCTGGATGCCGGGCGGTTCGGACTCGCCGACCGGACGGATGCCCCAGGACCGGTCCCGGGAGCCCCACCAGTGGTCGGGAGTGACGTCGATCGTCTCGCCGTCGACGGTGATGGAGCCGGTCCAGCGGCCGGTCTGCGCCATCCGCTTGGAGTCGAACATCACCCGCTCCTGCCAGCGGATGTAGTGCTGCGGCTCCACCTGGGCGGGGATCGAGCCCTCCCAGGTCAGGTCGAAGGACAGTCCGTGCTCGTTGTCCTCCAGCACCACCCGGAGCTTCCTGAGTCCCTCGATGACCTCGACCCGGAACGGCCCGATCTCGGTGTTCATCCGGTCGAGACCGAGTTCGCGGGAGGCCCGTACGACCTTGTGGATCGGGCCTCTTCTGACCACGGCGAACGCGTCGGTGACGCCCAGATTGGGATACTGCCCCACCCCGATGATCAGCATCAGCTCGTCCGAGCAGGGGTGGCAGTTGAAGTAGTACCGATCGTAGAAGTTCCGGTCGGAGGTGCCGACGTTCCGCATGACCTCCGGCACCTGATGGATCGGATAGTCGTCCAGCGGGGACAGAGTCATCGCAGACCCTCCATGACCTTGGCGAGCAGTTGCGAGCAGTTGTTGTTGTAGGGGAAGTCGTTGTCCGGCTCGATCCATCCGAAGTCGATCATCGCCTGGCCGATCCGGGACATGACCACGGTGAATTTGAAGCCGGACAACACCTCGTAGTACGCCATCTCCCGCATCGGCCGGCCGAGCAGTTCCTCGTATCTGCGCACGGTCTCCTCGGGGGTGGGGAAGCCGCGGAGGCGGGGGACCCCCAGACCTTCGGAATGATGCCGGTCCAGGAACAGGAACCAGGCCAGGTCCTCTTCGGGCTGGCCGAGCACGGCGATCTCCCAGTCGAGCACCGCCTGCGGCACGCCCTGATCGAAGATGATGTTGCCGATGCGGGAGTCGCCCCACAGTGCCACCGGCTCGGGCTCGGCCGGTCGGTTGGCCTTCAGCCAGGCCAGCGCCTCCAGCGCGGTCTCCTTGGGACCGGGATAGGCCCAGTGCAGGTAGTGCTCGTAGTAGGCGAGCCGCTGGTCCAGCCCGGTCGTCCCCCACGCCGGCTGGTCGAGGAACTCCAGGCCGAGCGCCTTCGGATCCAGCCGATGCAGCCGGGCCAGGATCTCCAGCGAGTTCCACCACATGGCGGCCCGCTCGTCTTCGGAGATCTCGGTGACCCAGCCGCCCTGGTGGTAGGGCGGTATGTCCGTCGGCACCTTGCCGTCGATCCGGCCCATCACGAAGAACGGGGCGCCCAGCGGCTCGTCCGAGGGCTCGTACCAGCGGATCGGCGGCACCGGGATGTCCGTACGCTCCGCCAGGATCCGCATCAGCCGGTACTGCTCCTCGAACCGCGGCTCCGGGAAGACCTGGTAGTGGTGCGGGGCGACCCGGGCCACGAGCGCCTCGCTGCGCCCGTCGTGCTCGGCATCGAAGAGCAGGGTCTCGCTGGAGAATCCGTTGGCCTCCGGGGTCTGCAGGTGAGTGATCTTCACGCCGGGAAGGTGCCGGTCGAGCCACGCGGTGAGAGCACCGCGAGTGACCTCCGGATCGCGCTGGTCGGGTACGGGCATGCGCCGGCCTCCTTGCACGTAACGCGCCCTCAAAGTGAAACGTGTTCTATCAACGGGGGTTGGTCCCGTCAATGGGTAAACGACCAAGCGCTCGTTAAAGTCGACTCTGGTCGCCGCGCCTTCCAGGGGTCACCATGGGGCCATGATCGAATTTGCCGACCGGGTGGTGCTCGTGACCGGCGCGGCCCGGGGCATCGGGGCCGCCACCGCCCGGCTGTTCGCCGCCAGGGGTGCCTCGCTGGCGCTCTGCGACCGCGACTCACCGGCCGAGACCGCCGACGCTTGCTTACGGACCTGTGCCTGCTTACGGGCTTACGGAAAGGACGGGGCTCTGCCGAGGGCGGGCGGAGGCGCATGCGAGGATCGAAGGATGCGCCTTACCAAGCTGGGACACGCATGCGTACGGCTCCGGAAGGACGACCGGACTCTGGTCATCGATCCTGGTGCGCTGACCCCCGAGGGGGACGCGTTCGCCGGTGCCGACGCCGTGCTGATCACCCATGAGCACTTCGACCACTTCGAGGCCGAGAGGCTCCGCCAGGCCATGCTGGAGAACCCGCGCCTGGAGGTGCTGACCTGCAGTGCCGTCGCGACGAGCCTCGCCGACCTCGGAGCCCGCGTCCGTACGGTCGGTAACGGCGACGCCCTGAAGGTCGCCGACTTCGAGATCGCGGTCCTGGGGGAGAAACACGAGGTCACCCACCCCGACGTGCCGCCGGTCGACAACATCGGGTTTTTCGTGGACGGCGAGGTCTTCCATCCGGGCGACGCCTTCACCATCCCGGCGGTCACGGTGCCGACGCTGCTGACGCCGACCAACGCGCCGTGGATGAAGGTCACCGAGATGTACGCCTACCTGCGCGAGATCGATCCGGCACGGGCGTACTCCATCCACGACGGCCTGGTCAACGACGTCGGCCTGATGCTCATCGACTCGCAGCTCGGCGGCGAGGCCGAACGGACCGGGAAGGATTTCCGACGCCTCCAGCCCGGCGAGTTCATCGACCTGTAGAAACGTGCCGACGGAAGGGCGGGGTATGCGGATCGAGGCGGTCTTCTTCGACATCGGAGAGACGCTCATCAACGAGAGCGAGATCTATGGGCGGTGGGCGGACTGGCTGGGTGTGCCCCGGCACACGTTCCTCACCAAACTCGGCGCCATTCTCGCCACCGGCGGCACGCATCCCGACCTCTTCGAGTACTTCCGGCCAGGTTTCGACCTTGCCATCGAGGAGAAACGGCGCCAGGAGGCCGGGGTGCCGAACGGCTTCGGTGCCGACGATCTCTATCCGGACGCCCGCGCCTGCCTCAGTGAACTGCATGCCCAAGGGCTCTTCATCGGTGTCGCGGGCAACCAGCCGGTGGAGGCCGCCGAGCAGTTCGCGGCGCTCGGTCTGGAGGCTGATCTCGTGGGGATCTCCGACGTCTGGGGTCTGCAGAAACCGTCCCCGGAGTTCTTCGCCCGTTGTGCCGACGAAGCCGCCCTTGCGCCGGATCGGATCCTGTACGTGGGGGACCGGATCGACAACGACGTCCGCCCCGCACTGTCGTCCGGCATGCAGGTCGCCTTCCTCAGACGGGGCCCCTGGGGCCATATCCAGCAGGACGACGAGGTCTTGGCCCGCTGTCGGTTCCGCCTCGACGACCTCGCCGAGCTCCCTGGCCTGGTCGCCGTCCACAACGCCGCCGCCTGATCCCGGTCGCCCCCGGGGGGTGTGCCTCTGGGATTCCTTGGCCGTGACCACATATACGCGGCCAGTGCGTGTCGGCCGCGTTGGGGTGGCCAGGGCAAAGCTCCCTTAGGGGATGTCCCCTAGGTCTGGGGTATCAGGGGAAGACCAGCTGTTCGGATGATCCGGAACCGGGTGTCCGTTTCGTAGCGTGGAACACGTAAACGAAAACCGAACACTCGGGGAGTGAAGGAAATGGCCGGTCTCTACCGCCCGCATCAGGGCCGAATGATCGCAGGGGTGTGCGCTGGGCTGGGCCGCCGGTTCGGGCTCAGCAGCACGACCGTACGGCTGCTCGCGCTGCTGTCCTGTCTGCTGCCCGGCCCCCAGTTCGTGGTCTACCTGATTCTCTGGGTGATGATGCCCAGCGAGGAGAAGTACGCCGCGACCCGCTACTGATCGACCGTAGACGGATGCCTCCAAGGCCACCGTGGGCGGAGCCGACGGTCAATAGCCGATCCAGACGGCGGTCCGGTGAAAGTCGGAGTCGTCGATGAGGCCGAGCATGCAGTCGGCCAGGTCGGCCCGGGAGATCCGGTAGCCGCGGCGTAGCCCCTGGTCAACGGCGGTCCGATAGTCGCGGGTACGGGGGCCATCGGTCAGCCTCGGAGATCGCATGATCGTCCAATCGAGGCCGCTGCCCCTGATCAGTTCCTCCATGGTGCGAACGTCGGCGAACGAGTGCTTGAGTATCCGCTGGAGCAGGGGTTTCGCTATCAACCGGATCCCCGGCCCGTCCGTCTCGTCGGTGAAGGCGCCGTCGGCGCTCACCACGATCAGCCGGCGCGCCCCGGCCTTGTCCATCGCCGTGATGATGCTGACCATGCTGTCCGCGCACACGGTCGTCGGTTTCCGGCCGTCCCGGGTGCCAATGGCCGACAGCACGGCGTCCTGGTCGGCCACGATCGGCTCGATGGCCGCCGGGTCCGTCACGTCGGCTTGCACGATCGTGAGGTGTTCATGCGCGGCGGGGGTCAGTTCGGTGGCGATCACCTGTGGATGGCCGCGGACCACTGCCGTCACCTGGTGCCCTGACTCGAGTGCTTGCCGGACCAGCCTGCTGCCCGTTCCGCCGGTCGCTCCGAAGATCGCCAGACGCATGGCCACTCCCTCACTATGTCTGAGTATCCGTTCAGCCAATAATGAACGTATGTTCAGCGCAGGGTCAAGCCCGTCAGCGGATGTGGGGAGTCCTTCGGTGGGTCAGTGAGCCGTGACGGCCGGGTCGCCGGGGGCCCGGACCAGCGCGCCCACCAGCTGGCCAGCGAAGGTGCCGAGGTCGTCGCCGAAGGGCGACTCGTCATGGAAGAGCCGCTGAAACGCGTACTCATGGCAGCCGCCGAGCAGCGCAGCGACCAGGATCACCGGTGCGGCCGGCAGGACCACCCTGCCCTGTGCCTCCTCGATTCTGAGGTAGGCGGCAACCGCTTCCACGCCTCTGGCGGGCCCGATGCGCCGGTCGGCGAGTTCCCGACGTAGGACAGCGCCGGTCTCGGGGTCCGAGGCGAGCATCACGGCGATCGCGTCCAGTTCCTGGTAGGCGGCCACGGCGTCTCTGCAGAGGGCTTCCAAGTTGCCGATCACGGTGCCCTGGCCCACGCTGCTCAGCAGTCTCTGGATCGCGTCCTTGAGCAGGATCCGGGGCATGCGCTCGACGAAGACCGCGCTGATCAGGTCGTGTTTTCCGGTGAAGTGGTTGTAGACACTTCCCTCGGCCACGCCGGCCGCCTTGGAGATCATCCGGATCGTCGTGCCTGCCAGCCCTCGCTCACGAATGACCGAGGCCGCAGCCTCCATCAACTTGTCGCGCATGGACTCTGTGGGCACGGCCTAGCCGCCTTTCCTCGTGGGTTTGACATGAGTCTATCTTCAGGCAAGTCTGAGTGAACGTTCACCCGGTCGATAGGGCGGAAGGCCAGACCGCTCGGCTTCCGAGAAAGCAAGACTTCCGACCCTCAGGTGGTGCCGGTGCGGAAGGCTTTCACGGCATAGCGAAGCCGGACGGTCGTCAGCAGTTCCTCCTCAGCGGGGCAGTCCAGGACCGTCCGGGCGTACATGATCAGTTGGTCATCGCTGAGGGCCTGCCCGCTCTCGGCGAGATCGCGGATCAGATCGAGCAGCTCTGCCCGTTTGTACTCGACGATCGACCGGCCCGGCCGGAGCGGCAGATCCGCCAGGGGCGGCGTCACCACGCCCGCGGGTTCGGCGGGCGTCTCGAGCGCGGACGCCATGGGCGAGCCTGATCGGACGACCGGGCCGAAGCGCGCCTCGAGCGCTTCGAACAGGGTCGCTGACGGCCGTACGGCGTCGCGAAGCCCGGCAGGCAGGCTCGCACCGGACTGCTCCGCCGAGAGCTCCGCATCGAACCCGGGCGGGAATTCCGAGGCGGGCGCGTCCGGGAGATCCACCGAGGTGGAGGCCGCCCCGGAGCCGACGACGATCACGCGTGCGGTAAGCCAGAGCAGGAACAGCGCCTCCACGGGCTCCCCGGCGCCCTCGTCCACGATCACGACGTCGAAGCAGTCCGCCCGCGGTGGAACCGTCTCGGGGACCTGCCACAGTGGCATCGCCAGCGCGGGGAGCGCGGCAACGGTCAGAGAGCCTGGGTGAGCGGTCATCCGGGACAGACACCAGCCCCAGGCCTGTTCGGCCGTGAGCCCCGCAGAGATCGCCGCCTGTCGTTCAGCCGTCTCCTGGAGCGACTCCTCGAACTGGCGCTCCAGCTCCGAACGTGGCCGTTCCCGCAGCGACACGGACGCGTACGCCCAGTTCCACGCCTGATCCCACACCTCGAGCCGCCCCGCCCAGACGGCGTCCGCCGGCCGTTCGGCGAGCAGCGAGGCCAGCCGGGGATGGGCGGACCGGACGCGTTCCAGCAGATCCTCGCAGCGGGCCTGCACCAGTCGCTCCCCATGAGCCTCGGCCAGCGCGGCGACACACCGCGCATAGGCGGCAACGTCCCGGGCCGCGATGGCCGCGACCGCCTCGGGCAGTTCGGGAGGCCCCGGTCCCTTGCGGACCTCTAGCTCCAGACCGTCCTCGAGTGCCGCCAGCGCCGCGGTGGCCCGGGTGGCCGCCAGCCGCAGCCGTACGCCGCCCAACGCCGCCGTATAGGCCTGCCACTCGGCCGGACCGCCCAGCGCCACCCGCACGCCCGCACCGAACAGCAATCCCGCCGTCTCCTCCACGGCCGAGAGTGCCGTACGGACCTGGTTGAGCCGCCGGTAGGCCTCGGCGAACAGCGCGACCGTCGGTGCCAGCGGCAGATCGGAGGGAAAGGAGACGCCGGCGGCCCGCCATCCGCTCACCAGCTCATGGCAGGCGGCCCGGCCCTCCAGTTCGGCGATCACGATGTCGAGCAGATCGGCAGTGACCGGCGCGGCGCCGTCCACCGAGGCCCCGGTGAGGAGGGGCTCGGCGTTCTTCTGTACGGATGGGCGCAGCGGGCCGCGGCGAAGGCCGCCACCCGACGCGAGATAGTCGCGGAGCTCCCGCGCGGGCGGCAACATGGCCAGCGTCGCGACCGGGGGAAGCGTCAGCCGGCGGTTGCCGATCACGCGCAGTGCCCGGTCCGCCGCGGCCGCGCGGACGGCGAGATCGGAGACGTGCTCCCAGGCCGAGGTGCGCCGCACCAGTCCGTCGCGCAGGGCCCGCACCGCCCAGTCCGCGGGGTCCCACTGCTCAGGATCCGCCGGCAGCCCCAGCTCGGTGAAGGCGCTCTCCACCGCTGTCGCGCACGCGTCCAGTCTCCTCAGCGTCGGCGCGTCGCTCTCCGCGAGCCGCCCGGACAGTTCCGGAGCCGAACGCCTGGCCCGGTCCAGGGCGGTCCGCTCGGTCTCGATCAGCGCCTGGACCCGCTCGACCTCCGGCAACGCAGCCGGTTCGGGAAGCAACTGGCCGGTACGGGCGGCACGTTCCGGCGTCCGGCCGGCCAGCAGCCCCAGCAGCTCGGCCGCCTCACCGGCGGTCAGCGGCGGGGTATCCGGCATCAGCTCGTCGAGCGGCAGCCATGAATATGTGCCCGCCTGCTCCGTCACCCGCCGGGTGAGCTCGGCCAGCGTGCCGGTGTAGCCGGGTGCGAGATCGTACGTCTCCAGCGCCCGCAGCGACTCGACCTGTTCGCGCAGGTCCCTTTCGATGCCCTGCATGGTGGCCAGCCGCGACTCCTGCTCGGCCAGCACCTGCCGATGCCGTTCCGGGTCGTACGCGGCGAAGCGAGCGGCCAGTGCGGACAGGCTCTGCCGGACCGTCGCGGACGTGGCACAGAGCGGTGCGACCTCGGCGGGCAGCGCCGCCGTCAGTTCCGCGGCGGCGGAGCCGGTCACCAGCACCCGCCGGCCGCGGGCGAGCAGCGCCACCAGCAGGTCGGCGATGGACTGTGGGCTGCGATCCGGCACGTAGGCGAGGTTCCGCTGGGCCCGCCCCGTGACGAAGCGGGCAAGACCGGTGGGGACGTCGGCGCCGTGGCCGGTCAGCTCGGTGAGCATCGCGTCGTAATAGTCGATCACTGCCGTGTGGTCGCGCCTGCGGAGCACGAGCGCCGGCGCCAGCCGTATCTTCGAGGTGGCGCCCACCTGATCGTCGGTCCAGTCCTCACGGAACCCGACGGTGCCGTCCTCGAAGGCGAACGCGCACCACTTGCGGAGAACATCGGCCGCCGAGTCCTGCAGACCGTAACCCTGCCCCGACCGCACCGCGTCGCGGACCCAGTCCGTGCGCGCCGGCCGGAACCCGGCCAGGCCGTCCAGCAGTGCGCGGTCCTGGATGACGGTGGGCCGGTCGACCAGCAGCACGTCGGCCCGTTCGGTCTGCGGGTCCACGGCCACGTGTACGGGAGTGGCCAGCAGATGGTTGCGCACCCGTACGCCGTCGGCGGACTGCCAGGTGAGCAGGCCGACCGCGAGCACCAGCTCGTACTCGTCTCCGGCCCGGTCGGCGAGGGAGCGCAGCGTGCGATACCAACGACGCAACCCGAGCCAGTCGTCGAACTCCTCCAGCGCAGTCGGGGGGGTGATCGGGATGACCGGAACGCTGAACAGAATGTCGCCGGCGGCCGCGTCGGTCTCCACATAGACCGCGCCGGGCAGCTCCGCCAGCCAGTGAACCTGTTCGTAGGCGGCGAGATCCCGGACCGGTTCGCGGCGCACCTGGGCCAGGTGACGGAGGTATCGGATCAGCCGAACCGTCGTGTCGAAGGTCGGCTCGTCGTCGGCACCCGGTCGCGGCACAGAGAATCCCCCCTCCGCCTCTATTCATCTCACGCGGCAGCCATGTGCAATAGCGAAATCCGTGTGAAACAGCGCGCAAGTTGGAGGACATACCCACGGGTAGTCATGATCAAGGGAGACGTGCGCCGGTCTGGCCGGGACCGGCCCAGCCACGCGGCGTGAATTCTGCGTTACGTGTGATTATCTTTCGCCGAGATCCACCGGGACCGGCGAGAAACTGGGAGTTCGCCCCCTATCGGGAGATGTGGATGATCAGACGTTCACCGTTGTTCGGTCGCAAGACGCGGGTCACCTTCAGCATCGCAGTGGATCAGCCGCCCGGCACGGTCAGCGTCGTCGGTGACTTCAATGGCTGGGAGCCCGGCCGGCATGAGCTGGTCCGGCGGCGGAACGGCAGGCGCAGCGTCTCGGTGACGCTCACCCCCGGCGTTCACCGGTTCCGTTACCTCGGCACCGATGGTCTCTGGTTCGACGAGGACCAAGCGGACCGCATCGACGGCGCGGGCGGCCTCCTCGAGGTCTGACCTCTTCGTGATCATGCAATGGTCCGCTAGACCATTGCATGGTCACGAAGTGGGTGCTCGTGCTCCGCGCGCTTCGGGCCTGCAGCCACCGGCTGACGAACATGAAGGGGCCGATGACATCGGGGGAGACCTGGCGTTGGGGAGCAATCATGGTGGCCAGAACCTACCAATGATCACATGTCAGGTCGTAACGGGACTCGGCTCCCGGAGGTCACTCGGTGCTGGGTCAGCCGCCGGGGCGGACCAGCGGGAACGCGATGGTCTCCCGGATGGTCTTGCCGGTGAGGGTGATGAGGAGGCGGTCGATGCCCATGCCCATGCCGCCCGCGGGGGGCATGGCGTATTCGAGGGCGCGCAGGAAGTCCTCATCCAGTTCCATGGCCTCGGCGTCGCCGCCGGCGGCCAGCAGGGACTGCTCGGTGAGGCGCTGGCGTTGCAGGATGGGGTCGATCAGCTCGGAGTAAGCGGTGCCGAGTTCCAGACCGAACACGACGAGGTCCCACTTCTCGGCCAGTCGCGGGTCTTTTCGGTGTGGACGGGTCAGCGGTGAGGTCTCGGCCGGATAATCCCGGACGAACGTCGGGAACATCAGCGTGCTCTCGACCAGGTCCTCGAAGAGCTCTTGGACGAGCCTGCCCTGCCCCCACTCCGGATCGAACTTCAGCCCGGTCCTGGCGGCGTGCTTCTGCACGATCGGCAGCGGGGTGTCAGGAGTGACGGTCTCGCCGAGGGCCTGGGACACCGAGCCGTAGACGGTGATCTCGTTCCACGGCTGCGCGAAGTCGTATTCCACGCCGTCGCGGACGACGACCGTTGTGCCCAGCGCGGCCTCGGCGGCGTCCACCACCAGGGAGCGGGTCAGCGCGGCCATCGTGTCGTAGTTGCCGTAGGGCTCGTAGGCCTCCAGCATCGTGAACTCTGGGTTGTGGCGCGGGGACACACCTTCGTTGCGGAAGTTGCGGTTGAGCTCGAAGACCTTGCCGACCCCGCCGACCAGCAGCCGCTTGAGATACAGCTCGGGCGCGATCCGCAGGTACATCTCCATGTTGTACGCGTTGATCTTGGTGGTGAAGGGCCGGGCCGTCGCGCCGCCGTGGATCGGCTGCAGCATCGGCGTCTCGACCTCGAGGTAGCCGCGCCCCCGAAGGTTCTCACGGACCGAGGCCACCGCGTTACTGCGCGCCCGGATCATCCGCCGGGAATCGTCGTTGACGATCAGGTCGACGTACCGCTGCCGGACCCGGGTCTCGTCCGACATTCCGCTGCGCGTGTTGGGCAGCGGCCGCAGGCACTTGGAGGTCAGCGTCCACGACGTTGCCAGAACCGACAGCTCACCGGTTCTGGACGTGATCACCTCACCGACCATCCCGACCTGGTCGCCCAGGTCGATGAGCGACTTCCAGGCTCGCAGTGCGTCCTCGCCGACCTGGTCGGCGGCCAGCATGATCTGCAGCTCGCCGGTCTCGTCCCGCAGCTGTACGAAACAGAGCCGGCCGTGCTCGCGGGCCAGCACCACCCGGCCCGCGACCCGAACCGTGGTCCCGGTGTGGGTGTCGGGCGCCAGATCACCGAAACGCTCCCGGATGTCCTGGGCGTAGTCGGTGCGGTCGAAGCCGATCGGATAGGGCTCGATGCCCGCCGCCCGCAGATCATCCAGCTTGTCGTGCCGCACCCGCTCCTGCTCGGACAGCCGTCGCTGCGGAGTCCTGGCCGCGTCCACCGTCTCTTCCATCGCCTCGATGTCCGCGATGAGCTGTGACGACGGGGCGGCCATGGCGGCCAGCTTGGGCTTCTCGAGCGTGGGCAGGTAGCCCTCGGCGCGGGCGGCGGCCAGCGCGATCCGGATCACGTCACGGGACTGGGCGAAGCAGACGAAGCGCGGCAGCCAGATCGGTTGGTACTTGGCGTTGGCCAGATAGAGCGACTCGAGCTGCCAGAACTTCGACGCGAGCGACAAGAAGCTGTACGCCAGCCGCAGGATCGGGCCCGCGCCGATCTGCGAGCCCCGCTCGAACACCGAGCGCAGCACCGCGAAGTTCAACGACAGCCGGGTGACTCCGACCAGGGCGGCGTTCTCGGCCAGCTTGGCGACCATGAACTCGTTCAGGCCGTTCTCCGCTGTCCGGTCCCTCCGCATCAGATCCAGCGAAAGGCCGGTCCGGCCCCACGGCACGAAACTCAACAGCCCCCGCAGGGCACCCGAAGCGTCGAATGCCTCAACCATCACGCACCGGCCGTCCGCCGGGTCACCCAGCCGGCTCAGCGCCATTGAGAAGCCGCGCTCGGTCGCGCCGTCCCGCCACCGGTCGGCGTGCGCGATCAGGTCGGCCATCTCCTCCGGCGGGATCTGGCTGTGCCGCCGGACTCGCACGGTGTAGCCGGCACGGTCGATCCGCCGTACGGCCTGGCGCACCTGCCGCATCTCCCGGCCGTCCAGGTTGAACTCGCTCAGTTCCAGGATGGCCTCGTCGCCCAGTTCCAGGGCGTCCATGCCATGCCGTCTGTAGGCCGTCGCGCCGCGTTCCCCGACGCTCATCACCCCGGGGATCCAGGCGTGGGCGTAGCACTCGGCCAGCCAGGCCTCGATCGCGCCGTCCCAGGCCTCCGGATCGCCGAGCGGGTCACCGCTGGCCAGGCAGACCGACCCGTCCACCCGGTACGCGATCGCGGCCCTGCCGTTCGGCGCCACGATGACGTCCTTGTCCCGGCGCAGCGCGAAATAGCCCAGAGAGTCGTTCTCGCCGTACTCCGCCAGTAGCGCGCGGGCCGGAAGTTCCTCCTCCGGGGTCAGCACCGCCTCGCCACGAGCGGGACGGAACAGTGCCCACACGGTCACGAGCAGGAGCACGCTGCCCATCAAGCCCAGGCTGAAGTCCACCCACGTCGGCACCGAGACGTCGATCGGCTTGCCCTTTATCCCGGCGCCGACCAGGGTCTGCAGCGCCACATAGGTCGGGTGCGTCCAGAAGTCGCCCTTCGGATTGGTGTCGCCGATGGTGACGATGACGGTGCCGATGATCCCGTTGATGAGGAGCAGGCCGGTGAAGACCAGCAGCGCCAGCCGGCGGTTGGCCCGGTCGGGCAGCGTGGAGAACTCGCCGCGGCCGACGATCAGCAGCACCAGCGCGGAGCCGTAACCGATGAACGCGATCCATTCACCCGTGCCGCCGAACTGCGTGACTCCGACCATGGTGACGAGCGTGTAGAAGCCGAAGAGCATGACCAGGATGCGCCATGCGGCCTTCTTACGCCGTCGTACGCCCATGGAGAGGAGCACGAGGAACAGACCGTAAGGCAGACTGGGGGACGAACCGAGGTAGTTGATCCAGTGCAGCAGCCAGACGCCCTCGATCTCTTCGATGATCTCCGAGGACATCCAGGTGAGAATTGACACGATCCCGGACAGCCGGACATACCAAAAAAAGATGGTCGGCACGGCCTTGATCAGGCGCTGCCATGCGTCAGACAGTCCGCGCTGTGTCTTCATCCTGCCCCCGAATCGACTCTAGTCCTTCCCCATTTGTACCGACTCTCACGACCAGGGCGCGTCGATCGAGAGGATGACCTCCCGGGAGGGGTACTGGGGTAGTGGCCTGAAGCCCGTAGGCTACGTTCAAGGTTGCACGCAATGTCGAGACGGTCATAAATATGCCAAATGAGTCGACTCCGGGCGATCCCACGCCCGGCCCCGAGGTAACGCGTGACGATGGGGGTCGACTGCTCGCCCGACGATATCGGCTGGGCGCTCAGGTGGGCCGGGGCGGTATGGGCACGGTCTGGCAAGCCTATGACGAGGTCCTCGGTCGTGACGTCGCCGTCAAAGAGGTCATTTTTCCGTACGGACTGACCGACGACGAGCGGGACACCCAGTACAAACGCACTTTCCGTGAGGCTCGCACGGCCGCCAGGCTGGGACATCCCGGAGTGGTGACGGTCTACGACGTGGTCGAGGAGGACGGCCGCCCGTGGATCATCATGGAGCTGATCCGGGCCCGTTCGCTGGACCAGGTGATCAAAAAAGACGGACCGCTGCACTGGCGCCGTGCCGCCGACGTCGGCCGGCAGATGCTCGGAGCCCTGCACGCCGCGCACGAGGCCGGAGTCCTGCACCGGGACGTGAAGCCCAGCAACGTGCTGCTGGCCCCGGGTGATCGGGCGGTGCTCACCGACTTCGGCATCGCCACCTCGGTGGGCGACACCACCCTCACGACCACCGGACTGGTGATGGGCTCGCCCGCCTACATCGCGCCGGAGCGGGCCCGTGGCCGCCCCACCGGTCCCGCCTCGGACCTCTGGTCGCTGGGCGTGGCGATCTATGCGATGGTCGATGGGAAGTCGCCGTTCGAGCGGGTCGAGCCGATGGCCTCGCTGGTTGCGATCATCTCGGACGACCCTGCGTGGACGGCGTCCGCCGGCCCGTTGTGGCCGGTGATCGAAGGACTCCTCCACAAGGACCCCGACCAGCGGATGACGGCGCACCAGGCCGGGCTGGTGCTGGACGACATCGTCCGCCGCGATTCGGTCGAGGACAAGGGCACCCTGCGGATTCCGGTGTCCCCTCAGCCCAAGCAGAGCATCCCTCCGGAAGCCGGCGAGTTCGATCCCTCGCAGGAGCAACCGACCTCGGTGGAAAATCGTCCCACCCGGCTGAAGAAGCTCTCCGCCAAGAGGCAGCTCCGTGCGGAGGAACGACCTGTCGCCATGGCGGAGCAGGCTCCGCTCACCAGTGCCAGCCCCGTCAGCGAGCGCACGGCCCCCGCGGTGGACCCGTCAGGTCCGCCCGGCCGCACGCGGTTGCTGTGGGCGGCCGCGGTGCTGGTCGCCGTGCTCGGGCTCGGCTGGGCCGTCTACGCGCTCTCATCGGGTGACCACAAGACCACTGCCAAACCGCCCGGGAAACCGACGACGGGCGCGACCGCGAGCGTCACCCCCTCGCCGACGCCGACGCCGACCACTGTCCCGGCCGGGTTCAAGATCTACAAGGGCGACGGCTTCACCACCGCGGTCCCTGCCGACTGGGATGGACCCAAGAAGTGGGACAGCCCGGGGGAGTTCTTCTTCAACGGCTCCGATAGGAGCACCCGGCTCATCTTCCGGAAGCTGGCCGACACCACCGACAGCGCCCTGGACGTCATGAAGAGCAGGCAGGGCGAGGCGCTGGCCGGAAAGGGCGGCTACACACCCCCCGTGATAGGCCCGGCGACCGGACCCGGCGCGGACCCCACCGGGACCGGGACCAAGGCCGCAGACCTGGTGTACGAGTGGAGATCCGACAGCGGCAAGAAGCACATACTCGAACGCACCGTGGTGATGAACGGTCACGCGTACGCCATCACGTTGCAACTCTCCGCCGACTCCTGGCAATCGGACCTCCAGCATCTGGCACCGGTCTTGTCGAACTTCACCCCCACCCCCTGACCCACTCCGTGATCATGTAATCGTTCGACGATGAGTTGCATGATCACGCTGTGCGAGGGGATCTGTCCGGTGTGTAATGCGAGTTGGTGGGGTCCTGTTTGCTTGACGGAGGAGTAGGTCGGGTGCTGGCCGGGAGGTATCGGTTGCTGACCCGCGTGGGCCGGGGCGGTATGGGAACTGTCTGGCACGCTCGCGACGAGGTGCTCGACCGGGACGTGGCGGTCAAGGAAGTACTGGTGCACCCGGGTCTCGGCGACGCCGAACGCGACGTGCTCCAGGAGCGCACCAAGCGGGAGGCCCGGGCCACCGCCCGGCTGAGCCATCCCAGCGTGGTGACGGTCTATGACGTCGTCGAGGAGGACGGTCGCCCGTGGATCATCATGGAGCTGATCCGGGCTCGTTCCCTGGACCAAGTGATCAAGAAGGACGGCCCGCTGCCCTGGCGCCGGGCGGCCGAGGTGGGCAGGCAACTGCTCAGTGCCCTGAGCGCCGCGCATGAGGCGGGGGTGCTGCACCGGGACGTGAAGCCCAGCAACGTGCTGCTGGCGGCCGGGGAGCGGGCCGTGCTCACCGACTTCGGGATCGCCACCTCGGCGGGCGACGCGACCCTGACCACCACCGGACTGGTGATGGGGTCGCCGGCCTATCTCGCGCCGGAGCGGGCCCGCGGCCATCCCGTGGGTCCGGCCTCCGATCTATGGTCGCTGGGCGTGACCCTCTACGCGATGGTGGACGGGAAGTCACCGTTCGAGCGGACGGAGCCGATGGCCTCCCTGGTGGCGGTCATCTCGGACGATCCGGTGCGAACCGCGTCCGCGGGACCTTTGTGGCCGTTGATCGAAGGATTGCTGCATAAGGACCCGGACCAGCGGATGACACCACTGGAAGCCGGTTTGGTGATCGACCGGCTTCTGCGCGGCGACCTCGAGGAGGCCGGCGGCACCCTCCCGGTGCCGATCCCGCCGCCGCGCTCCGTCCTCGCCGATCAGCCCACCCGCGAGAGGCCCGCGGATCTCTCCGGCCACCCGGCAGGCCCGGCCGAGGCCACCACGGACCCGGCCGACGCGCCCGCCGGGCCGACCGATGCCGTGATGGCACAGCACCTTGGTGAACCCACTGTGCGGTCGGCCGCGCGCCCAGCCCAGGGACGACTGCTGTGGACAGGGGTGGCGCTGGTCGCCGCCCTGGCCCTCGGCGGGCTCGTCGTCGCTCTGAACTGGCAGCACGGCGGTGAGAAGCCCGTCTCCGCCCCCGGCTCCCCGAAGACTTCCGCGGGGACACCGACGAGTGCCACGGCCACGGCCAAGCCGTCAGCAGCGACCCTTGTCGGGTTCAGGACCTACAAGGACTCGACCGGTTACTCCATCGCCGTCCCCAAGAGCTGGGCCGGCCCGCAGCACAAGAACGGCGGAGACTTCTTCTACTCTCCGGACCACAACACTTATGTGCAGATCGACCAGACCTCCCATCCCGACCCCAGCGCGCTGAAGGACTGGCAGGACCAGGAGCCCAGCGTGGCCGGGCGGTTCGCGGGCTATCACCGGCTCCGGCTCGATCCGGTCGCCCAGGGTGCCCCGGTCGCCGATTCCTCCGGCAAGAAGGCTTCGGACTGGGAGTACACCTGGCAGGCCGGCACCGGCAAGAAGCACGTGCTCAGTCGCGGTTTCATCATGAACGGCCACGGCTACGCCATCGTGATCTCCGCGCCGGACGGTGAGTGGGAGAAGACCCGAACGGAACTCGCTCCCGTCTTCGATCATTTTGTTCCGGCGTCCCCGCCCTGATCGTGCGGTCGGTCGGCCGCGAGCGCGTTTCCGAACTGTTAGCTGGAGTCGGTAGGGTCGCGTCCCGTGTCGGATGGTGCGGAAGGTGCGGGACGAGTACTGGCTGGGCGCTACCGGCTGCTGGCGCATGTCGGCCGAGGCGGCATGGGCACGGTCTGGCATGCCCGGGACGAGGTGCTCGGCCGGGACGTCGCCATCAAGGAGGTCCTGGTCCACCCTGGGCTGAGTGACGCCGACCGTGATGTGCTCCACGAGCGCACCAAGCGGGAGGCTCGGGCCACCGCCCGGCTGAGCCACCCCGGCATCGTGATCGTCCACGACGTCATCGAGGACGACGACCGGCCCTGGATCGTCATGGAGTTCGTGCGGGCCCGCTCGCTGCAGGAGATCGTCGACGCTGATGGTCCGCTGCCGCCCGCCCTGGTGGCCGGGATCGGCCGACAGTTGATCGGCGCACTCCGTACCGCCCATGCGGCGGGCATCCTGCATCGCGACGTCAAGCCGGCCAACGTTCTGTTGCTGCGCGAAGCGCACGAGGACCGGGCCGTGCTCACCGACTTCGGAATCGCCCAGGTGGAGGGGGACGCGACGCTGACCCAGACCGGTCTGGTCATGGGTTCGCCCGCCTACATCGCCCCCGAGCGGGCCAGGGGAGATCGGGCCACCCCGGCCACCGACCTGTGGGCACTCGGCGCGACCCTCTACGCCGCCTGCGACGGCCGGCCGCCGCACGAGCGCACCGACGCGATGTCGACCCTGGCCGCGGTCCTGACCCAGGAGGCGCCGCCGCCCCGCAATGCCGGGCCCCTCACTCCGGTGCTGATGGGGCTGCTCCATCAGGACCCCGCTGAGCGGCTGACCGGCGAGGCCGCCGCGGACCGGCTCACCGAGGTCGTGGCCGGCCCCTGGCCCGCCGAGGGGCGCACCCAGCCGGTGCCGCCTCCCACCCCGGCGGAATCCACCGTGGGATCCGGGATGGGAGCGTGGACCGAGTCGCCCGGTGGGTTGCGTACGGAGACCCGCCCCGACGAAAGGTGGGCCGCGGACACTCCGCCCGCTTCGTATGATCCGTCGCCTCCCGTGCGCGCCACCGCGTCCCCGTCCGGTGGGCTCGGGGAATACCGGCCGCCGCTGCCGGTCGACGTGCCGGAGGCCCGGCGGGGCCGGGGGATCAACTCGGGTCTGGTGGCCGTCGTGGCCCTGCTCGCCGGGGCCGTGGTCGTACTCGCGGGGTTCCTGGTGTTGCGTTCCCAGGACAAGACGGGAACACCCCCCGGCACTCAGGTCGTGCCGTCGAACCCCGCCGCCTCGAACGTCGGCGCATCCCCATCAGCCCCATCGGCCTCATCGGCGAAGCCGTCCCACTCGGCGGCCGCTTCACTGCCCGCGGCCGGCTGGCATAAGGTCAGCGGTCCTGGCTACTCGCTCCGGGTGCCTTCCGGCTGGCACCGTATCGCGAGTAGCCGCGGTGAGATCTGGCGCGATTCCCATTCGCCGGCGTTCGTCCAGGTGGACCATACGGGCTGGAAGGGCGACGCGTACCGGCACTGGGAGACCTGGGAGCCGAAGGCCAAGGCCGACGGTGCGCTGCCGTCATACCAGCGTGTGGGACTGACCCGGGTGTCAGGGCTCGCCTACGACGCGGCAGACCTCGAGTTCACCTACGTCACCCCGTCGGGGACCGCGATGCACGCTATGGACCGCGGCGTCCGATCCGGTGGACGGTCGTTCGCGGTCTTCATTTCGATTCCCGTCAGCCAGTGGAAGTCCCGGGCCGATAATGTAGACAATTTCCTCAATTCGTTCCGCCCATAGGGAAGGATTGAACCTGTGGGTGGACTCGCGCGTCCCAGATAGGCAGTCGCACGGCAGACGGCTACAGGGTTCGTCTGGTCAGTAGTCCATCGTCCGGGGGACCATAAAGTCATGACGCAGGATCAGGGTCGTCTGGTCGGTAATCGATACCGGCTGGTGGCGGCGGTGGGCCGAGGCGGGATGGGCACGGTCTGGCGTGCCTATGACGAGATCCTCGATCGTGAGGTCGCGGTCAAGGAGGTCCTGCTCCCGCCGGGGCTCAGCGCGGCCGAGCGAGACGTGCTCTACCAGCGTACGTTTCGGGAGGCCCGTGCCTCCGCACGGCTGAGCCACCCTGGTGTGGTGACCGTGCACGACGTCATCGAAGAGGACGGCCGGCCCTGGATCGTCATGGAACTGGTCCGGGCCCGGTCGCTCCAGGACGTGATCGACGAGGACGGACCGGTCACCCCCCGTACCGCCGCGGACATCGGCCGCCAGGTCCTGGCCGCGCTGAGCCACGCGCACCAGGCCGGCATTCTGCACCGCGACGTCAAGCCGAGCAACGTGCTGATCACCGAGGACGGGCGGGCCGTGCTCACCGACTTCGGGATCGCCCAGGTCGAGGGGGACGCGACACTGACCCAGACCGGTCTGGTCATGGGTTCGCCCGCCTACATCCCGCCGGAGCGGGTGCAGGGAGAGCGGGCGGTGCCCGCCTCGGATCTGTGGGCCCTTGGCGCGACGCTGTACGCGGCGGTCGAGGGCAAGGCGCCGTACGAGCGCTCGGACGCGATGTCCGCGCTGGCCGCCGCACTGACCGAGGAGGTGCCGCCGCCTCGCAACGCGGGTTCGCTGCGCCGGGTGCTGCTCGGGCTGCTGGCCCGCACCCCGGCCGAGCGCATGACGGCGGAGACCGCGATGCCCCTGCTCTCCGAGGTGGCCAACGAGCGGGTCGTCCCGCCGACCTCCCGTCGGCCGCAGGTGGCCGAGACCGTGCTCGACCAGCCGGCCAAGCGGCAGGAGCCGGTGGCGCTGGAGACCGTGCTGGACTCGGCCGAGCTCGAAGCGCTCGCCCGGGAAAGCGTGGCGGCCCGGGAACGCGCCGCCGTCGAGGAGAACGCGGCCGCCGCACAGCGGCCCGCAACCTTCCGTCAGGAGTCCCGTCCGCGGTCCGAAGACGAGATGCAGACGGAGATTCAGTCGGACTGGCAGCCGCCCGTGCACGGCCCGTGGCAGCAGCCCACCACCCACGCGCATCAGCCGGCGTATGACCATCAGCCATACACACAGCCGCAGCAGCGGCCCGGCCGGACCAGGACCGTGGTGATCGTGCTCATGGCGGCCATCGTGGTGGCCGCCTCACTGATCGCCGGAGCCCTCATTCTGAAGAGCAAGACGAGCGGGCTGGGGCCGAACACCTCCT
>JAOPYO010000291.1 GCA_025964575.1 Actinomycetes bacterium
GGCCCGGGCCACGATGCGGGAGGGCAGCGGCACGGTCTTCGACGAGGTGCTCGTGCTGGACCCGAAGACCTATCAGGTCCTCGGTGAGCAAGACATCGTGGTGAAGGCGGGTGGTTCGATGCGAGGCCTGCAGCCAGGCACGATCCTCAGCAACCAGGTGGTCCTGGAGGCCGGCTGGACCAACGAGGCCCCCCACCATCCCTGATCCCGTTGGCTCGTGGCGTGTCCCGCACCTTCTCGCCCCGAGGTGCGGGACACGCCACGACTCAACGAAGCGCCGATACGTCTCAGCGAGGCGGGACATGAAGAGGAGCCCCCGGTGATCGCGATTACGGCGTGCCTGTCGCGGTCAGCGACTACTGTCACGAACAGAGACAGCCGACAGCCGGTCTCGTCAGGGTGGCAGACCGCGCTGACGAGAGAGGTCTGAGCGAATGCTGCACGGGCGGGAGTCGGAGCAGCGCGAAATAGATCGGCTGATCGCCGGTGCCCGGACCGGTCGAAGTGGGGTTCTCCTCCTTCGAGGTGAGGCCGGGATCGGTAAGACGGCGCTCCTCGAGTACGCCGCCGGCCGCGCGGCCGACCTGCCGGTCCTGCGTGTGCTGGCATCCGTGTCCGAAGCTCGGCTCCCCTTCGCCGCCCTGCACCTGCTGTTGCGGCCCGCTCTTGGCCACCTTGACCGGCTTCCGGCGCCGCAGGCCGCCGCCCTCAAGAGCGCATTGGGCCTCACGTCGGCCGCAGAGCACGACAAGTTCCTCATCGGCCTCGCCGTGCTCACCCTGATGTCGGAGTTCAATGCCGAGGGTCCGCTGTTGTGCCTGATCGACGATGCCCAGTGGCTGGACGAAGCCTCCGCGGAGGCGCTGCTGTTCGCCGCGCGCAGATTTGACGCGGAGGGCATCGTGATGCTGGCCGCCGTCCGGGATGGCTGGCAGCCCTTGAGCACGGAGGGCCTGCCTGATCTGGAGCTCCGCAGACTGGACGATGAAGCGGCCGGTGCGCTGCTCGCCGATCGCACCGATGGCCTGGCTCCGCAGGTCCGGCAGCGGGTCCTGGCCGGGGCGGAAGGGAATCCGCTGGCGCTCATCGAGCTGCCGAAGGCGCTGACCCCGGAGCAGCGCGCGGGTCGGCTGGGTCCGCTCCTGTTCGATGGCGGAACCGTTCCGCCGTTCAACCGCGTCCAGAGTTCTTTCCAGGCACGAGTCCGTCGGCTCCCGGAGTCCACACAGGACCTGCTCCGGGTCGCAGCCACCGACGACACCGGCGATCTCGGGCTCGTCATACGGGCGGCGGACCGGCTTGGCTGTTCTGCGCTGGAGCTGGGACCCGCTGAACGATCCGACCTGATTCATATCAGCGAGGACCGCCTGGTGTTCCGTCATCCGCTGATCCGAGCCGCCATCTACCAGGGGGCGACGTACGCCCAGCGCGTCGCCACCCATCTTGCGCTGGCCGAGGTTCTGGAGGGCTCCGAGCACGCCGACCGGCGCGCCTGGCATCTTGCCGCCGCCGCGAGCGGACCCGACGAACGGGTGGCCGCGGAGCTGGAACGGGCGGCCCTGCGTGCCCGCGAGCGTCAGGCGACGGCTGCGGCCTCTGCGGCGTACGAGCGCGCGGCCCAACTGACCGGCGATGAGCGACAGAGAAGCCGTCGCCTGGTCGCTGCCGCGGAACTGGCGATCCCTGCGGGCCAGCTGGGGCGGGCGTACGCCCTGGGCCGCGAGGCCGCCGCGCTGGCCACGGACCCGGCGGATCAGGCGGGTCTGGCGCGCGTGTGCGCGGCCGTGGAGTTCGAGCAGGGGTCGCCACAGAGGGCCGGTCGCATGTTGGTCGAAGCGGCCACCCAGATGATGGTCAGTGATCCTGACGGGGCGGCGTTCCTCCTCGTGGGGGCGGTTCGCTACGCCTCGTTCGGTGGCGACTCCCAACTGGCCCGAGACGCCAGGGCCGGTCTTGATCGCACGGCGCTCTCGGCGACTCCGCGGTTTCGCAGCCTTGCGGGTGGGATGGCCGCCATGGCCGACTTCTTCGCGGGCGAGCTCGATATCGATCTCACCTCGATCCATGAAGCAGTACAGGCCGTGTCGGCTCCGGCCAACCGGTGGGAGATGCGTCTTCTCGCCGCATCACTCAGCATCGTGACGGGTGACAACGTCTCCGCTGAAGTGTTGGCCGCCTCGGTGGTGGAGTCCTGCCGTGAGCACAGCATGTTCGGCGTGCTTCCCCATGGGCTCGTGCTGCTCGCTCAGGCCCAGCTGGCCCGAGGCCGTCATCGTGAGGCGCTCGTCAGCACTGACGAGGCATGTCGCATCGCCCAGGACATCGGCCAAGGGCATCGTGTCGGCCACGTCCGTGGTGTCATGGCATGGCTCGCCGCGGCGGCAGGGGACGAGGCGCGATGCCAGGCGCTGGCTCGGGAAACGATCGAGTATGGCCGCTCTCGTGGGATTGTCACCAGCCAGGCCATGGCGTTCGCTGCCCTCGGCCTGTTGCACCTCGGCCTCGGGCGGCCCGAGGCGGCCCTCGGCCACCTGGAGGACATGGCATGCCATCCGATCACGGCTCTGTACTACGCGGCCGATCAGGTCGAGGCAGCGGTGCGCGCAGACCTGCTGGACCGGGCGAAAGAGCCGCTGACCCGGCTGGAGGAATGGAGCAGACACGCTGGTCAGACCTGGCTGGAAGCCATGGCCGCGCGTTGCCGGGCGCTGGTGAGCTCGGGTGAGGAGGCCGAGCGGCACTATCAGGCGGCCATGCGGTTGCACGGGGAGTCGGATCAGCCATTTGAGCAGGCCCGCACCGCGTTGCTGTACGGAGAGTGGCTCCGGCGGGGTCGCCGGAGGGGCCAGGCCCGGGTGCATCTACGCGCGGCACTGGCGGCCTTCGAACTGCTGGGGGCCGCGCCCTGGGCCGCACGGGCACGGGCCGAATTGCATGCCAGCGGCGAGGCCCCTGACGAAGCCACCGGTCCGGAAGTCGGCGACACCGATCCGTTCAGCCACCTCACCCCACAGGAGGGGCAGGTCGTGCGATTGGCCGCGGTCGGAGCCACGAGTCGTGAGATCGCCGCTCAGCTCTTCCTAAGCCCCCGCACCGTCGAGTACCACCTGTACAAAGCCTTCCCCAAACTCGGCGTGTCCTCCCGGGCCGAGCTCGCCGATCTCGGAGGTGCCGAGAAGTCCTAACATCGTCGGGGCCTGCACCGCAGCGGCCGCCTGACGAGGCTACGTAACCGAACGCTTCTGGTTACGTAACCGGCGTGGGGGTCGGCGCGAGAAGACCCGTGATGCGACCGGTTCCTCTGGGCGGAGCGGATCTTCATACTTCTAGCGTCCGAGTTTCGCTCTCTGGCACGTTGAGGAGGATGCGTGAACTCCACGACCAGGGTCCGGGCGATTGTGGCGGACTGCGATTTCGTGATCCGCACCGGGCTGGTGACCATGCTCGAGACCGTGGACGTCAAGGTCGTCGGAGCGGCGGTCAACGGAGCCCAGGCGATCGAGATGGCCGGGCGACTACGACCTGACCTGGTGCTGCTGAATGTTCGCATGCCTGTGGTCGACGGCCCGGCCGTGGCGCGGCAGATCAGCACGTTCACACGAGTCCTCATGGTCGCCTACGAGACGGACGCGAAGGTCATCAAATCGGCCATCCGCAATGGCTCGGCCGGATACCTCGTGCATGGCTCCCTCACCGCCGAGCAGCTCCGCGCAGCGGTGCACGACGTGGTGACCGGTCGCGCCAATCCGCTCTCCCCAGCCGCGAGCAAGGTCCTCGTCGAGGCATGTCGCGACACGCCCCAGAACCTCACGGCCGAGCCGGCCCATCCGCCCCGCCACAGTCTGACCGCCCGCGAGACCGAAGTCATGAACATCATCGCTCGAGGGCACTCCAACGGAGACATCGCCCGGGAGCTGTGCCTCTCGGAGAACACCGTGAAGAATCACGTGAATCGCATATTCGCGAAACTGGGAGTGACAACTCGAGCGTCCGCCATGGCCTGGTGGTTCGGCACGTACACCATGTCCACGGAATGATCCCTCCTGGATTGCCGAGAGCCGCGGCCGACCGGGCGCAAGGCACTATGTAGTGCCTGGGTACTAGCCTGATATGGGTCTGGATTGGGTCCTGAGGCCCTGATGAACCGTGGTTCTGGATCGATATCGTTAATGGCCCTCAGCTATGCAGAAACGCCGAATGCGTTGAGTCGGCAGATCAGTTGACGGGGCGTCGCAGGACTCGTGCATTCTCCGCCACCGCCTGTCTGACGATGGTGTGCACTCTCACTCTGAGAATCGTCGGCCGTTTCAAAATTATGTCGATCTTTTCGGCTCGCACCTGCATCTGATACTTCGATATTGGATCAGCTACTCCCCCAGGAGCACATCAACATGTCGATCAGCGGTTTGAAGATCACGCTGGCCGC